>JAGOEH010000226.1 GCA_017997825.1 Candidatus Delongbacteria bacterium | reverse complement strand
CCCTGATGTTGTGAACCAGGGGCTATTATTAGGAGGTTTATGGGGTAATGGGGCACTTAATAAGAATGCAGGTATCGTGCCAAAGTCTATAGAAATAGCTAATTAATTAAATAACAAACGGTTAGGAAAAACCAAGGGATATCCGTAAAGCTCGCTGGGTGTGTCTATTGACACATGATGAGTCAAATGACACACCCAGGGGTGAAATCGAGAGCTGGATTGCGGGCGGGAAAAAGAGGCTGGGATGGATTATGGGCTTGACTTTTCCGGAAAAAAGCATTATTCTTAACGCAGGAAAGCACTTGCATCGGATGTGCAGTTGAGAAGATGCAGCGAGAAAAAACTCCATATGGAATGAGAGAGGATAGAGTCTATGGATCTGCAGAGGATCATTGAGGTTAATATAGAAGAGGAGATGAAGAAATCCTATCTGGCCTATTCGATGAGTGTCATTGTCTCACGAGCATTGCCGGATGTCAGGGATGGGCTCAAGCCGGTGCATCGGCGGATTTTGTTTGCCATGCAGGAATTGGGATTGGATTATAACAAGCCCTATAAAAAGTCGGCTCGAATCGTGGGAGAGGTGCTGGGTAAGTATCATCCCCATGGGGATTCGGCGGTCTATAATGCCATGGTCAGAATGGTACAGGATTTCAGCCTGCGCTATCCGCTGGTGAATGGGCAGGGTAATTTCGGCAGCATGGATGGAGATTCGGCGGCGGCGATGCGGTATACGGAAGCCCGACTGCATAAGATCACCCAGCTGCTGCTGCAGGATCTGGATAAAGATACCGTAGATTTTACCACCAATTTTGATGATTCACTACAGGAACCGACCATTTTGCCGACGGTACTCCCGACTATTCTGTTGAACGGATCATCCGGTATCGCGGTCGGGATGTCGACCAATATTCCGCCCCACAATCTGAGTGAAGTGATCGATGCCATGGTTCATCAGATCGATCATCCTGAGGTCGAGATCGAAGAGTTGATGAAGATGGTCAAGGGACCTGATTTCCCGACCGGGGGTATCATTGTCGGCATGCAGGGAATCCGGGATATGTATATGACCGGCCGCGGCAAGATGATTGTGCGGGCCAAATCCCTGATGGAAACGACCAAGGCCGGCAAGGAACGGATTATCGTCAGCGAATTGCCCTATCAGGTCAATAAAGCGGATCTGATCAGCCAGATTGCCGATCTGGTTAAAGATAAAAAACTGGAAGGGATCTCGGATATTCGGGATGAATCGGACCGGGATGGTGTTCGGGTGGTGATCGAGCTGAAGAAGGATGCCGTACCGCAGGTGGTTCTGAATAATTTGTTTAAGCATACCCACCTGCAAGTCACGTTCGGTGCGATCATGCTGATGCTTTGCGATCAGAAACCGGTGATTCTCAATCTGAAAGAGATCAATACCCGGTTTATCGAGTTCCGCCACACGGTTATCATCCGTCGAACCCGTTTCGAGCTGGCAGCGGCCGAGAAAAAGGCCCATATCCTGGAGGGATTAAAAATCGCGGTGGATAACCTGGACCGCGTGATTGCCATTGTCCGGCAGTCCCGCACTCCGGATGAAGCCAAACGGGAATTGATTGCTACCTTCAGTCTGAGCGAAATCCAGGCCCAGGCGATCCTGGATATGCGGCTCCAACGTTTGACCGGACTGGAACGGGAAAAGATTGAAAATGACTATCGGGAAATCATAAAAGTGATCAATCATTTGAAAGAGATCCTGGCCAACGATACCCTCCAGATGAAGATTATCAAGGATGAACTGATCGAGGCCAAGCGGGTTTATCGGGATGAGCGGCGGACCGAAATCCAACCCGGACAGAATGAAGTCTATGAGATGCTGGATCTGATCGCCGAAGAGGATGTGGTTATCACCATTTCCCATAAAGGATATATCAAACGCACCGGTCTGGACAATTACCGTCTTCAGCGCCGGGGAGGCCGCGGTGTCAACGGCATGAACACCAATGAGGATGATTATGTCCAACATCTCTTTATCGCCTCGACCCATGACCATCTTCTGATGTTCACATCATTGGGTAAGGCTTACTCCCTCCAGGTTTATCAGATTCCGGAAGGGGGTAAAACCGCCAAAGGAAAAGCCATCATCAATCTGATCCAGATTCGGCCCGAGGAAAAGATTACCTCCTATATGGCCGTCCGTGAATTCAAGCAGAATTCATATGTAGTGATGGCGACCCGTAAAGGAACTATCAAGAAAACCAGTCTGGATGCGTTTGCCGCGATACGTCGGGATGGATTACGGGCCATCACGATCGATGAAAGCGATCAGTTGATTGCCTGCGATGTTACCGACGGCAAAATGGAGATCGTGTTGGCGACCCATAACGGGAAAGCCATTCGGTTCCCGGAATCGAAGGTCCGCTGTATGGGCCGGACCGCTTACGGTGTTAGGGGAATCCTGTTGAGCCCGGACGATGAACTGGTTGGAATGGTGGTGACGCGAGGCGATCACAGTCTGCTGACGGTTACCGCCGGCGGTTACGGTAAACGCTCGAGTCTGGAAGAATACCGCGTTACCAACCGGGGCGGCAAGGGAATCATCAATATCAAGATCGATCCCAAACGCGGTAATGTGGTCAACATTCGGGAGATTACCGATGAGGATGAACTAATGATCATTACCAAAAACGGGATTCTGATCCGAACCTCCGTTAAAGAAATCAGCCTGTGCAGCCGGAATACCAAAGGTGTCAGGGTGATCAATTTGGATACCAACGATCAGGTGATCGATATAACCCCCCTGGTCATTGATGATGAAGGTGACAGCGTGGTCGATACGCCGGCATCTACCACTTCCGAGTAATGGCAATGTGTTCGATAATTGTTTAACCCAAAGGAGCAGACCATGTCACGTCACTCTTTTCTCTTCACATCCGAATCGGTAACCGAGGGCCATCCGGATAAGATGTGCGACCAGATTTCCGATGCGATTCTGGATGCCATCATCTCCGAGGATCCCTTCGGCCGAGTCGCCTGTGAAACCTTTGTGACCACCGGATTGGTTTTGGTGGGCGGTGAAATAACGACCAAGATTTATGTGGATATACCGGAAGTCGTCCGTAACACCATTAAAGAGATCGGCTATGATAATGCCGAATATGGTTTTGATTATAAAACCTGTTCGGTATTGACAGCCATCAATAAACAGTCGCCGGATATCGCGATGGGGGTGGATCGGGAAGGCGCCGGAGATCAGGGGATGATGTTCGGGTATGCCTGTCGGGAAACCAAGGAACTGATGCCGTTGCCGATTATGCTGGCCCATCGTTTGACCATGAAATTGGCCGAAGCGCGTAAACAAAACCTGATCAAATTCCTGCGTCCCGACGGTAAATCCCAGGTCACCATCGAGTATCGGGACGGTAAGCCCTACCGGGTGGATACCGTGGTGATTTCGACTCAGCATAATCCGGATGTCGATCATAATGAGATCGAGCATCAGATTATCGAGAAGATCATCAAACCGGTTATGCCGGCGGATCTGTTCGATGAAAAAACTATCAAGTACTTCGTCAATCCGACCGGACGCTTTGTGGTCGGCGGCCCGATGGGCGATACCGGACTGACCGGCCGCAAAATAATCGTGGATACCTACGGCGGCATGGGACGACATGGCGGAGGAGCCTTTTCGGGCAAAGATCCAACCAAGGTTGACCGCTCGGCTTGCTACGCCGCCCGCTGGATCGCCAAAAACATCGTAGCCTCCGGTATTGCCGATGAATGCGAACTCCAGTTGGCCTATGCCATTGGGGTAGCCCAGCCCGTTTCCATCATGGTCAATACCTTCGGAACCGGCAAAATCGATGATGAAGCGATTGCTCAACAGGTTCGCGACCATTTTGATCTGTCACCCCATGGGATCATCTCCAGCCTCAAACTCCATCGGCCGATATATCGTGAAAGCGCCTCTTACGGCCATTTCGGACGTGAAGTCAATGGATTCACCTGGGAATTGACCGACCGAACCGACGCCTTTAAGTATTGATTCTTTCCGTTTTTTGCATACTCAAGCGCCCCGCTCCTACGAACGGGGCGCTTTTTTTATGTCTTCGCCCGTCAGGTCGTACCTAATACTCGGAATTCTTCAACACCATATTCCGTATCATGACCCCGTCATATACGCGCCCCTGCTGATTATTCTCGAATACCACCGGCAAAATGGTCTGGTTATTCAAAAAAAAGCTGGAAATGTTAACTTCCCGATAAGTGAAACTGTTGGAGTTGGATGAGGTGATAAACTCGATCAACTGTCCGTTGATGATGATCTTGATATTCACCATGTCCAGCTTGTATCCCAACCAGGGATCGACATCGATGAATTCAAAAGCCAGCACCGCATTTCCCCGAAAGGCATGGCGGCTCAAATCAAACGTGACTACCCGGGATTGCTGAGTCAGGGTATCCAATGATTCCGAGCTGGGAAGATAGAGCCAATCCTGGCTGTGCTGGATAAACCGGCCGGGGATTATCCGGTCTCCCTGGATGGAATGTATCATGATAAACCATAATGCTAACAGCAATCCGATCCGTAACAAGTGTTTCATCCCGTTCTTCCTTTCGGTTGACGATGGTTGGGTTTGGCTTTCTATGATGATAATGGCAGGTTCTGTTTAGTTAAAAATCAAAAAGTTTTCAAATTCCCGGTAGATTTTGCGCAGTGCGTTGATAGCCCTGACCGGAATTCGATCGGAAACCCACAGTATCGGTTTTTCATTCAGGATGGCTCGGCCCTGGTGAAGCAGGTCATGGTGATAATGCACGATCAGGTCATAATACATCGGTTCGTCCAAGTAGCGTCGGGCGGTTTCCAAATTGGAGGTCAGATGGTATAGCCGGACCGCAAAGGCGGTCTGATGATCGTTTTTATAGTAATGGATATGATTGAAAAAGTGGTCCGGCCGCTGAAAGGCTTCCGCGATTCGTAGACCGGTTTCTACCGGGGGGATCGAATCACTTTCCAAGATGATCTGAACCAAC
>JAGOEH010000224.1 GCA_017997825.1 Candidatus Delongbacteria bacterium | reverse complement strand
TGCTGGAATCGGGGACCGACATGACGATATCGGCCTCGGCCGGGTGATCGATGGCCAGCTGACGCCCCAGCCGCCGGCGGACCACATCGACATACTCGCCGAAAACCAGGCTGTCGGGCCGGGCAAAATAGATATATTCAAATACACAATGCTGAGAAGTTCGCCGGGTGAAAGGGAAATGGGATTTGATGGAATCCTTTTCGATAACGATTACTTCGCCCGGTTCTACATCCCGGATGAATTCGGCGTTAATGATATCAAAGGCGCAGCTTTCCGATGCGATCACCACACTTTCATCCAGTTTGCCGATGCTGAGAGGCCGGAAACCAAAGGGGTCGCGGGCTGCGATCATGCAGTCCGGTGTCATGAAGATCAGGGAAAAGGCTCCCTGGATTTTCTGTAGTGCATCGATGATCATTTCCGGCAGCGAGGAACACTGGGATCGGGCGATCAGATGCAGAATCACCTCGCTGTCCATGCTGGTTTGGAAAATGGAACCGGTATTTTCCATTTCCCGCTGGAGGCTCCGGGTATTGGTCAGATTGCCGTTATGGGCGATCGTCAGGGATCCCTTTTTGAAGTTGATCAGCAGGGGCTGGATGTTTTCAATGGCATTCCCCCCGGTGGTCGAGTACCGGTTATGGCCGATGGCTGTATCCCCTTTCAGGTATTTATCGATGATTTCATCCTGATTGAAGACATCGTGAACATTGCCTTTACTCTTATATAAATAACACTGCCGGCCGTCGGTGGTCGCGATTCCGGAACTTTCCTGTCCCCGGTGCTGAAGGGCATACAGACCCAGATAGGTCATGTGGGCGGCATGGGGGTGTGAAAATATCCCGAATATTCCGCATTCTTCGTGCAAATGATCGCTGAACATAGATTATCCTCCAAGATAAACCCGGTTTAAAACCCATTGTTGCAGGCGGGTATCATAGCTCATTTCATAACAATCGGCTCCGTTTTTAACCATCACCGAAAAGAAAAACTTCTGGAACATCCCCTCTTGGGTGCTCCAGTCGCTGACAACGCGGGCGATATGATAGGCATGGTTTTTCCAGCGGAAACGCAACGGGGTGAGCTTGCGTCCCTTGCGTTCGAACAGGGTGATGACGTCGATGGGTTCGTTAATCGTTTCGATCATTGTTTGACCTTTTAACATGGAAAATGGCGCAGCAGACCAACCACTTTACCTAAAATCCGGAAATGGGCATGGCCGTCACGGACGATCAGCGGGGTATAGTGGGGGTTTTCGGGCTGCAGGATATAGTGGCGGTCTTGATGTCGGAATCGTTTGACCGTCGTTTCGTGGTCAAGCAGGAAGACTCCGATCTGATTGTTTTCCAGCGTGGATTGGGGATGGACCATGATCAGGTCGCCGTCACAGATTCCGGCATTGATCATGCTGTCACCCTGAACTTTGAGGGCAAAAACACGGTCGGTATGAAAGACCGTGGGTGAAATGTCCAGCATCTCCACAATGTTTTCTTCGGCCCATAGCGGTTGGCCGGCAGAAATTTTACCCAAATGGGGAACCCGGTCCGCTCCGGCCGAATCGCTCCGTCCGCTTGGAGCCGGTACATCCATTCCCGCCGGGTTGCGGGTTAGTTGGATGCTGCGGGATAATTTGGGATTCCGGATGATATATCCCTTCCGCTCCAAGGCCAGCAGATTTTCTCTCACCCCGTTGGAGGATGAAATGCAAAAAACTTTGCCGATTTCCCGCAGGCTTGGAGGGACACTCTCCTGCTCGATCCGATTCCGGATAAACTCATAAATTTCGGATTGTCGTGTCGTTAAGTCTTTTTTTATCATGGCTTATTCCCGGCTGAACGTTTCATTATTCATTAATATACTAAACATATGTTCAGTTGTCAAGCCTTTTTTTAGGGGCAGGTTAGATAAAAATCGGATAGGAGGAATCGGGAGTCTGTTCAGCCGTTCCAGGAAAAAGCATAGAAGAGATGGCGGGGTAAATCAAGCCGGGAGAGGTGATGGTTCATCAGAAAGGTATATTGGATCAGTTTGCAGCCCGGCCAGGGTAAGTGGGGAATCAGAGATTGAAAAGGGGATTGGAGAGTCAGCAGGCTGTACCGGCATCCGTTTTGCATGTGGCGATGAGCCAGGTAGCAGAAAAGCGATTGAATGAGAGCCGGATCGTTGGGCTCGGCCAGGATGCATTTATAGGTCAGATAAGAGGAATCGTCATAGGGGGAAAGGTCATGGATCCAAAAAACAAGAGCCTGAAAGCGATGGTCGGGGGTATGGACCAGCCAGGCCTGTCCCAGTCCGGCGTCAAGAAAATGATAGATGTCGGTTTTCAGATCGAGGTGATGGGTAAGATACAGGTGATCCATGAAGGGAAGGTGAGTCAGCCGTTGGGGAGTAAGGCTTTCGTGTTGCAGGAGGATGGCGGGGGGTGGGCTTTGGGTATGGTTGAGCAGGAATTTGAAGCTGAGAGCATGCTGGATAAAACCGGAATGGAGGTAGAAGGCCAGGGTGGAAACGGGGGAGGAGGATTCGAGGGCCATCATATATAATTCGCGGTCAGCCGTGGTTTGTTCGATTTGGGATTGAAGAAGCCGGCGGCCGAATCCCTGGCTTTGGTATTCCGGCAGGATACCGATGGGTCCGATCCAGAGATAATCGCCCCAGTAGTGAATAAAGGAGAATCCGATCAGACGATGATGGAGACGGATTCCCAGTGAATAGGGGGTGCTTTTGGTCAGATAGAGACGCCAGTAATCCGGATTTCGGGTCTTGATCCGTTTTCCGGGGCGGTTGAGGGGTGAGGAAAAGGCCTCGGCGTAGATGGTGGAGATATCGTTCAGATGGGATTCGGTCAGAGGGATGATATCAGGTTTCATGGCGGATTCCGGGGTTGATGTTTATGGATGACGTGTCGCTATCAGGTGGAGAGGGGGTACGGGATTGCCATTCCGGGAAAACGTTCAGGATATCCTGAGCTGAGGTGATCAGATGGGCGGCGCTATCGCGGATCAGGGCGTTGCTTCCGGAAGAGGCGGAGCGGAAGATGGAACCCGGGACGGCGAATATTTCGCGGTTTTGGTTCAGGGCAAAGTCGGCGGTGATCAGGGCGCCGCTTTGGGGACCGGCCTGAATGATGAGCGTGCCCAGGGTTAGGCCGCTGATGATGCGGTTGCGGCGTGGAAAGTTGGGCTGCAGGGGCGGAGTGCCCGGAGGATGTTCGGAAATAACGATTCCCTGGCGGATGATCCCCTGCATCAGATTCTTATTGGCGGCCGGATAGACGATATCCAGTCCGGTACCGGTGACGGCCGCCGTCAATCCACCATGATCCAGGCAGGTTTGATGGGCCAGACGGTCGATTCCTTCGGCCAGGCCGCTGACAATCAGAATGGGACCTGACTCGACCAGCTCGGCCGTAATCCGTTCAACCGCCCGGATTCCGTAATCATCGGGATGACGGGTCCCCACGATGGCCAATGCCGGGAGCTGCAAGCAAAGAGGATCGCCCCGGTAAAACAATAAGGGGGGCGGGTCATAACAGGATTTTAACAAGGGAGGATAATCCGGATCGGTGATGGCGATACAGTGAATCTGGTAGCGTTCCATCAGCTCTTGCTGTCGTTCCGTCTGGGCCTGATGGGTATCATGCCGGATAGCGCGGATCAGAGATGGCGTCAGATTCAATTTCTGCCGCATCAGCGACTCGGAAAGATCGAACAGATCCTCGATCGGATGGATGGTTTCGAGAATAGCGTTGATTCGGACCGGACCCAGGCCGGGGGTGTTCAATAATCGTAAAAGAATGGACTGGGACTTGGAGAGTGGCATGGAGGACCTGATCAATAATAATCTTCGATACTATATAGCTCCAGCTTGCGATACAGGGTGCGCAACCCGATTTTGAGGGATTCGGCGGTTTTCTTTTTGTTGCCCCGAAACAGCCGTAAGGTTTTGATAATTACCTCTTTTTCGATCTCCTCCATGGGAATTCCCAGGGGAAGATTCAACTGAGTGTCGATCGGGGTTTGGCCGGCCGGCGAATGGGATTGGCTCGGATTCGGGCGTTCTTCGATGATCCGCCTGATTTCCAGTACCTCTTTATGGAGGGTTTTGACCGCCTGGAAAATCATTTCGCGTTCCACCTGATCGACCGGTTTGTTGACGAATACCGGCAGGTTGGGACGGAAGATCGATTCGGGTCCGGGGGATGCGATGGGAAACTGTTTCTGCATCAGATAGCTGTCGATATCCCGGTCGGTGATTTGCCGCTGGGGCTGCATGATGACGATGCTTTCCACGATATTGCGGAGTTCCCGGATATTGCCGGGCCAGTCGTAGTCCATCAAGCGGCGGTATGCCTCATGGGTCATTCCCTGAAACTGGAAATGGTTTTCCTTGCAAAATCGATTGATGAAGAGATTGACCAGGAGCGGGATATCCTCTTTACGTTCTCGTAGCGGGGGGAGATGGATGGAGAATACCTTGAGGCGATAATAGAGATCGCGGCGGAAGCTGCCTTTTTGAACGGCTTCCTCGAGATTGGCATTGGTGGCGGTGATGACGCGGACGTCGACCTGAATGGTTTCGGTGCCGCCGACCCGCATGAATTCTTGTTCTTCCAGCACCCGTAGGAATTTGATCTGGGTATTGACCGACATCTCGCCGACTTCATCCAGGAACAGGGTTCCCTTATCGGCAATTTCGAATTTACCCTTGTTTTTTCCGACGGCGCCGGTAAAGGCCCCTTTTTCGTATCCGAACAGCTCGCTTTCCAGCAGGGTTTCGGCAATGGCGCCGCAATTGATGGCGATAAAGGGTTTAAAGCGGCGGGGGCTTTTATAGTGGATGGCGCGGGCTAAAACCTCTTTCCCGGTTCCGCTTTCGCCGGAGATGAAGATGGTGACCTGGGTCGGAGCCACCTGCATCAGGGTATTGATGGTATTCCGCATGATTTCGGTCCGGCCGATGATCCCGTTTTTATCCATCAGCTCGATCCGCTGCCGGACCTCCTTCAGATGCAGCTCCAGGTCGTC
>JAGOEH010000223.1 GCA_017997825.1 Candidatus Delongbacteria bacterium | reverse complement strand
ACCCGGAGTATGGAATGGACAGCCGGCCAGATTCCAATCACCCAATGGCCGATATCCGCTTAATCATTAATGCCCGCGATACCCTTTTCATCAATGAGGATGAGCTTTGGAGCAGTTATAATCCTTACCGGACAGCGCTTTCTCCGGATTGGCATGACAAGATCGAATGGGACCGGATTGGAATCCCGGCCGAAGGGCTTTGCACCTGGGATCCCGGCCTGATTGACCGCATCTCATTCCATTGGAAGGGAACCGTTCGCCGAATTGCTCGAGATTCCAATTATCAATGGATCGGAACGGATTTTGCTATGATCGATGACGTTATCACGGCCTGGTCGGAATCGACACTCCCCCGGGCAAACCTGTCTCCGAATCAGTGCCGGGTTATAGAGGAAATTGGCCCTGAAGGACAATTGGAATTTGATCTAAGATCAGGCCAAACCGCCGTCATCAGGATATACCGAAACAAACAGGCATGGCTGGCACGCAATACTCTCGATGCAGCCGATTATTACACCATACCCGATACATTCCTGATCAACCTGTTCCGGATTGATACGCTTCAATCCGGAGCGGTAAAATAATCTAATTATTCAGAAGGGGTGGATTCGGTCGGGGCCGGAGCGGATTTCTGATAGATTACCGGCTTGGCGCTGGGATAATACTTGACCGCTTTCCGATAACGATTGATTTTCTTGAGATTTTGCGGTGCCAATTCCTTACCGATTACAAATCCGTCTTTGACCCGAACTTTAGCAATCCAGTATTCCGGAACAGCCGTCACATCACCCAACACATAATCGAATTCGCCGGGGATAGCACCGCTCTGGTGATAACTGACCAGATTTTTTACCACCGGATTGTCCCGTCCTACAATCACCATCGAAGGATCTTCCAAACGAAGCCATTTTCGGAATTCATCTTCCGACATACCGAGCTGGAGTTCTCCCATCATGCGGATCAATTCGTTGTTGGTATCATAAAACAGAGGATCCTGCACTTTCAGATCACTTTGCAGTTTCTCTTCTTTACCACCGCAAGCCAAAAACAGTCCCACCACCAGCCACAAGCCCAGCCGGTAATTTTTCAAAACCCATGCCGTCACGTCAATCATCCTTTCTTTCATTTTCAATCAGGTTCATTACATAATCATCCTGTTTCTTTTTAACTTCCTTCAGGGAATCCAGCACATCTTCGCGGCTGCAGATACCCTTTTTAATCAGCAGGTCTACCAACGCCTCGACTGACAGCATATTAAAATAAACACATTGTTCAGTCGTCAATTCGCTGCTCAATTTTGCGAACCGTTCCTTGTTCATACTATCTCCTTTCACTTCCTAGATGGGAAGGTAAAGCTTTTTGAACTCGTCCATAGCAAAGGAGTCGGTCATTCCGGCGATATAGTCGCAGATCAGGCGAATAAAATCTTTACGTTGCCGATATCTCTGAATATAGTTTTGCCGTTGTTCAAACGGCTGCAGCCTCAGACAGCATTCATGGTTATCCGCCGCATAACGTTCCAGCATATAATCCGGCAATTGCAAAGGGTTATTCAGATAAGCCTTAAAAAGCTTGCCGATGAAGAATTTGGCTTTACCCTCCAGCCGATTGATCTGAGCGCTGTTAATGATGCGTTGATAGACAAAATGGCGAAGTTCAAGGTATTCATCATTCACAGTCTGACTTAAAGAAACTATACTCCGGGGTAAAAGTTCCCTTTTTTCCAGGAATTCCTTTCGAGATGTGATACCCTGTTCTGTCAACCAGGCTTGAAGCCGCGATTGCGTTTGATGGATGGCATCGGTCACCAGGCGGTTGATTAGAAAGCGGATCATATAGTTGCGGATCTGGCCCTCCTGAGCGTAGGCATGCCGAGGAAAGGTTTCAAAGATAGGAAGTTCCAAAGCCTCCCGTGAGGAAACGATCGCAGAACGCAGACCGTCTTCCAAATCATGAGTCTGCTGGGCAATTTCATCGGCAATCGCCACCACCTGGGCCTCGAGGCTGAGCGGATAATCCGGTGAGATCAGATCGGGATCGATCTCAGGATAGTGAATATCGGACTTTACGCGGGTATGGTGAAGGATTCCGATTCGGACCTGCCGGGTCAGGTTTAGTCCGTCATAGGTATAACGTTTTTCGAGAACATCGACCACCCGGAGACTCTGATAGTTATGTTTGAATCCTCCCAATTGAAACCGGATCATCTCCGGGATCAAACCATCCAGGATTTCCTGACCGGTCATAATTTGGTGCAGAAGATATTCGCCGGTATGACCGAACGGGGTATGACCCAAATCATGCCCCAATGCGATCGATTCGCAGACATCTTCATTCAGTCCAAAAACACGGGCGATGGTCAAAGCCATCTGGGATACTTCCAGGGTATGCGTCAGACGGGTTCGGTAATGATCGCCCTCCAGCGATAGAAAAACCTGAGTTTTATGCTTCAGGCGCCGAAAAGCACGAGAATGTATGATTCGGTCGCGGTCATGCTGAAACTGAGGGCGAAAATCCTCATCGTCCTGGATTTCCTCAATTTCCCGAATTCCTTCCCCGTTGAATATCGCGAAAAAGGCCAGTGCCTGATTTTTGATGTCCGATATTTGGCGGTGGTTACGCAGCAATGATTGAGCCATTATGAATTCGCGTTTTTGGGGCCATAAGCCTGGATCCGGATCTGCTCTTCCGAAACCCGGTTTTTCTTCATTTCGATCATCTGATCCACCGATAGGGTGGGCGAATACCCTTTATCAATCAAAAGCGAGATCATAGACCGTGAAAAATTAGCCTTCCGAAGCCGCTCCAGATCATGAACCTTGATTCGGATCTTTTTCCGGCTATACTCCAGAATGGTCGTCTCATCAATATTGGATTTCTTGAGGCGGATCATATCATCGGTGGAACAGAAAAGATATCCGGCCGTAGAAACCGATTTGAGAAACCGGTCGGTAAAATTGTTGTGTCTCAATTTGATGATATCCGGGTTGGACAGCCGGTAGCTCTGGGCCGAAACGACGGCGGCCCAGAGCAGAATGACCAGGTAAACCGATCGAATCGGGTTCACAGGTTCTCCCATGATTTCATCCGGATAATCAATCCGACCGATATGATCATGAAAACCAACGCCCAAATCGCCGGGGCATACTCTTTGAGGATCAGATATCCAACTCCGAACAATGCGGTATAGATCATGACCACTCCGGCAATCCAGCTCACCAGCAGTTTGCCGTAACCGCTGTCAGGCCTGATATTGGGAAATCTTGACTGGAGGGGTTTCCAACCGATTCCGCCCGGATGGACCTTTTGATAGAATGTATTCAGAGTCGAAGCCGATACCGGTGCCGTCATCAGGGTTACCAGAACCCAGATAATAGTCGTCCCGATCACAGTCGGGAAGAGGGTGATGGGAGGATCAATGTGAAATCCGTAGCGGGCGATCGGATAAATGATCAAGGGAGCGATCAGGGCCGAGATTTCGGACCAGGCATTGATCCGCCACCAGAACCATCGCAGAATCAGCACGGCACCGATCCCGGCGCTGGCATTGATCACAAATTCCCATGCTCCGGCGATGCTGTCCAACACGTAATGAGTCACCAGCAGGGAGACAATCGAAAGGATCACCATGGTGATGCGGGATACTCCGACATAGAATTTTTCGGATCCGTCCGGTTTAATAAATCGCCGGTAAAAATCATTGATGATATAGGAGGTTCCCCAATTCAACTGGGAGGCAATGGTTGACATATAAGCGGCCAGAAAGACCGCAATAAGCAGTCCCAACAGACCGGGAGGCAGATAGCGGACCATCAGTTTGGGATACATGACCCCCGGATCCACCGTATTCTCATAGTTTTCGTACATGGCCATGAATTCGGGATTATCCTTGAGTCCGGCGTCAGTCCCATGTAATGTCTTGGCTTGGTAAACCTGAACCACCTGTTGATAGAGGGTTGGGTTTTCCTTTTCCAAATCAAGAGGGGAAGCGGAACGGGGCAGCACGACCAGGGCGGCCAGTGCGACCAGGATCCAGGGCCAGGGCCGTAGGGTATAGTGGGCTATTGTAAACCACAGGGTGGAGAAGAGAGAATGTTTTTCATCCTTGGCCGACATCATCCGCTGGGCGATATAGCCTCCGCCGCCGGGATCGGCTCCCGGATACCATGAGGCCCACCATTGCAGCCCGAGATGGGCCAGAAAGGCTCCGGCACTCATGGCCATGACTCCGCCGGTGACCTGCTGAGCCAGATTACCTTCTCCGATCACCGGTGTAAAACTAAAAACCCACTCCGGAAGTTTGAGCTTCAGTCCCGAGATTCCGCCGACTTCGGGCAGATTGATGACTACCATCGCCAGAACGATGCAGCCGGCAATCGCGATCCCGAACTGCAGGGCGTCGGTGCGAGCCGTACCCAGCAAGCCGGAAGCTGACGCATAGAGAGCCACAATGATCATACAGATCACCACCAGCCAGAAGGCATCCATGGTCGGAAAAAGGACACTGAAGATCTTCTGCAT
Organism: Candidatus Delongbacteria bacterium; assembly: GCA_017997825.1. GTDB lineage: Bacteria > JAGOEH01 > JAGOEH01 > JAGOEH01 > JAGOEH01 > JAGOEH01. The sequence goes on along the minus strand of JAGOEH010000223.1, from coordinate 518 downwards.
GGCCTTATTGACCCAGCCTAAAACGATGACATTCATCAGCAGTCCGAGATAGAGAGCCCGGATTCCACGCAGCCAGGCGGCCGGTTTGCCCGAATAGCGCATTTCAGTGAATTCGACATCGGTCAGAATATCGGCTCGGCGCCACAATTTGGCAAAAAAGAAAACCGTCAGCATACTCCCGATCGCCATATTCCACCATAGCCAATTGCCCGCAATACCATTGCGCGCGACCAGCTCGGTCACAGCCAGCGGCGTGTCCGCCGCGAATGTGGTCGCCACCATCGCCGTACCCGCAATCCACCAGGGAAGGTTCCGGCCCGACAGAAAAAACTGATCGGTTCCTTTACCGGCCTTCCTGGAATAGTAAACAGCCATGGCCATGATGATCACAAAATAAACCAAAACAACCAAACCATCCAACCAATGCATAGATCCCCTTTCCGCTCTCTATGAGTTAATCCACTGATCCAGCTTACCAAACAGACTCTCCGCCAGGCTGAACAAAAACGACTGGGAGG
>JAGOEH010000222.1 GCA_017997825.1 Candidatus Delongbacteria bacterium | reverse complement strand
CCATACACCATCGAAAAAATCATCTCATCAACCAGATAGGAATATTGAAACGGCATTTTTTTCCAGGGAAGCCATTTCCCGGTACGGCAATCCATGATCTTGATAATCTGATTATTATGATCGCAGAAAAAAAGCGAATCCTGAGAATTAGTGAACACCAGACTGAAAGGCAGAAGCGGCAGTCGGGCCAATTGATCGGATTCATCTGGATAATCGTGATAAACATTCTGCTTGGCGCTCCATTTTCCATTCTCCATGATTCTGTAAAATGGGACCGGAATTAAATTCCCCGTATCAGTAAGAGTATAAAAAACATAAAATAAATAAAGCCGATCATGATTATCAATAATTAACTCAATCCGATCTGCAAATTGTGGGCAGAATGAGTCAATTACCAGAGGATAAGACCATTCCGATTCATTATAACAAGAGTATTTGATACAATTAGGATAATTGTTGGTAGCACCTGCATACCAGGATTGTTCCTCAAATTCGATCCAGACCAGATGGATCCGATGCTGTGAATCGATCACCATATTGTGATACCCATTCTCTTTACTCGCCCAGTCAAATGGAATGGTCTGGGCGAACAGCCAGGAATGAAAAATGATTAAAGCAATCAATACTTTTTTCATGATTTGTTACCCTTCATATAAAAGACCGGGGGAAACCCCCGGTCTTTATTCACCAATTATGATAGCTTGTATTCCAAAAAAACTCATAAAAAGGCGTATGATCTCCAGGAAGAAAATATTTATTCTTTCCATTATTTCGGTATGTGTTACCAAGAATGGCCTGAAAATCTGATTCGACATACTCTCGATAAGTATTAGAAGGTAAAGTTTCTCTTGATCCATTATAAACATCCATCCATTGCCAATTCCCAACATTAAGCCAGAAAACATTCCCCATGGTGACCCATTCTATTGGGTTTTCTGATTGATCGGGCCAATAAGCCCATCCACCATATTCCACATCTACTAGGATTGGTGTTTTAGATGCAGGAAGTATCCCAATTCCTGATTCCATCCTGAAGATTGGACCTCCCTGCGGGATACCGGTAGGTTGCTGGATTTTATTCTGCGCACTAACCAAACCGGAAATTGAATTGTCCGACACAATATCAGCACTCGAAAATACTACCATAAGAATTACTATTGAAACGAAAGCCATTAACTTTGACATTATAATCCTCCGTAATAATTTATACAATAGTGAATCAGACAGAAAACCAATTGTAAAAACTCACTGACAATCATTCACATCAAATAAGTCCATTCAAACATATCGGGAAAACTCCCGAAAAATAAATTTCACCTTCCAACCATGATCCATCACATACAGGATGATCAATCCTGAAACCATTAAAATCAGCCGGACATCAATTGATAATTCAGAAATTTTCTTACGATTAGGATAAGTAAAGTATTTTGGTATTCCAGCAAATATATACCAAAGTTTATAATCGATGTCGAAAGATGGGCTCGAAGACTCTGAGAATGCTTCATAACACCTGCATTACTCCTTTTTTCTCCATGCAGTATACTCACAATTGACTGTGATTATTCTAAAAGTATAATACCCTTTTTCTATTTGTCAAGATCTTTTTATCATTTTATTTGGTTAACAATTTTTTTTGAATCTGATCCATGGCCTGAGTATCAACCTTTTCACCTGCCATAAACCATCAGTAACCATTTTGAGTTTTCTATTGACAATCCATAGACGTATTACTATAATAAGCTTAGTACCATTGATTCCGTTTCAATTCTTGATGAGGAATTCTATAAGCAAATTCTAAGAGGTGATGAAGAACAAATGAATAATGCGTTGATTAATTTCAATGAAAAGTTGCTGGAATTTGTGAAAAAAGCATCTGAACCGTTCACATATCGGGATTTGGCTTACATGGGCAAAAAACAAGCGGTAAACGATTTCTTCAAAGCCGAAGGCTACAAACTTTCAGGAATGCTCAATGGCTAAAGAACTATCGCCTTCCGTTTCCCAACTCCTCATCTACCAATCCCCTTCTGGCGACATAAAAATCGACGTCCGCCTGGAATCCGAAACCGTTTGGCTGACACAGGATCACATGGCCGAGCTTTTCGGCAAATCCAAATCCACCATTAACGAACATATCAAAAACATATTTGCCGAAGGCGAGCTTGTGGAAAACGACGTTATGAAGAAATTCGGGATTTCCGAATTTCAGCAAAAAACACCGAATTTCTACAATCTGGATGTCATTATTTCTGTCGGGTACCGGGTAAAATCGCATCAAGGCACCCAATTTCGTATCTGGGCTACACAGAGACTCAAAGAATACATTATCAAAGGTTTCGCCCTGAACTCGGAGCGATTCAAATCCGGCAACTCGATGAATTATTTCAATGAGTTACAGGAAAAAATCCGGGAAATACGGATTTCAGAACGGTTTTTTTATCAAAAAATTAAAGATATTTATGCAACAAGTATCGATTATGACCCGGCCGATGAAAAAACCATCGAGTTCTTTAAAATCGTTCAAAACAAATTGCTCTGGGCAATCAGTAAACAGACTGCCGCCGAGCTGGTTTATAGAAGAGTTGATGCAACACTTCCCCTTTTAGGCATGCAATCGTATGATAAAAAGGCGGATGTTGCTATCAGGAAAACCGATGTCAGTATTGCCAAAAATTACCTGAACGAAGATGAAATAAAACTTCTCAGCCTGATTGTTGAGCAGTACCTTGCCTTTGCCGAGGCCATGGCTCAGCAGCATACTCCCATGTACATGAAAGACTGGATTGCCCGTCTCGATACGATAATCAATCTCAACGGAAAAGAACTTCTCAAGCACGCGGGCACCATAAGCCATGATATGGCGCTTGACAAAGTGGCGATTGAGTATAAAAAATATAAGGATTCACAAAAATTGCTGGAACGGGAAAAAAGCCTGAAAGAACTAGAATCCGATATAGATACACTGAAAAAGCAATTACCTGACGGGGAAACGGGAAAATGAGTTTCACCGAAGAAAACTCGAACAAGCAGTAATCGACCTCTTTGAAAATAAAGGCTACACATGAGGAAAGTTTATTAAATAAGTCTTTCTTTTTCCACCAAAGCCTACGAAAACACCCACCATTTTGTCTCCCGGCTCGGCCTGAAATGTTATGACAACAAGCATTTCGATGGCTTGCTGATAACCAAAATCGCAAAACGCATAGATGACACCGAAGGAAATGATGAATTTCTTAATCACCTCAATGGTCTTGCACTAACTGACCTGGGAAAGGAAAATCTTGCTGCGATCATTCACGAATATCGTCGATCCTAATCCATAAACCGGTCGAGATTTCCAGCATGGCATTAATCAAACAAGCCCCATCAAAATAGCTCAGATCGGATCGTTTGATATCAGCCTCTTCAATGATTCCACCATCCAGCAGCTTCTGCCGTTTGGTCCCTTTCAGCAAGGGGTCGGCTGGAGTCAGGTACCGACAGCCCTTCCGAAACACAATATTGGAGAATGAGGTATCCGTTATCCGATTATGCCGGACAATCAGGATATCATCCTGCGCCTCTCTGAGGTTCATCAATCCATCAATTCCGGAACGGTTTTCATATTTATAAGCGTAATCGATCCCATCGTCCCGAACCAGTTTGAGGGTCTTTATCATCCGCGGCCGATAAGGAAGGAACTCGATGTTTCTGATCTGATCATCATAAATGATCCGGCATTTAAAAAGGCTACCATTATCCGGAGGAATCGGGATAATCTGGTGGAGATCGATTTCGGTCCTCAATCCGAAGAAATCATGCCGAGTACGATTCAATCTGGCATTATGGTATTCCAGATCATGAACCCGACCGTTTTCGACCCGTATACTCTCAACAAATCGGCACATCGACTTTATCCACCATTTCCTGGTACTCGGCTTCAGCTCGACTGTAAACGGTAATCCCGCCCCCGCTTTTAAACATCAGTTGTCCCCCGCAATTCTCTATAAACCGGATCATGACACAGGAATCCAGAGTCCGGCCGTCGAATACTCCGGCGATACCGGTATAAAATCCCCGTTCATAACCCTCGACGTCGCGGATTATTCTGAGGGTACTGGGTTTGGGCGCTCCACTGATCGATCCGGCGGGAAGAAGGCTCATCAAAATCGTTCCCAAACGGGCCGGCCAATTCGGTTCCAATTGGCCTGAAATCATCGAGCTGACCTGCCATAAACCGCGATGAGGAGTCCGGATCAGATCGAGATAGCGAAATCGATCCACCCGAACATCCCGGGCTACCGTCGAAAGATCGTTCCGTAAAAGATCCACCACCGTCACGTGCTCGGCCAGCTCCTTCTCATCCTCCAGAATTTTCCTCTCGGCATCCGGGATCGTTGCATCAATGGTTCCTTTCATCGGATAGGTAAAAATCCTGTCGTCATAAATCCGGACAAAGATCTCCGGGGAAAAGAACACAAAGCGATTCCGATAGATCAGTTTGTATTTGGCCCGACCATAGTGATAGATTTGATCCATCGTCAGGTTGATCTCGATCGGGATCGGCTGGGTCAGATTGACCAGATAGCTGTTTCCTTGCCGAAGATGATGATGGATCCGATCGAATTTGGCTTTATAATGATCAAAACCCGGGGGATGTTTTTTGATGACGATTTCAGATAGAATCGGGCAGGAATTTCGGTTGCTTTCGAATCCGTTGAAATTGAACGACAGCATACCCGGATCGATCCGGTCCAATGGTAAAACCAGCGGTTGTCGGAGTTCAAAATCAAACATGAAAAAGCAGGGAATTCTTTTTTCCCCGTATTCATTCAATTGATCGATCAAGCCTCACCTGCCGCTTCTGCTTGGTCTCAACCGGTTACCTGATTTGAACCGTCCCTTGTCATAGAGTATCATCCCGCGGTGATTTCGGCCAGCCACTGATCCAGGGCTTCGGCTCCCCCATTCATCCAGGTATCCAGCACCTTGGAGCCGATGATGGCCAGATCGGCTTTACCAATCAGGCGATCGATATCCGAGCGTTCCCGGATGCCGA
>JAGOEH010000031.1 GCA_017997825.1 Candidatus Delongbacteria bacterium | reverse complement strand
TGGCGGCTTTTTATTGGGTGGATTTTACTATTGTCCAGCTTTTTCCAACCGCGATGGATGATGAGACGGATCGCCCGATGGTCAAGCCGGCCATCATATCCAATTATCCCAATCCCTTCAACTCATAGACCATGATTGAGTACCGTCTGTCCGAGGGAGATGATATCGAGCTCAAACTGTTCAATCTGGAGGGCCGTCAGGTGGATGAGCTTTATTCCGGGTTTCAGCCTGCCGGCGTGCACAGGGTGCGATGGAACGGGCTCGATTCCCAGGGACAACCTCTGGCCGCCGGGACCTATCTGCTGAATGTCAGCGGACACCGGCATCAATTGAGTCGAAAGATCATGCTGCTGAAATAGACCAACGGTCCGGATGGATTGATGATAAACCGCAAATTCACACTGCCCGATGGCGATAAACAGGAGGAACCATGAGCAATCTGAGTGGAAACAAAGCCGAACGGCTGCTTTCGATCGATGTTTTCCGGGGATTCACCATTCTGATGATGGTTTTTGTCAATGATTTGGCAAGTGTCCGATCGATTCCGGACTGGATGAAGCATGCCGCACCGGAAGCCGATGCCATGACCTTTGTGGATATTGTATTTCCCGCTTTTCTGTTTATTGTCGGGATGGCCATTCCCTTTGCCCTTCGCAGCCGGATCAATCGCGGGGAAACACTGGGGAGCATTTGGACTCATATTGGAATACGAACGTTGGGATTGCTTTGTTTGGGGGTATTCATGGTCAATACCGGCGGTCTGAACGAATCGCTGTCAGGCATCAATCGTTCGTTATGGTCATTGCTGTTTTATACGGGAGTGATCCTGGTATGGAATCAGTATCGGCGCTATGAATGGTTGCGATGGATCGGAGTGGTTCTGTTGGTCGGGTTAGCCGCGGTCTACCGCAGCGGGGATGCCGCTCAGCCCGGGTGGATGCATACCAGTTGGTGGGGAATTTTGGGTTTGATCGGATGGGCCTATCTGACGGCCAATCTGGTCTACCTGTTGTTCAAACGATCCCGGGCCGGGATGGTGGGATGTCTGGCTTTGCTGATTTTGCTGTTCATCGGAGACCGGAGCGGTGGATTGAGCGGATGGTATCGCCTGACCGATCTGATTTCAGTCGGCGGGCATATCGGGGGACACGGATCGATTGCCGTAGCCGGGATGCTGGCCGGGATGCTTTTTTTGCCGGAATCTTCTATCAATGACTCAAAAAAACGTTTGAAATGGCTGGTAATATACGCTATAATGCTGGCCGCCGGCGGATGGTTGCTGCGTCCTCTATATGGGATCTCCAAGGTCTATGCCACCCCCGCGTGGTGCCTCTATTGTTCCGCCATCTGCAGCCTGATCATGGCCGGATTGTACTGGCTGATCGATATCAAAAAAATCACCGGCTGGACCTTTATTCTAAAACCGGCCGGAAGCAATCCCTTATTGGCTTATATCCTGCCTTCCATTTTTTATGCCGGGATGGCATTAGTGGGATTGGAGTTCTGGAGCCAGTGGCTGGGGGAGGGACTGATCGGGATTTTCCGTTCTATTCTCTTCTCATTCATCATTCTTTATGTTACCCATTGGCTGACCCGTCTCAATATCCGTCTGCATTTGTAAGATGCATTGCTTTTTTATAGTGAGCATTCGATGATACCGTGATCACTGAATAATCAAGATTTTAATAAGGCCGATGCTCAAATAGTCAGACATCGGCCTATAGTCTGTGTTCAGGGGTATTGATCGATAACCGATCGATGGATGTTTTTTGTTTAAATCTATTATAGCCCTCATGAAAAATTAGGTTGGTTGACAAGCTTTTTAAACTTGACTTTTTATTGAAATAAAATATATTGATCAAAAATGGCTCTGAACCCAATCATGACGATATGGGAATGCTTCATTCCATAATCTTAACATTCACCCTCCAGAAAGGAAGAATATCGATGGATTTGATTCAGTTCATCACCAATCCTTCAGCGGTAGCGGAAAAGATCAAGGAACAACCCCAATGGGTCAAAGCCTTTATTATCCTCGGAATCATCAGTATCATTATTGGATGGCTCACATTGCCGTATGCCGGAGCTTTGGGTGCGCGTCAGCTTGAATCGCTATCCCCCGAAGCGGCTGAAAACGCCATGAAATATGTCCGGATTTTCAGCTATGTCGGAGTGTTAATGGCTCCCATCGGGCTTCTGATCAAATGGGCCATTGCCGCGGTCGTCATCATGGTGGTGGGAATGGCGTTTAAGGTCAGTGCCTCTTTTATGCAATTATTCTGTATGGTGGTTTATGCCAATGTCATCACGACCATCTCCGGACTATTCAATCTGATCAATCTGATGATTAAAGGGACTGAATCGGTGACTTCCGCTATGGATCTGAATGTCATCAGTCTGCATGCCTTATTCGATCCGGAAAATGTCAACCGGGTGCTCTATGCTATTATGGCCTCCATCAACCCGTTTGAGATATGGTATGTGATCGCTCTGGGGATGGGATTATCAGTTATTTACAATGTTCCCCGCTCCAAAGGGATCTGGATTTCAGTCGTTTACTGGGTGATTGTGGTGATAATCTCCGGATTCATGGCTTCTTTGGGGGCCAGGTTCCAACACTAGATAATACACAAGGGCCATAACCCCGGTCGATCATCGCTGATGAGGATCCGGCCGGTTATGGCCCGGTTTGTCTGACGCTTCATTTTATTCAGTATCTGATGGTACTGAAGTGCCTTTAATGATTCCTACCATTACATTCTAAGTTTTGGACCGCATCGATTCGCAATAAAATATCAATGGTTGTTTATCTATCCGATGAGCGGTTATCAGGATTGGCGCATTTCGATCGATCGGAAATAATCCGATCGATGATTCCGGCCCGAATGACCTGAAACAGGATGATTTCGTGCCCGATATCATTCAGATGGGTCCCGTCTCCGCAATCGAATTTGGATTTGATTCGTCCCTCCGGATCGGCCAGAATACTCCACAGATCGATGGCATAGGGATGGTAACGGGCCAGGGTGGAATCACTCATGGTTTTCTGCAGAACCCGCTGTGAATCGGGCAGGTTTCTGGGCTGGGGGGTGGTGATCCAGACCGGGATATGGTGGTCGTGAGCGATCGATAGGACATTATCGTAATTCTTGAGTTGTTCCGATATGGGAATATTGGCGGTGGCATCATTGCTGGGCAGATTGATAATGATGGCATGAGGGTTGTATTTCAGAGCGGATGTGATGTTGTAGCCGGAATCCGGCATGGGACGGTTGTTGGGAGGAAAGCTGCCATCAGGTTGAATTTTGTAAGTGGAATTTCCTTTTTTGGCCAGATTATAGACCTGATAAGACGGATTGATATCATGCAGATAGGTTTGATATCGATTGACCCAGTTTTTATCGGGGCTGCCGGCTCCGGCGCCGGTCGAGGTGGAGGATCCGATGACAACGATTCGCACGAGGGGGGTGACATCAGGGGAATGGGTATCCGATGCCGATAAATCCCGGGATATCGGGATCATGCATACTAAAATCAAACAATAGATCAGGCGCGAGATGATGGACTCCTTTCAGGATTAAGGTGATTTCAACAGTTCTTCAGGGATCGGGTAACTGTCGGCCGGAATGGATTGGATTTCATGCTGGGCGGCCTCTTTGTTACCGATCAGGTGAAACAGGATGGCCAGGTTGATTTTAAAACCGTAATTGTCCGGTTCCAGTTCGATGGCGCGTTTGATGGAGGCTTCCGCTTCCGGATAATTCCGGTTTCGGGTATGGATGACACCCAGGGCGTTATGGGCATCAGCCAGGGTGGAATCCAGACGGATGGCCTGCAGCAGAAGCGGAGCGGCTGAATCCAGTTGTTGGTAATTCAGCAGGCAGGTCCCGGCTTCATAATAATCCTCCGGACGGGTCATGGGGCGTTCCAGTCGGCAGACAGCGGTATAGCGCTGTTTGAACCAATCCAGGTCAGAACAGAGCAGGCTATCGACCGATGGAGGTGATGGCAGGTTCCACTCGGCCGGTTCGACCTGGCCGGCCTGATAGATCCGGCGGGATTGACCGACATCGACGATCTTTAAGTATCCGCTTTCCCGGCAACGGCGATACTCCTGCATGCCGTAGCGATACGCTTCCTGAAAGCTTCGCCCGAACTGGGTGACCTCGATCGGTATCCAGGCTCGCCCCTGATAGGGAATATATTCATCCGGGGAGATGAACCGGGATGAGGCCTGTTCCAGCGGGATTCCGGTATCGAACATCATGAATAGATGACCCTGATCGGGATCGGTTACATCCAGCAGGCAGGTCGAAATACCCAGATTCTCCAACAGGGCGGACATCAGCACCGAGCAATCGTCGCAATCACCGATTTTGCTTTTCAAAAGCTGTGAGGGGTACTGGATATGATCAAAAATCCGGGAATCCCGGCCGACTTTCTGATAGGGGGTGTTGGGATCGGGATTATAGATGATTCCCATTTTCCCGATCACATCAAACATCAGTATGGCTCGTCCGATCGGATCATCCAGATTGGCCTGCTGTAGTCGGGCATACCACTGTTTAACCGATTCACGGGCCAGAGACTCTATCCCCGGATTGTCGGCCGTCACAAAAGCCGCCGCCAACTGGTTATCGGTCCATTGAATTTTGCCCCGGCCCATGATATACAACGCGGAAAGCTTGCGTTCACTCTTCTTCCGGGTCTTATCCTTGACATACTCTACCTGTACCACCGGCTGAACAATGTGATCCATCCCCGCATCGGAATGGGTCAATAATTGGTTCCGGAATTTGATGCCCAGTCTGACGGTATTGATGCTCTGGGGAGGCAGTTCATTCTCCTCTTCATAAAACTCGCTCATCAGGTAAGGGATCAGGACCTTGATCCGGGCTTTGACCGGCTGGGTATCGGAGTTTTTGATCACCACATAGATGAAGGATTCCTCGTTTTCATAAAACGGATACAGTGATTTATAGATCGGTTGATATTTCAGGTTGGCTTCACGGATAGTAACAATCTCCGGGTTGTAATAAAACATCAGCGAGAAATGGTGATTCATGCCCAAATCATAGTCCCGGCTGTATGAATAGTCCAGTCTCATGAACCGGTATTGCAGTCCGGCTCCGAATGTCAGACCGGATCCCAGGTCGTTGTTGTCCGAAACCCGGATGGCATGCCCGGAAAAAAAACGATTCTGATAACCCATTCGCAAAAACACCCATTCGTTCCAACTGTATTCGCTTCCGATCGACAATCGGTCATGGTAAAAGGAACCGGCCATCGTCAGGTTCGAGGTCGGCATATAACTAACCGCAACGGTGTATTCCGGATCGAAATAGGCATGCCATTTTCCGTCTCCGTAACTGATCCGGTTGTAGAGATTGAGCCCGCTCATTCCAAGCCGCAGATGGGGCGAGAGTTGGAAGAGTACCCCTGCATCCAGTGTCCAGCCGTTCCCCCGGGCATAATTCCTGGAATTCCAACTGACATTGGTTCTGAAGTAGCTGGGCTTGATTCCGATCATCAGCCGGTTCAGGCGGTATCCCCAGGCCAGACCGATCTTGTTGGTGGAATAGTCGAAATCCGATTCGTTCTGTCCCAGATAGTACCAGTCCATTCCCAGTGAGGAATGGTCATGGATGGGCAAGGTATATGAAAAATAGGAGTTTTTTAAATCGATCCCGTAAAGATCGGCATAGTGAAGATTGATTTCCTGACGCTGGAGGAGCGATAATCCGGCCGGATTATAGTAGATGGCAGTACCATCATCGGACATCGCCACAAATGACCGGCCCAGCGCCAAGGCTCGGGATCCGATTCCCGGTAATCGATTGGCTGATATCGGATCCGGAATCATCATTCCGGTCAGAAAAACAAACATCAGGATGATGAACAGGGAGCTCAAACGTTTATTATTCATGGTGCGTCGATCGGTTGATCATTCCCGATACCTTTCAGTCTTTTAAAAAACACTCGAAAATTCCGGACTTTGGATCGGGAATCTATTCATCAATCTAATACATGGATTATTCTTTGTCAATAACTTATTTTCTGAATCCGGACGAGGGCTGCTCTTTTTCAGCCTGTTCATTCCTTCGGATAATGGAGCATTTTTATTTATTGATCCAATCAGGATTTTATCCGGATCGGATCATTACCCCATCAGAGTAAAAACTGGGGCATCTCCGATATCCTCATTGGTTGAGATTGTAAAGCGATAAAAAGAGTTACCTTTTTAGCGATAGTTGACAAAAGATTTTTTATCGATTATATTGAGAATAATTAATAACACGATGAGGAGGAGGAGGGGTATGAAAATCTCTTGGATCTGTCCGTTGCTTTGGGTGTTGCTCGGATGGTTCAGGGTATCCGGTGCCGATCCGATCATCAATGAAATCATGTACAATCCCATTGGGGATGATGAAGCTGAATTTATTGAATTGTACAATCCGGGACCTGGTGGAATCAGTCTGGAAGGATATCGGTTGACCCGCGGAGTAGAAATGGTGTTTCCGGCCGGGACCCTGCTGGATTCGGGCGGGTATCTGGTGATCACCAAGGATACGGCTCGTTTCCGCGAGATTTATGGATTTGCGGCCGGATTCAAATGGAGCGGGACCCTCAGCAATACCGGTGAAGCCATTGTTCTGCTGAATGCCGCTTCGAGTAAAGTGGATTCGGTCTATTACCGTCCGGGATTGGGATGGCCGAGCGCCGCCAATGGAAGCGGTCCCTCATTGGAACTGAAGTCGCCCGAACTGGATAATCTGCAGCCGGAGAATTGGGGAGCCGGCCTGGATGCCGGCGGTACCCCCGGCAGTCTGAACAGCCTGAGCCGGCCGGTTCCATCTCCCCTTTTCATGCCATCCAGCATCGAATTCGGTTCGGTTCCGATCGGTCAGCCCGTAATCCGGGAATTGATCATCCTCAATCAGGGACTGGCCGATTATATCATAACGGGGTGGGAGCAATCGAGGCCTGTGATCTTTTCGGTCACTCCATCTCCGCCCTTTACCCTGTTACCGGCTGAAAGCCTGAAATTAGCGGTCCGATTCAGTCCTTCCGAAGTCATGCCATACCATGACAGCCTCAGAATCATGGGGAATGCGGGGATTGATACCATTCCTTTATCGGGAACCGGGAAAAAGGCCTATCCGGTTTATCGGCTGGTCATCAATGAAATCATGTATAATCCTTCGGGAGAGGATAGTCTGGAATTTATCGAGCTTTTCAATCCTGAGCCGGAATGGATCGATCTGGAGGGATATCGGCTGACGTCGGGTGTCGAGTTGACCTTGCCTGCCGGATTCGGAATAGGAACCGGAGAATACCGGGTTCTGGCGCGAGATACTGCCGCCTTTATCAACCGTTATGGTTGGCCGGCCGATGGCCAGTGGAAAAGCGGCAGTCTGAACAATACCGGGGAAGCTATTGTAGTGGAGAATCCGGATGGGATCACGTTGGATTCGGTACTGTACAGCAGCCAATCCCCCTGGCCGACCGATGCCAACGGAAAAGGGCCATCACTGGAATTGAACGATTGGGAACTGGACAACAATAACGGTATCAACTGGTCGGCCAGCCTGGTTCCGGGAGGCAGTCCGGGCGGGCTCAATACCCGTCTGGTTCCAACCGCATTGCCGGTCTTCACTCCCAATCCCCTCGATTTCGGCAAAGTCCGGATCGGTGACACGGCACAAGCGATCCTGATGATTGAAAACAAAGGGAATGCCGATTTCATGATTCATCACGGGTCATTATTGCTTAATACAGCCTTTGAGGGCGATAGCATCATCCAAATTCCGGTCGCGCCCGGACAAACCTGTTCGGTCAGGATCCGTTTTAGTCCCCCAGGCAGCCTGACCTATCACGATACCTATCAGATCCTGAGCAATCTGGGTGAGTACTCGGTCACCATCACCGGTTCCGGTAAAATTCGAAAAAATATTCCCAGACTGATCATTAATGAGATCATGTATAATCCTTCCGGGGAAGACCGAAGTGAGTTCATCGAGCTTTACAATGCCGATACGGGTATGGTGGAACTGGCCGGATACCGGTTCAACCGGGGAATCGAGCATCAATTTGAGGAAGGGGACAGGCTGGAACCCGGAGAATATCTGGTTTTAACGGTCGATACCATCGGTTTCCGGCAGGTTTACCCGGCTGGAACGGCCCGTCAATGGGATGGGGGAAGCCTCAATAACAGCGGTGAAGCGGTGGTATTGATCGATACCGATGACAATCCGGTCGATTCGGTCTTCTATAAGAGTGCATCGCCTTGGCCGACCGCGCCCAATGGTAAGGGAGCATCACTGGAACTCCGGTCGCCGGATCTGGACAACACCCAACCTGAAAACTGGAAAGAGAGCCGAACGAACGGAGGAACTCCGGGAATAATGAACAGTTGGGGATGGCAATCCCCGGCCGTTCCGGAACTGATCCAACCGGCCCATCATGCCCGGCATGTTCCGATCCCGACTCAATTTATATGGCATCATTCCGATCAGGCTCAGTTTTATCACTTCCGGCTGGGGCCTGATTCCACCTTGTCCCAGTCCCAAGGGTGGACGGAGCGGTTCGATCTGGCCGATACCACCCTATGGATCGACAGTCTCAACTATCGGCGAACCTATTACTGGCAGGTCCGATCGATCAACCCGGCCGACAGCAGTCCCTGGTCACTGGTTTACCAGTTTACGACCTGTAACTGGGATGATACCCCGCCGTCGATTATCAGTCTGTATCCCCAGCCCTATTCCATCAATGTGCCGGTGGATTCTCCCATCCGGATTCGGCTGGCGGATGATCAAAGCGGAATCGATACGGCCTCGATCCGCCTAAGAATTCAGCAGATTCCGGTTGTTCCGATGATTGAAGGAGACCCGCTGGAACTGGAACTGGTCTATCAGACTTTCACTCATTGGCGCTATCAGGACGGGATCTATGTCAATCTGGAGTTGAGCGATCGGGAAGGCAATTCGATCGTTCCGCTGGACTACTATTTTGTGACGGTGCCCGATACGGATCCCCCCATTTTCACTCAGATGCCGGTGATCCATCACCTCAGTCCGGGTTCGGTGATGGGTCAGTGGAAAAACAATGAGCCGTGCTATGGATACTGGAGAGTCGGGGAACGATTATGGTGTGATTCAGCGGCTGATACCCTGCATCATCCGGTGTTGGATTCGCTGGAGCATCTCACCTCCTATGCCTGGTCGATCTGGTCCGTCGATACCGCTGGAAATTCATCCCAAATCCTGAATGACACCCTGATCACCGGGGAGTATCCCGATACCGTCCGGCCCGGTCTAGCCCAAGAGCCTCGATTGATTTACAGCTTATCGGACCGGATTGGACTGGAGCTCCTCTTCAATGAACCGGTCGAACTGGAATTCAACTATGGCTTGGACAGTACTGATCTTGATCATCAGTGGGAGGATGATCATTATGGTGTCTCCAAAATCATTCAGCTCGATCATTTATCGGCTTCAAACCGGTATTGGTATCGGATAGCGCTGAGAGATCGCAGCGGCAATCCTATGGCATTGCCGATTCGATCCTTTTATACCCCGGCTCTTGATGATCGGTCTCCCGAGTACTTAACCCAGCCCCGGATCAGCCTGATCGACGGCAATCGGATAGGGTTGGAGTTTGTGACCAACCGCGCCCTGCTTTCCTCCCTGATCCTCAATAAATTGAATTCGGGTTTGGACCCGATCACCAGCCATACCCTCTATCCATCGAGTCATCATGTCCACTGGTTCTCGGATTTATCGATCGGACAGACCTATCATTTTCAGGCTGAAATCTATCTGGACAGCGATGGAGAACGGATCCCGTCCCAAACCGCAAGCCTGATCCTGGGGGATTCCGGTTCGTCGGTCCACGATCCGCCGATGCTTCGGATCTTCCATTGGAGTGTCTATCGCGGAGTCTATTCGGTCTGGATCCGGCTGTATACCGATCCGATTTCCCGGCCGGAAATTATCCGGTGGCCGATCGGTAGCGAGGATAGCTTACATTATCGGGCGACGGAGTGGTCCAACCGGCATTGGATCCGGATCAATAATCTGAAACCCGGAACGGAATATGGCTATCAGGTGCGATTTGAAAATCCGGCCGGAGGATATTACCGGGTATCGCAGACTCTGATTCATTATGATCCTGTGGAATCCCGGAATGGAATGGACTCGGGCGCGGACGGAACCCTGGAGAAGAGGGGAGAGTTTGGGGCGGATGATCGTGATAATGAAATTCTGAAAAGTAATCAAACCGGGTTAAATGGCGGGTTTACAACCCGGATGGGAGAACAGGCAATTCCTCCGCGTTTTGTCTATTATCCGGTGGTAGATCGGATCGGTACGGATGGCGCCTGGATCCGGTTTGAAACCGATCAGCCGGTAACCTATCGATTGATGGTCAACAAGGTGAATCGGTATCATCATGCCATCCGGAAAGGAGCCATAGATGCGGGACGTCGATTATTACAGTCAGATCGAACGATTGATCAGGATGGATGTGGGGGAATACCGGAATCCCAGGCCGATCTCTGCGGCAGGCCGTTAGATGCGGAATGCGTGGTCTTGGAATCGGGCGAGTATCATTACCATCATGAGTGTGAATTGAGCTGTCTTGAGTCGGCATCCGATTATAAATTGACGGTTGAGATAAGGAATCCGCAGGGGATGGCCCGTCAATCCGATACCCTGGAATTTATGACCATGACCCGGCTGCAGCCAATTAATGTTTTTCTCCATCCGGCTCAGATTTTGATCCCGGATTCCAGTCATCTCTGGATCCATGCCCATACCCGCTATCCGGCGATATTTGAACTGGCGGTTACCCCGATCGAGGTGATGAGAATTTGGGGGGCGGAGGCCAATGTTTCATCAGGGACTCGGTCCTTTCTATCCTGGATCAAGATGGTTTATGATTGGCAACACTCCGTGCATCAGCCGATCGATGGTCTTTCATCGGGTAAGGACTATCGGGTAGAAATCAGGGCCAGGGATCAGCGGACGGCATGTCCGGAGCTGTTTCAAACCATGGAATTCAGGATGGAACGGAATGGGACTTCTCCATTATCGATCGGTTCCGGGAATCCGGAATGGAGTTTGATGAGGGAAAGCGTGACTGATATGGAATGGGAAACGAACCGGCCTTCCTGGTTCAATTTAAGGTACTGGATTCCGGGGAGTTCGGATACGTTGGAGGTGACATCCTGGCAGGTGGATGTCAAGCACCGGGCCCGATTGAGCGGACTGATTCCCAATGTCCGCTATGGATGGCGCTTGACGGTTTATAATGGGGATAATGAGATGGACCGACTGATCCGGGGGGGGATTCTGAGCGCGGTGCGATCGCCGGATGATGTTCCGCCGGTTTCTCCCGAACGATTGACCGGATACTATAGTCCCGAGCCATCGATGATCCGATTGAGCTGGTTGGGAGTTCGGCAGGCCGGCGCTTATGATATCGAGCGATCGGAAAATGGGATGGAATACCGGAGAATTATCTCTGCCTGGGGCGATACCTTATTTGAGGATGACCGGATCCAATCCGATCAAACCTATATCTATCGGGTGACGGCTCTGGATACTTATGATCAGGGCCTGCGAAGCGATCCCTCTCCGGGATGCGAAATTTATACGGGGATTAGTGGATTGTCGGCTGCGGATCAAGCGGAAAGCTTTAAAATACGAGCCTATCCCAATCCCTTTTCGGATCGGATCTGCCTGGGTATCATTTCAACCGAAAAGAACCGTCCGGCCAGGATGCCGCTGGTGATCACCATCTATGATCTGATGGGCCGAAAAGTCTTTCAATCGCAGCAAACTATGCCGGGTTGGGAGATGGTGAGACTGGAATGGAACGGGAGAGATCAAAAGAACAGGGAAGTAGCCAGCGGGATTTACCTGATGGTGATAAGTATGGGAAGTCGGAGAGAATGGCTTAAAATAGTTCGGCTCAAGTGAGCGAATAGACATCGATTTGGCTGAGGTAGGATTCTTCGTGGCGCAACAGCCATTCTTTACGCCAGATCCCGCCGCCGTAGCCGGTCATGGAATGATTTTGGCCGATCACCCGGTGACAGGGGATGATGATCGAGATCGGATTGTGATGATTGGCTCCACCCACGGCCCGGGTGGCTTTCGGGTTTCCGATCCGGATGGCGATATCCTGATAGGATGCCGTCTGGCCGTAAGGGATATCCAGCAGGGCCATCCAGACCTTCAGCCGGAATTCCGTGCTGTGAAGCTGCAGCGGGATGGAAAATTGCCGGCGTTTGCCCTGAAAATATTCATCCAGTTGCCGGACGCATTCCCGGACCAGGTCATGGGATGGCTCGGAAGATCCGGATTTGGGCGGCTCGCAGAAATCCAGTGCCATCAGGGCCTGGTCGGAGGCGGTGATTTTGATCCATCCCAGTTCTCCGGCCGAATAAAATGCATGATGAACTGACATACTCCCTCCGTCGATATGATTTCGGTTTTATCTCCATGGCGGGTTGATTCGCTCCCGGATTACCCAATCCGGTGAATCTACCGGATAGTCATCTCAATATATCTATTCCATTCCAAAAATCAAGTCTTTGACCCTGTAAAAGAAGAAGCTGCATTAGTTGAAAGTAAATAGGAATACAACAAATAGTAACTAAATATGCTATTCCAACATTTCTTTCCAAATACAATTGGTATGAATGCTACTTTTTTCGATGGATTTCATCGTGACAAATAGTGCAAACAGTAACTAAATTATCTTCTGTATTTTCGCCGCCCTTGGCGTGTTCTTTTTCGTGGTGTAGTTCTAAATGGCGTGGGTCAGATGGATTCCAGGCATTCTGAGACCACCCGCATTTTACACATTTGTAGTTATCCCTTCGAAGAACAGAACCGCGAACAGGATCTGGGATTTGCCGGTCATGTTCATGACTTTGTCGTAAAGATTCTAGAATATATGTACCAATCGGCAAATCCGGTCTTCCTGTGTTTTTTGTTACAATAGACCAACCGAATTCTGTGCGTAATTCACGAACTCTTCTAGCCCATTCCGTCTTATTGCCGGCAACATATCGGAGTTCTTCTCCTGTTACTGCCTTTCCGACATTATGCTTTAAATAATCTAAAATTTTTATTCTTACTGCATCTTTACGTTTACGAATTTCGTTCGCTATATTCCATCGATGAGCGGCATCTCGATCTTCTATCTCTGACAGAAGAATATAGTCATCCGGCTTCATCTTCGAAACATCAATATGTTGCAAAGGAAACCCATCTTCAGCCGCCATTTCTTTTGCAGTTATTCCGTTTATTATTGACCATCCAAATTGAACTCTCAATTCTCTGACTCGGCGAGCATATTCTTGGATAGCCGATACAACAAGAAGTTCATCGCCATTTATTACGATTTTCGGGTATTTACGGAAGTAAAAAAGGATTCTTGTCCTTGCACTTGCAGCATCAGAAGTTAGTATTAATGATTTTCCAAGGTCACGAATACTGTGAAATATTGGAACAAGAGCTAATACTTTATTACGTAAGTCATTTTTATCAAGTTCCGATTCAAAATTGCTTATAAGAGACTTAAGTTGCTTTCTAATTGATTCAGTATCCAAAGCTTTCTTCATTATTCCACCTTTTTGATCCTGTAAGAACGTTTTAATTTTTTCGGTTAAAGCATCTACATTTTTTATTTCGCATTGCCAAATGATCAACACTTTCCAACCGAGTTTATTTAATGCTCTTACATTATTTCCGTCACGTTTAATATTTTTATCAAGTTTTTCCGACCAGAATACCTTATTACTATTCGGACGAATCGCTCTTGGACATTTTTTATGACCATGCCAGAAACAACCATGAATCAAAATGATCTTATGATATTTGGGTAAAACAATATCAGGCTTTCCCGGTAAATCAGGGCAGTTTTTCCTGAAACGAAAACCGAGTCGATGTAAAATAGACCTTACAAATACTTCCGGCTTAGTGTCCTTGCCTTTAACTCGGCTCATTATCAGGCTTCGTTTTTTTTTATCGAACGTATCCAAAACGGATTAACCCTGTTAGCCTTTTGTAAGCAAAACGTAAACAATATCGGCAATACGCGCTGCCATAAGCGGAGGAACTGCATTGCCGATTTGCTTTGCAATCTCAATCTTGCTTCCTTTAAAAATGAAAGAATCGGGAAACGATTGAAAACGAGCTGCTTCTCTATGAGTTATCGGTCTATGCTGCTCAGGATGTAAGTACCTCCCCTTTTCCGGTTTGTAAAACTCGGTTCTTATAGTAAAAGCAGGCCTATTCCACCACAATCTGCCGAACAAGTCGGTTCCACCTGTTGTTTTTCGGATCCAACATTGCGGAGTCAATTCCGGCGCATACTTTTGAAGATCGAATCTATTCATCCCTTCCTTCGGGATTGCACGATATCTTTTCATACTCATTTCTGTGGGTGTTCTGCCAAAATGTAGGTTTAAAGGTGGAGGAACATCACGGATATCTGTTCCTATGGGAGGAGGTAAATCGGCAATAGCGTCCCGAACCGTTTGCCATTGTATCGATGATGGAAGGAAATCTTCGTTTCCCGAGAAGTCTAATCTACCCTGATAATGGCCGTTACTATTTGGATTGTAGTGTGTCTTGCGCGGAGGAAATAAAAATGAAGGCTCTCCAATTCGTGAGCCAATTATTATCGCCCTGATACGTGTTTGTGGAACCCCATAATCTGCAGCGCAAATATTACTGGAAAAAACCTTAAAACCGAGTTTTTCCGCCATACCAACAATTTCGCCATGTTCAAATGTCCCAAGCAATTGCGCCACATTTTCTATTACAAAGACTTTTGCATCACTTCTTTCAACAACCTCCAAATAGGGACGCCATAATTGTCGTCGAGGGTCATCATCCCGGTTTCGATTTAATAGGCTGAAGCCTTGGCATGGAGGGCCTCCGATCACAACATCTGCCTTGGGAATTATTATGGTTTTGTCTGATAAAATATCTACAATATCTCCAGTCAGGCAATGATTACCGAAATTAGCGTTATAAGTATCAACACAGTACTTGTTAAAATCGTTAGCCCATATCGGCTCAAAATAGTGCCCAAAAGCTTCAGTGAATCCTAAAGTCATACCACCTGCCCCGCAAAACAAGTCAATCAGTTTAAAGTTTTGCTGCGGTTTTAGAAGACCACCTTCGCTTCTTAGGTTATAAATCTGCTCATCTTCTTTACAAAAGAAGGTTTTAAGATCCGTAATATTATGTTTGTTTTGTCTTTTCATAAATTAAAAGTCTTTGATATTTTATATATTAGCCAAATATTAAGCATATCGTAGAGATTCTGCTGTAAAAAAAATGGTTTCAAGTTGGTATTATATCCTTTCTTAGTTGTCTTCTGTTTTGTTCTGAAAATGGTATGTTTTCATCTCTTTTATCGTTTTTTTGGGTTTCAACTGCCGACTATGATCTTATGAGTTTATCATAGTACAAACAACGTTCGAGTTAATGCACCCGCCATAAGAGATTGAGGATAAGTTTCCTGTCCTCCGATGCGAAACTTTAATTGTTTTTTTTACACTGTTGTTAATGATTTAGTATGTCTTAAAGCAAGTATGTTTTATTTTGCTTTCATCTAAAGATAGATAAGAACTCCTACAATGTGTTGGAATATCTACCATTAACGAATAACCGACAGGATAAACAGGGAATTGCGACTACATACCATATCATTTCTAACTTTCTAATGAATCGGTTTCATCAACAAGTAAATCCGAGGCAAAACCAAGTGGTTTTATTTTGATTTTACTATTAAACTGTAAATTTGTCAATACTTTTTTCATCATTCTGGCTGACTACCTGTAGCCTCCTTTGTCCAGACCGATGCGTTTTATATGTTTAAAGCATTAAAATCGAAATCTTGATACCGGTCAGTTCTCGGGTAGTTTCTCGGGTAGTTTCTCGGGTAGTTTCCTGGGTGGTTTCCTGGGTGGTTTTCTGGGTGGTTTTCTCCAGAGCTTCAAGCTTCCGGGTGTAGGTCACAGTGAAAAAACTGTTAACGTAGGAGAATGATACTATAATCCATGGAATATTTAGTGTTGTATCAAACGTTGGTTTGAGCTGTAATTCCGTATTTTTCTCCTATTCACTGCTATTTTTAGCATAAGCAAACCCAAATTCTTTTGCTTGTCGTTCGTCTTGGAGTTTTCCCCACGACTCCCACCCTTGTTCACGCAGTATAGAATTATCGTGTTCAAGCATAGGGTAGCCTTTAAAAAAGTCGGTAAAATGCTCGCAAGGATAACTTTCGCACAAGGCACACATTTCAACGTTTTTTTCTTTGGCACACAGTCTTACTTTGCAGGCAGGATTTCCACTTCCCGCCTTGCACGAGATACATACACCTTCCGCAGACATTCCTTTCAAAAACGACCAGAATTGTTCGCCATCCGGAAAGAATGACATGATTTCTTCAAAACCTAACTTTTTCATTTCATCATACAATACTTTGGCTGCAGGTTCAACTTTCACTTTGACCGCACAATTTTCGCAGTAAAGTCCGCAGTAACAAGCATATTGTCTGTCCATACTACACTCTCCTGTTTTAAAATTGATTCTCTACTATGCTGCCCATTATGCTTTCAATTGTTTATGAACGCTAACGATTTGGTATGTTTTAAAGGAAACATGAACTCCCCATATGGAATAGTGTATCATCCATTAATGATAAAACGAAGTGATAAACAAATAATTGCGACTTCACATCCTATCATACAATACCTTTTGAACCGCTTTCTAAAACAAGTAAACTCCGAGACAAAACCAAGGGGGCTTGTTTTGATTCTACGATTTAACCATAGATTTGTCAATACTTTTTCATAATGAATATCAGCTCCACTCCTATCCTGAATAAACTTCTTGCCTTCTAAAAAAAACATGCTATATTATTAATGGCATACCCGCCGGGCCTCTAACCATATGCTCACTTCGGCGGGTTTTTTTTTGACGGAATTAGAGAAATTGGGCCGCCAGGATGCCATGGCGAATAATCTGAGTAAGAAGGAGGCGATGCTATGATCAATTCTTCAGAGATGGAAAACTACCATATTGCCCCATGTGGAATGAATTGTAGGCTGTGTTTGGCATTTCAGCGGGAGAAGAACCGATGTTCCGGCTGTAATGGTCCCGATGAGTATAAACCGAAATCCTGTATCGCATGCCGGATCAGAAACTGTGATAAACTGATCCGGATAGAAGCGAACGATTTCTGTAATTGCGGATCAAAGCCTTGTCTCCGCTTGAAGCAATTGGATAAACGTTACCGAACCCGCTATGGTATGAGTATGCTGGAGAATCTAAATCGAATAAAAAGCGATGGATTGGACCAGTTTATGGCTGACGAAATCAGTAAATGGACCTGTCGAGAGTGTGGTGCTATGCTTTGTGTTCACCGTGGGATCTGTCCTGTCTGCGGCTGTCCGAATCCTTGGTTTCCGGATAAAAAATGATTTAAACCTGTGTCATGGATGGTTGGTGATAACCGTTTACTGAGAGGAATGATGAGACTTAAACATTGGATTGTATATATTCTGCTGATTTCCGTTTTTACAGTCTGCCAAAAAACGGTTTCTCCCGAAGATTCCCTGAATGATGTCATTCAAGCCCTGATCAAAGTTCCGCAAACCCGCCAGGCTACCGGGTACACCTGTGGCGTGGCCGCTCTGCAGTCCTTGCTCTATTATTACGGGGATGAATGGCGTCAGGATCGATTGGAGAAAGCTCTGGATGCGGATTCAACCAACGGTACCAATTATCGCAATATTGTTACATTTTGTCAGGATCTCGGCTACACCACCAACCTCTATTTCAATCTTAGCCTTGATTCATTGAAATCGATGATCAATCGGGATATTCCGGTGATGTTAGCCATTCAGGCCTGGGCTGACCTTCCCATCGATTATAAAAATGAATGGGAGAGCGGGCATTATGTAATCTGTATCGGTTATGATCAGGATCGATTCTATTTTATGGATCCCTCCACCATTGATAACTATACCTATATCCCGACGAGTGAATTCATTGATCGATGGCACGATATCGATCAGGAGGGCATCCGGCTATATAGTTTTGGACTGACTATATTCAAAGGAACCCCGAGTTTTAATCCGGAGAATATCCCTAAACTGGAATGACGGCCATCAATCGAATCGACTCAATTTCACTATACATTGGATCGATGACGATGGAATCTCGGTTTATCAAACGATGACCGAGGGTGAAATTCACTTTTTTTAAAAATAAAAAACATTTGACTTTTTTAATTTTCCGCTTTACTATTCAGCTATCAATTTACACTCTCTTTTCAGGCTGGGGCAGAATTTTACCGTTCCTGACTGAATGAAATCGGTTGATTCCGCTTCCATCCTGAGTACGGGTATTGTTATTGGTATCAATGGTCATCGGAATTTGACTCATATCGTAAGGAGTTATCATGAAACGATCCGGGGTCGGAATGCTGTGCTCAAAGATGGGGTGG
Source organism: Candidatus Delongbacteria bacterium (assembly GCA_017997825.1). Lineage (GTDB taxonomy): Bacteria > JAGOEH01 > JAGOEH01 > JAGOEH01 > JAGOEH01 > JAGOEH01. The sequence goes on along the minus strand of JAGOEH010000031.1, from coordinate 6,058 downwards.
GGGATTGTCCTGATTGTTTGGCTGTTAGTATCCTGTGAAAAACCAACCTCCCGTGTGGTTCGGGTCGGGGTGTACGATAATCCTCCCAAGATTGAGCTTGATAAAAATGGAATACCGAATGGGATTTTTATCGATATTCTTGAGGAGATCGCTGATCAGGAGGGCTGGAAACTTGACTATATCAATGGAACCTGGGAAGAGGGATTGAACCGGCTGGAACAAGGGCAGATCGATATTATGCCGGATATGGCCTATTCCATCGTCCGAAACCGTCAGTTTGACTTTAACCAGATCACCATTCTCAGTTCATGGCTTCAGGTTTATTGTCGATCCGGGATCAGGATCGGATCGATCATGGATTTGAACAATCTGAGGGTAGCCGTTTTGGAAGGTTCGATCCAGCACCAGGTATGTGATGATATCCAGGCTCAGTTCGGGATTACATTCAATCGAATCGTGTTGCCGGATTATCCGGGTATTATCCGCCAGGTCGATTCGGGGCATGTGGATGCCGTTATTGTCGGCCGGTTCTATGGATATCGGAAAGACAAATTGAGTTCACTGCTTCCATCTCCGTTGATCCTGTTTCCGACTACTCTGCATTTTGCCGTCGCCAAGGGACAGAATCAGGATTTGATAGCCGACATCGATCGCCATATCTCCCAGATGATGAACAATTCAGGCTCGGTCTATTACCACAGCCTGGCCTATTGGCTTTCGGAAAAACCTCACATGTTCATTCCTGGTTTTATTATCTGGACTCTGGTAACCATTTTATCCTGATTCCTACTTTTTCTGGCGATGAGCCTGTGGCTGCGCCGACAGGTCAAGAAACGAACTTGTGAATTAGCGGAAAAAAATGAAGAATTACTAAAAGCTATGCAGGAACTCAAGTCAGCCCGTGATGAAGCCTTGAGCCGTGAGCGCCTCTATACATTCGGTCAATTGACCAGCGGAATCGCTCATGACTTCAATAATCTCCTGATCCCGATTATGGGGTGTGCCGATCTGATCCTGAATGAATCGGATGATCCATTGAGTATGGAACAAATTCGGCGGCATGCCGAAATCGTCCGCCATGCTGCAGAGCACGGAACCCAGATTGTACGGCGAATGCAGCAGTTTCATCACACCATTGTCGATTCCCAATCGAAGGAACAGATCGATACCAATGCAATGATCCGGGATGTGATCGAACTATCCCGAATGCGTCTGGCCAAACGATCTTCCGGCAGTACTCCCATCAAGGTGGTTCTCAATCTGAGTGATAAAACCGATATTTTCGGACGCAAATCCGATATTCATGAAGTACTGCTGAATCTGGTACTCAATGCGGCTGATGCCATGCCGGAAGGCGGGCTATTGGAAATCTTCACCGAAAAAACGGATGAATCGATCCGGATTATGGTCAAAGATAACGGCTCCGGTATGCCGGACGATGTTAGGAAGCAGTGTATGCAGCCTTTTTTCACCACTAAAGGCAATAAAGGAACCGGGATGGGACTGACCATGGTCCACAGCATTATCCAGGAATACCAGGGGGAAATCCAAATCGACAGCACTCCGGGTAAAGGGACTTGTTTCACCATCGATTTTCCTGATCCCCATTTCTAACTTGACTTTTCCGCCAAACATTCTAATTTATTGGATCAATTATCAACGATGGATCTCCCGACCGGCAGTATTTTGCCGATCGGGTTATTTACGATTCATTCATGTGGCGAAAGCATCTTTATCGTGATCATTGATCAGTAATCACTATAAAACGGGTGAAATTGAAATTGGTATACCATTTATTGGGACGTTCAAATCACCCGAAGGAAAACAATGATGAACCGATGGACCACCCGAACAGGGATTTCGATTATTCAGCTACTGAATGGACGATGTAATGTATTCCTTTTGACTTATCAATCTGTCACTATCCTAATCGATACCGGTACCCGGCTGCAATGGAAAAAACTTAACCGAAGGCTGCAGGCTCTGAATATCCAACAGATTGATTATTTGATCCTGACCCATGCCCATTATGATCATTGCGAAAACGCTTCCGCAGTCAAGCAATCCTATCATCCAACGATTATCGCCCATCGGGATGAAGCGGCCATTCTCAGTTCCGGCCGCGGGGCGATTCCACGAGGGACTAATGGCCTGACCCGGCTGATTACCGATTGGTTCGGTGATTGGTATGGAGCGCTTAAAGCCGTTCGGTTGGAATGTGATATTCAGATCGATGCCGAATATGCTTTACAAAGTAAGGGATTGAATGTCACTATTATTCCTACTCCCGGACACTCTCCCGGATCGATCAGTCTCATCGTGGATAATGAGATTGCGATCGTCGGAGATGCCGTGTTCGGCGTATTCAGGCGATCCGTCTATCCTCCCTTTGCCATGGAACCAAAGCAATTAGTCGATAGTTGGACACGTTTATTGAAGACCGGCTGTCAGCTCTTTCTGCCCGGTCATGGAAGAGCCGTCTCCAGGGAGAAGCTGGAACGAAACTACAATCAAAAGCATTCCAAGCCTATTGATACCATAATCCAGTTAAAAAGCATGCCATCGGTATAAGAACTAATGCACGTCTGATCACGATCTACCAGGATACTAATCAACCTGTTGTCAGAAATGAGATAAAAATGTTTGAAATCCACCTGTTCTCCGATTATTCGCTCCTGACCATTCTGGGATTGACCCTGTTCGCGTTTAGCGCCGGATTTCTGGATTCGGTGGTCGGGGGCGGGGGACTGATCCAGATTCCGGCTTTGCTGATCAGTCTGCCGAATTATTCCATTCAGACCGTTTTCGGTACCAACAAAATCGCCGCTCTGTCCGGAACTTCCGTGGCCGCCTATCACTATGCCCAACGGATCAAACTGAATTATAAACTGTTTCTCCCGATCGCCTTCTTTGCCTTCACGGCATCGTATGCAGGCGCTAAAACGCTAAACTATATTGACGCCAATACATTAAAGCCGCTCATTCTTGTAATACTTGTAATGATTGCAGTTTATGCATTTATTAAGAAAGACTTAGGTTCAATTCAAACCAAGTCGCTTTCCTTTCATAAGCAGTTAGGATTTGGATCCCTGATCGGCCTGATCGTCGGATTCTATGACGGATTTTTCGGCCCCGGCACCGGCAGCTTTTTTGTGCTGGGTTTTGTGGTGATCCTGGGATTCGAATTCATCACCGCTTCAGCCTATGCCAAGATCATTAACTGCGTGACCAATATCTCCGCCCTGATTGTTTTCATCCGACAGGGTGATTATCTGCTGGAACTGGCTGTTTTTTTGGCCATCAGCAATATGATTGGAAATGCCTTGGGAAGCCGATTGGCTCTTTGGAAAGGAAATGGTTTTGTCCGGATCATTTTTTTGTTGATCGTCATTATCATGATTCTGCGTTATGGCTATGATATTGTCATTCAATCATTATGACGGGATATTAATCTGAATTCCATTGTCGGAAGACTTAATATTCATTACAATACAATACTTGATTGTTTCCCGAATCCAGGAGTTTGATCTTGACTTCCAGTTAAAATGGTTTATTTTAAAATTAGCAGAGAATCAAACAATCTGGGAGAACCAGACTGAAAGGATAGTAAAATGAAGACGACCATGATGGTTTCCAACACGTTGTTCAAATCGATCGGCTGTTCACTTTACCAGGGAATCAATCATGCTTACTATCCAAAACCTGACCTATATTCACCCCAATCGCGAGTTGCTATTTGACGATATCAGTCTTTCCATCCAGAAACAGGAAAAGATAGCTTTAATTGGGAATAATGGCACTGGGAAATCCACCCTTCTCAAAATTATGGCTGGGTTGATTACCCCATCACAGGGGCATATCATTACTCAATCCAAGCCCTATTATATTCCTCAACATTTCGGTCAATACAATGAAATGACGGTAGCGGCGGCCTTGGGTATCGATCACAAGCTGGCGGCCCTACATCGTATTTTGGATGGAGTGTTGTCTGAGCCGGATTGGACCATCCTGGCAGACGATTGGACGATTGAGGATCGATGCCGGGATGCGCTGGTCCGATGGGATTATCCTGGGTTACCGTTGGATACCCGAATGGGGTTGCTGAGCGGGGGAGAGAAAACCCGGGTTTTTTTAGCCGGAATCCACATCCATCAACCTGAGATTGTATTGCTGGATGAACCCACCAATCATCTGGATATGGCCGGCCGCGACCATCTGTATCGTCTGGTCGAATCGTTCAACGGTACGATGGCGGTAGTCAGTCATGACCGTTCATTGCTGGAGCTGTTGAATCCGACTTATGAGCTGACTCGGCGGGGACTCAATCTGTATGGAGGGAATTACGATTTCTATCACCACCAGAAACAGGTCGATGATCAAGCCTTGTTTCATCATGTCAATGATGCCCGTAAGGCGTTGAAAAAAGCTCAAAAAAAGGAGCGTGAAACCCTGGAACGCAAACAACGCCAGGATGTCCGGGGTAAAAGCAAACAACTTAAAGCCAATACTCTCCCTTCGCTGATGAAAAAGCTTAAAAATAAGGCTGAGTCCAGTACGGCCAAATTGGTCAATACTCATTCGGAAAAAATCTCAGCCTTAACGGATCAATGGATCGACCTGCGAAAAAAATTACCCGATCCGCGCAAAATGAAAATGAATTTCGAGGATTCTTCCCTGCATGAGGGGAAGATCCTGATTAGGGTTCAGAACCTCAATTTCAGATATGGAATCAAGCCCTTATGGACCGATCCCCTGAGTTTTCAAATCACCAGCGGAGAACGGATCAGCCTGATGGGGCTGAATGGCTCCGGTAAAACGACCCTGATCCGGATCCTGTTGGGGGATCTTCAACCGACTTCCGGTGAAATCCGGCGTTCGGAGCTAAAATCTTTGTATATCGATCAGGATTATTCGTTGATTGAGAATTCGCTGAGCGTTTATCAGCAGGCCCAGTGCTACAATAGCGGAGCCCTTCCTGAGCATGAAGTCAAGATTCGGCTCCACCGCTATCTGTTCAATCAGGATTTCTGGGAGAAACCCTGCCGAACCCTGAGCGGGGGAGAACGGATGCGCCTGATGCTGTGCTGTCTGATGATCAGCAACCACGCCCCGGATTTTTTTGTTTTGGATGAACCCACCAATAATCTGGATATCCGCCATTGTGAAATCCTGACCCAGGCCATCAAAGACTATGCCGGGACCCTACTGGTAGTTTCCCATGACCGCCGTTTTCTGGATGAAATCTCCATCGGCCGGAAGCTGGAATTAAGCCTTAACCTTTAAAAGAGTCGGATTGTATTCTTTCTGTTTTTTGATCAACAGATAATCTGATTCTTTGGGTGGATTCTATCGCTCTTGGTTTTCTATCCCGTTCCCGAGCTTATGGAATGGCCGAGATGGACCTTTTTATATTCCGTTTGGAGCAATGAGATCCGATTCAGCGGATCGGGGATTCCTTTTGTCAAGGTTCAAGAAGTTTTCGATTCTTGATAATTTTCTTGACTATTGAGCGCCAGTGTATTAATCTGAAGTATTGTATGGCTTCTTAACCCAAAGGAGACATCGGAGTGTGATCGATTGGTTTATTCTTGTCGATTCAAGGAGGTAAGTGTGTTGAGGACTGAAAATGGAAATCCGGCAAATTCCGGACCAGACACAAGTCAGGTGATGATGACGAGCATTCGTGAGAGTTTTGACTCTCCCGAGACCGTTGAAAAACTCTACCGGCGTGATAAGAAGACGTTCAATCTTGCCTTTGAATCTCTTTATCCTGAACTGTCCGGTCATCCGCTGGCGCAATTCTGGAAGATTCGTTTGGACGGGGAGCGGGCGATCCTTATCGGAACCGGTACCAGTATTCAGCGGCGCGATTGGATCATCATGCTGATCTGTTGTCTGATTGCTTGTGTGGGCATCAAACTCCCCGAAATCTTCGGTTTTCCGCCTGAATCCACCCTTTTCTATGAGAAAAATGCGGGCCTGATTATAGTATTGGGACTATCTCTTTATTCTATCCTGATCCGGAATACATCCCGATTATCCTATTGGGCTTATGCGC
>JAGOEH010000221.1 GCA_017997825.1 Candidatus Delongbacteria bacterium | reverse complement strand
TCGATCATCGTCATCGGCAGGGCATGATCGGTTTCGCCGGCCTTTCGCCGCCGGGTGCAGTGACGGCAATACATGGAACACTGATCGGTAATGAGGAGCAATACCCGATCCGGATAACGGTGCGTTAAGCCGGGAACAGGAGAATCCCGGTCCTCGGCCAAAGGATCCAGCAAATCATCCTGGCTTTTGTAAAGTTCACGGCTGGTGGGAATGGCTTGCCGGCGGACCGGATCATGGGGATTTTCCGGATTAATCAGGGAAAAATAGTAAGGTGTAATAGCCATACGCAGGGTTTTCAACCCATGGGTCAGGGCTTGCTCTTCCTCCGGGGTCAGAGTCAATAGCGATTGCAGGGCATCGATGCCGGTAATCCGGTTTTTCAACTGCCATTTCCAATTGTTCCATTGCCGGGGCTGGATATCGTTCCATAACGGATAACGCTGATAATCGGGTTTCATTCCTTCACTCCGCTCTAATTCATTACATTAGATTGCATATTTTTCGTTGAAGATTTTTTGCAGAACCGGGAACTCCCGGACGATTTGGAGAGAAATTGCGGCATGATCGTGACAGTAGCCGTTGCCGATGATCATGTCGATATCATAACCGATTCCTTCGGCTCCCAGGGCAGCCTTGGTAAAGCTGGTAGCCATAGAGAAGAAATAGACCGTTCCCCGATTGCGACAGGCCAAGATACTGCTCATTTCGGTATCCGGAACATTGACGCAATTGATGACCAGATCGGCCATGGCCCCGTGGGTCAGCCGATCGAGTTGCTTATGGATAAACAGAGCATCGGTGGCATTCCCCTGGATCAGGTGATCGCACATGTTCAGCTCACCGGCAGTATCCAGTGATTTCCGACTGTGAACCAGACCGATGATCGTTCCCTCACGACCGATCATTTTCCGCGCCATGGCGGTACATAGTAGACCCGATTTTCCTCCGGCTCCCAGAATGAAGATGGTATCCCCCTTCTTGGCCAATCGGGCAGTCTGCGCCGGGGCTCCGGCGACATCCAGAATCGAGAGCGCCAGGGTTTCCGACATATCGTTAGGCAACTTGGCATAAACACCACTTTCGAATAGGATCGCCTGGCCGTCAATTTCGACCTGTTCCTGATTCAGCAATACCCGTTTGATCGAGCGGATGGATAAGGGCGTCAGAGACAGAGACACCAGCGTGGAAATCCGGTCTCCAATCGAGAGATCTATTTTATTCTCCAGGGCCGACCCGATTTGAACAACCTGTCCGATCAGCATGCCTCCCGACCCGGTTGATGGATTGTGCATCTTACCGCGATCACCGACGATCGCCATCATCCTATCCGCCACCCGCTTCTCATCCCGTCCGACTTCCTGGATAATCTGGTGAAACGAAGCCGAATCGATATTCAGACGGATTACATCCAACAGGATTTCATTATCGTAAATCGTCATGTCATTGCTGATTCTCCAGGCCGGCTGCGGCAGAACGCCTGCCGGTTCCATAACCCGGTGTGATCCAAAGCGGCAACCCATCATAAGGAATCTCCTTGGTGAGGGATTAATGGTTACGTGGTAGACGGTTGAAAATGAGATTGTCATATCCGATGCTGATCCAGGCGGGAGCGGTGTCCTTTGAAAAGCATCAGGATCAATGGTTTACGGCAGTCAATATAATCAGAAGCTCCGGAACTGTCAATATTAAAAACAAGATTTGTAGGGTTTGAAATAAAAAAAAGCCTTGACTTGACGGGCATTTTTTTTTATTATTACATTTTGAGTGTAAAAAAATAATAAAGGAGGATAAATTGTCTGTCAAAATGGCGATCAACGGTTTTGGACGGATCGGCCGACTGGTGTTTAAAGCGGCATATAAGAAATCGAATTTTGAGATTGTAGCGATCAATGATTTGACCGATGCCAAAACCCTGGCTCATTTGTTGAAGTATGATTCCGTTCATGGCAAGCTTCAGGCTGATATCAAAGCTGAGGTGGTGTCGGAAAAAGAGCAGTATATCATTGTCGACGGCAAGAAGATTCAGATTTATGCCGAAAAGGATCCGGCGGTTTTACCGTGGGGTAAACTGGGAGTCGATATTGTGGTCGAATCGACCGGCATATTCCGCAATCGTGAAAAGATGGGCAAGCATATCACCGCCGGTGCCAAGAAGGTCATCCTGACCGTTCCGGCCGATAATGCCGCCGATGTAGATGCCACCATCGTAATGGGTGTCAATGACAATATCCTGAAAAAAGATCATATTTTTGTTTCCAATGCTTCCTGCACCACCAACTGTCTGGCTCCGATCTCTAAAGTGCTGCACGATAACTTCGGTATCAAACGAGGTCTGATGAATACCATCCACTCCTACACCAATGATCAGAAGATTCTGGATTTTCCGCACAAGGATCTCCGCCGGGCCCGGGCAGCCGCGTTGTCGATCATTCCGACCAAAACCGGCGCCGCCAAAGCTATCGGTTTGGTGATTCCCGAGCTGGATAAGAAAATGGACGGCTTTTCAATGCGTGTCCCGACTCCGGATGGATCGGTGGTGGATTTGACTTGTGAACTGGCAAAACCGGCCACCAAAGACGAGATCAATGCCGCTATGAAGAAAGCCTCGCAAGGCAGTATGAAGGGTATTCTGGAGTATTGTGAGGATCCGGTGGTCAGTACGGATATCATCGGGAACTCCCACTCTTCAGTTTTTGATGTGGCCCTGACCCAGGTGCTGGATGGTAATTTTGTCAAAGTAGTCTCCTGGTATGACAATGAGTGGGGCTATTCGTGCCGTGTGGTGGATCTGGCTGAAAAAATGGCTGCCATGTTTTAACCCTGAGAGGTAATCCTTATGGCCAAGCGAACAATTGACCAGATCGATCTAAAGAATAAACGTGTTTTGATGCGCGTTGATTTTAATGTCCCGCTCCACAAAACCACCAAAGCCATTACCGATGATAATCGGATTGTGGAAGCGCTGCCCAGCATCAAAAAGGTAATTCAATCGGGCGGCAAGCTGGTGCTGATGTCCCATTTGGGCAAGCCCAAAGGGGAAAAGAATCCGGATTATACTCTGGCTCCGGTAGCCCGGCGGTTGGGTGAACTCCTGGGACAGTCGGTAGCGTTTGCTGCGGATTGTGTGGGCGATGACGTTCTTAACACCGTCAACGCCCTGAAACCGGGTGAGGTGTTGCTACTGGAAAATTTGCGTTTTCATAAAGAAGAAGAAAAGAATGATCCCGGTTTTGCCGAGCAGTTGGCCAAACTGGGGGATGTATACATCAATGATGCCTTCGGAACCGCTCACCGGGCTCACGCTTCTACCGAGGGCGTGATTCGATTTATCAAGGAGTCCGCGCTGGGCTATCTGATGGAAAAAGAGGTTCGTTATCTGGAAATGGCCATTAGCGATCCCAAGCGTCCGTATATGGCAATTCTGGGAGGCGCCAAGGTTTCCGACAAGATTGAGGTGATAACCAATCTGATGGAAAAAGTGGATACGATTTTTATCGGTGGCGGCATGATCTTTACCTTTTTCAAGGCGATGGGTCTTGAGGTTGGTAAATCGTTGCTGGAAGCCGATAAGGTCGAGGTCGCCAAACAGATTATGGAAAAGGCCAAAACCCGTAATATCAAGTTGATACTCCCGGTGGATATCGAGATTGCCGATAATTTTGCGGCGGACGCCAATCATCGGACTGTTGATCGGGAATCGATTCCGGCGGATTGGATGGGACTGGACATCGGCCCGCGATCGGTTAAGTTGTTTGCCGACGAGTTGAAAGACGCCAAAACCGTGGTATGGAATGGTCCGATGGGCGTGTTTGAAATGGAGGCTTTTGCAAAGGGTACGGTCGAATTGGCTCGGATCATTGCCGAGGTTACGCAGCGGGGAGCCGTTTCGATCATCGGCGGAGGCGATTCCGCGGCTGCCATTGCTAAAGCCGGTGTCAAGGATAAGATAACTCATATTTCTACCGGCGGCGGAGCCAGTCTGGAATTTCTGGAAGGCAAAAAGCTGCCCGGTATTGAAGCAGTCTCTGATTTATAAGCAAGGATGGTACGTGTGCGAAAAGCTCTGATTGCCGGTAACTGGAAAATGTACAAAACCCTGGCTGAAGCCCGGGAGTTTGTTCAGCAATTGAAAACAGGATGCTCGGTTTCTGACGACCGTGAAGTTTTGATATGTCCACCCGCCCTCTATATTCAGCCGGCGGTTGAATGGTGCCGCCAAACCCCGATTCAGGTGGGGGCACAAAACTGTGCGGCCAATCCGGAAGGCGCCTACACCGGAGAGATCAGTCCGGCGATGCTGGCCTCGGTGAATGCCACCCATGTTATTCTGGGACATTCTGAACGGCGCGAGTATTACGGCGAAACCAACGCCGTGATCGCCGCCAAAATTAAACTGACGGTACAGTATCCCCTGATCACGATTCTCTGTGTCGGTGAAAAACTGGATCAACGGGAACAGGGACAGGAAAAAAACGTGGTCAAAACCCAGTTGACCGAGGCTTTGTCCGCCATTACTCCCGACCGGATCGAAAAACTGGTGGTGGCCTATGAACCGGTATGGGCCATTGGTACCGGAAAAACGGCTACACCGGCTCAGGCCCAGGATATGCACCGCCATATCCGTCAAATCCTGGCCGAACTCTACGGATCAACCCGGGCAGATCAGATTCGGATATTGTATGGGGGAAGTATTAAACCCGAAAATATCGATGAACTGATGAGCATGCCGGATATCGACGGGGGCTTGGTCGGAGGCGCCAGCCTGAAAGTGGATTCATTCCTCAGGATCATCAATTTCAATAGGAGTAAGGCATGATTATTACCTTGTTGTTCATTGTGCACACTATCATTGCTATTTTACTGATCGTGGTCGTATTACTGCAATCCAGCAAAGGTGGCGGATTGGCTGCCGGACTGGGAGGAGGCATGGCAACCAGCCTGCTGGGATCTCGCGGTACGGCGACGTTTTTGAGCAAAGCAACCACAATCCTGGCTACCGCGTTCATGATTTCATGCATTTTTTTAACTCTGGTCTACAACCGTCAGGGTGGAACCCAGAGTAATATCCGGGAAAAGCTTAATCTGAATCAGGGAGTACAACAGACAACTCCGGTGACGCAGCCTCCGGCTGAACAACCGGCAAATTCCCCTCAGGCTCAGCC
>JAGOEH010000220.1 GCA_017997825.1 Candidatus Delongbacteria bacterium | reverse complement strand
ATACCTATCAGTATCAGAGCACCCAGACCAATCAATGGGGCACGGAAATCAGAATCCGTAATCTGGATACGCTCCGTATCGGCCAGGCGATTCGCTTCGAAGTGATGGACAGACAATCGAACATCGGCAATATGCCGATTCAGGCCGGCAGTTTTGTTCTATCCGGTCACGGTAAAGCCAAAGCTTATTTGGATTCCACGGCTGCCATCGGTGATACGCTGGAGGTAACCCTGGGTACAACGCCCGAATCGGGCTCCCTGTTCAGTTTGGTCGGTGGCGGCCCTCGTTTGGTCACCAATGGGGTTATTCCAGCCTCGTTTGTCGGCATGGAGGGATTTGATGTCAGTTTCACCGACTCCAAACACCCCCGATCTGCGGTGGGATTCACCCAAGACAGCACTATCGTTTATCTGGTAGCGGTGGATGGACGCCAACCCCTTCTGAGTGATGGGATGACGCTATCCGAATTGGCCAATCTGATGCTCTCGCTGGGATGTTACCAAGCGGTCAATCTGGATGGAGGAGGATCGACCGCCATGGTCATCCGCGACAGTATTGTCAACAGTCCTTCCGATCCAACCGAGCGCTCCGTGGCCAACGCCCTGATCGCTTATCATCAAGCACCCTCATCCGAACTGGCTCATCATTTACTCCTCCAAGCCGAATCCATGGTTTTGGACACCTCTAAACGCCTTTTCATCTCCTGCAAGGTTATCGATCATTATGGGTATCCGTTACCCGTCAAATCGTCGGAAATCCAATGGCGAACCACCGGAGTATCAGGACAGGTTGACAGCCTGGGCTATTTCACCCCTCTATCCACCGGTGACGGATACATCATCGCCCACTATCAAGGAATTGAAGACAGCATTCCGATCTCAATCGAAAGCAACCCGGTACCCTTTTGGATGAAAAGCGCTACCGGGATCGGAACCCAAGGGATACCCTCATGGTTCAGCCGTGAAGATCATACTGAACGCGGACTGGCCTATGATTCTCTTACCCATCGACTGATGGTGGTCAGTCGACACAGCGATCCGGCTATCTATATTCTGGATTCCAACAGCGGCGATTCTTTGGGGAAGCTGGATATGACAGGCATCAAAGGAGGAACGCTCCCGGTCAATGATGTGGAAGCATCCGCGGATAGTGTCATCATCGCCGCTAATATGACCCGAAACGCCAAAAATGTTCCTTTCAAAGTCTACCAGTGGGACCGATATACGGATGCCCCCAGACTGATCATCGAATACGCCGATACCAATTATGCCTTGGGAGACCGAATTAACCTGATCGGTTCGATCAGCCGGAACTCGGCCAAACTCTATGCCGCCGCTTACAATTCCAATGCCGTCCTGATATGGAGTATGAACGATGGAGCTTTCATTCCTTCTCCTCAACGGATCCATATTCAGGGAATCAAAAAACTGGGCAATAGTGTCAGTGTTTATCCCGATCCCAATGATCCATCCCGGTTCTATATCAATTCCGACAGCATGACGTTGCGCCACTATGACTCTCAGGGAGCCTTGCTGGATTCGCTGCCGGACGACCTGATCGGAAAAGCCAATAACAGCTTTAAAATCATCAAAATAGAGAATTCCCTTCTGGCTCTGGTATTCGAATATGGTCCCGGGAAAGAAACCGCCTGCCTGATCGATATTACCGGCGGCTTACACAATGCGACTCTGATCCATCGTTTTTCATCCCTGGGATTGAATGACAACACAGTTGCCGGCGGTGATGTCGCCTATGGTATCCTGAGCCCCAATCAGATTGCCGTATTTATTCTCAGTAGCAATAACGGACTGGCTGCTTTCCCGCTTAATCTGAATCTGAGCGTATCGATCGGCGATCCGAATCAAATCGAATCCAAACCGCCCTTTTGTTTAAGTCCCAATTATCCCAATCCATTCAATGCATCGACCACCATTTCATATCAACTTGACTCTCCTCAGCATGTCCGATTAAGCATTTACAATCTGCTGGGAGAGAAGGTCAGTGAGCTGGTCAACCACAACCAACCGACCGGTCTTTACCGTTTCCAATGGCCTGAGCGAAGCCAATCCTCCGGAATCTATTTCTGCTCACTTGAAATCCTGGATGACCGGTTGAAACCCTGTTTTCAGCAAACCCGACGAATGCTGCTCATCAAATAGGGCCATTGCGGTCTGATAAGGACCCAGCGGATCAATCCATGATGACCCGAGATAATATCGGACATCAATCCACAATTCAAGAGACGGATCAGTTTTTTTCACCCCCAGTGAAAAGCAATTTAAAGTCAATATAAAAACATTTATTGACAGATTCGTTGTTTTGGTCTATATTTCATAAGAAGCGAACTGATTCAATCCGGGTTAAGGATTAAAACCAGAAATCAAGGAAATCGATTATGCTGGAGTATAAACGGGTACTGATCGTAGAGGATGATTCAATCAATGCCCTGATCACCCGGCATTATGTAGAAAAAGCCGGATATCAGGTTTCGAATGTGGTGGATGATGGGGAAAAAGCTCTCCAGGAAATTGAAAAAGCCAGACCGGATTTGATCCTCATGGATATCAAAATCAATGGAGATTATGACGGTATTGAAACGGCTCAGCGCATTCAATCTCAGTTTTCAATTCCGATCATTTATCTGACGGCCTACACCAATGAAGAGATTTTGAATCGGGCCAAGAAGACAAAACCTTACGGTTATATCATCAAACCGATCGATGAAAAGCTGCTGACCATCAACATGGAGATGGCATTATACAAGCATCAGGCGGAACAGTCCATCATTGATATGAATAAGGTTCTGGATGATACGGTAGACGCCCTGGCACGGACCATCGAATTTCGGGATCCCTATACCTCAGGCCATCAAAAAAGGGTATCCAAACTGGCCTGTACCATAGCCCAATCCATGGATCTCTCTGAGATGATCTGTAAAGGACTCCACATCGCCGGGATTCTTCATGATATTGGAAAGATTGTCATCCCATCCGAAATCCTGTCCAAGCCCAACCGGCTCAGCCGGATCGAGCTGGAACTGATTAAACAGCACCCTCAGGCCGGGTACGATATCATAAAAAACATATCATTTCCATGGCCGGTAGCCGCCATTGTCTTACAGCATCATGAAAGGATGAATGGGAGCGGATATCCCAACCGGCTCAGAGAAAACGATATCATCATTGAGGCCCGAATCATGGCGGTGGCGGATGTTGTCGAAGCCATGTCGTCTCATCGCCCCTATCGCCCTTCCCTGGGATTAACTGCGGCTCTGGATGAAATACAATGCAACCGGGGGATCCTTTATGACCCCGAAGTCGTCGATTGCTGTCTTCGGGTATTTGCCGAGCAGCAGTTTAACTTTGACTAAATCCATCCTATTGTCGGCAGCCATCGAGCCATCTCAAATCCCTTGGAATCTTAATGAATAAAGCGGTCAGCGTAAGTTCTGACTTTTTTATGATATAAAACATGAAAAACCCTAAGTTTATTGATCTGTTGCCGGCTGAATTCGCTCAACGGAACATAGACCAGACCTTTTCGATAATGGTGAGCCCAATGGCGATAATGATCCGGAGGAGGAGTACCCGCAAGGTAAACAATAAACTTTTCGCGGCTGTAAACCAGGGCTGAAAGTACCAGACGATCGATCGGACTCGGGTAATGAGCGAAAAATGGATCATGCCAGATATCAAGAATCCATTGGGGAGGATACAGCATCAGCAATCCCCCGTAACAGGCCCGGCCGATCCCGGGTCCCACCATATCCCGGGTCGGATCCCCGGCATAAAAACACAATGTCGATTCATAAGGATGCTCTGCATACCAGGTCGCTTGCAAAGGGTAATGGTCCGTATGCATATCGAAAATCACCACCATGGCCCCAATCTTTCCAGGATGAATCCGCTCTTCCCGAACATACAGCTTATGGGTATAAAACTTACGAATGGTTTCACGAAATGCCGGCCCATCCTTCATGCTCCCCCGGAACTCCTCCACTCTGGCCTGATGGATGGATGAAAATTCAAAGGAATTGGTGAAGACATGGTGTCTGAAGTTCTCAATGACAACATCTTCCGGCTGATAGGAAACTTGATGGCCGCTGTCCAATCCGGCGGCCCATTTTTGCCGCAATGGTTTGGGCGGTAAAAGATTGAACTTGAGACTGCGACTAACTCGGGCCGGATAACTGAAGTAATTTTTGATCTCCTGCCGGGCAATGGCCTGAAACAACTCCTCATACTCCCCAGCTATCATGGGTGAATCCTGGCTGTAAAGGTAAGGACAGGTCCAGGACAACTTCAAAAACTGCAGTGCCAATTCATCATGGGCCATTCCCCGGACGCTTTTCAGCAGATGATAGAGTCCGGGACGCGATTGATTGTCCCGGTAAGCCAGTCGATAGGCATATTGAAGAATTGACCGGAGCAGAGAATATCCCAGGGGAGTCTGGTGAAGCTGATCGACCAGAAACCGGTTGAATTCGGATAAGACAATCGGATAAAGGATGTCATCATCAAGCAGCCGGCTTCGATGTTTTTCATATAACGCAGACAGCAATGGAAATTCTCCGGTTAATCCGATATAATACTCCGAGTGGATCGGAATAATCCGGGCTGCCGGGGACTGTTTTTTCCATTCCACCCATTCTCCGCCGTGGGGTAAAGCAGTCAATACCGACTGCAAATGGTCCGGTTCGATCAACACCATGACATTCCTGAAAGTCTCATTCAGCCGATTCAATAAACCGGCAGCATACCAAGCATGGGAAGGGTCCTGCCGGCCGGCTCGGGATGGCTCCAGAAACAGGCTGTGATACAAGGCATTTTTGGCCTGAGACTGCAGAGAATCCGGTGCTGCTATGATCGAGCCAGGTTCAGCAGCCGGAATATCAGTTTCCGAACGAAAAAAATGAACCGGAATCTTCAAATAATTGGCTAACCGCAGTCCCTCGACGGTAACCTCGACCGGTTCGACCAGCCAATAATGCTCTCCCTTCACAATCATGGAGGGTGCAGGCAAAAGACAAAGTGCTTCAGTCAGGGGAAGCTTCCAGGAAGGAGCAGCATCCAGCGCCAAGGCATCATAGGAATTCTTCAGCATCAGGGAGCGAAGGTGATGGGCCGAGGGATAACGCCCGTGTTCCATGGAAAAAAATGTCAGGTTCTGA
>JAGOEH010000219.1 GCA_017997825.1 Candidatus Delongbacteria bacterium | reverse complement strand
TCTGCCGGTGGTGATGGAAATCAAGCAGTTCATTCCCCATATTGTTACCTTCAAAACCGGCGATGCCCGGGATCTGGCCGAAAAACTCAATGACCTGGCCGATCAGTTGTTCCATTATGAATCCCGGATCGAGGAAAACTATGCCGGCGCAACGCGGTTCAACCTCAACTCAATGACCGATCGGATCGTTGCTCTGTATGAAAAATAATGCGATTCGGATGCCCTCCGATTGGATCATCTATGCCCTGTTGACCCTGGCCATGTTTTTCTGGGGGCTCTCCTTTGTCTGGGCCAAGGTGGTGTTTGCCTACTATCGGCCGATTACCGTCATTTTCCTTCGCCTGGTGATTTCTACCTCGCTGATTGTCGCACTCGAATCGGCCCTGCGGGTCAGCCAACCGATCCATCCGGGGGATCTCAAAAAATTCTGCCGGCTGGCTTTTTTCCAGCCCTTTCTTTATTTTTTGGGCGAGAGCTTCGGACTCTATTTTGTCTCCTCGACCATCGCCTCGATCATGGTGGCTGTCATTCCGGTGGTGACTCCCTTTTTCGCTTTTCTGTTCCTGAAGGAACGATTGAGCCTCATGGGAATTCTGGGACTGGTGCTTTCATTTATCGGAGTGCTGTTGATCGTCGTTAACCCGGATTCCCTGCTCCAGTTCTCAGGATTGGGGATCGGTTTGCTGATGGCAGCCGTCATCTCGTCGATCGGGTATGTCATCGAGCTGAGGAAACTGACCTTCCATTATACCCCTCTGACGATCCTGAAATATCAGAACCTGTTGGGAGGATTCTATTTTCTTCCGCTCTTCCTGATCTTTGATTTTACTCATTTTATCCGGATCAAACCCAGTTTTGAACTGGTGGTCAATATGATATATCTGATTGTATTTGCCAGCATCCTGGCTTTTGTATTTTTCAATCTGGCGGTCCAGCGGTTCGGAATCAACCGTTCCAATATTTTCACCAATACCATACCGCTTTTTACGGCCCTGTTTTCCTATTGGATTCTGGACGAACGACTGGATATCCAGAGT
This sequence comes from Candidatus Delongbacteria bacterium, assembly GCA_017997825.1. Taxonomy (GTDB): domain Bacteria; phylum JAGOEH01; class JAGOEH01; order JAGOEH01; family JAGOEH01; genus JAGOEH01. Next base: position 4,153 of record JAGOEH010000219.1, on the reverse strand, counting down.
ATGCTCGGAATCCTGGTGGTCGTGGGAGGGGTCTTTCTGGCCCAATACAAACCCGGCGCGGGCGGGTGTCGGAACCGGACGGCATGATCGTTCGGTCTTTAGCAGGATGGCTTCAACCTGAATTGATGGCTTATAATCGATGATGAAACCGACCTTAGTCTATCTCTGTTACCATTTCCCCAAGATTTCCGAAACCTTTGTTCTGAACGAAATCCGGTTTTTGAGCCGGGAATACCGGATCGAGGTGTGTGCCCTGGACCGGCCGGATGAGCCGATCGATTATGACCGGAATCTGGTCAGTAAGGTCCATTATTTCGGTCGGGCTTTTCGGGATAAACATCAATTGATAGGGTGGGTGACTGCCGTGACGGGCATGATGTTCCGTCGGCCGCTACGATGCTTGGAGAGTCTGCGGCTGGTGCCGGATTTCCGCCATTATCCGCTCTGGCTGGCGGCCTGTTGGTTTGCCCGTCATTATATCCACGCCGGACCGATTCGGCTGCACGCCACCTTTTCGGCCGAGGCGGCTACTATGGCCTCTGTGATGGCCAAACTGCTGAATCGACCCTATTCGGTCACCGATCAGGCCCAGGATTATGTCGGTAAAAAAAGCGGGATTTTCCATCATCTTCAGAATGCCGCCCTGATAATCGCTTCATGCCGCTATATCAAGGATAAACTGCTCAGGATCAATCCAGCGGTCTCACCCGGGAAAATTAAGGTGATCTATTCGGGCATCGATCCGGTGCAGTTTGCTTTTCGCCACACCATTCCCCCGATCACTCCCTTTAACCTGCTGACGGTAACCCGATTGATCGATACCAAGGGAATCGAAGATGTCATCCGGGCCTTGCCCGGTATTATCCGTCATTGTACCGATGTGATCTATCGAATTGTGGGGGATGGACCATTACGGGTCTATCTGGAGAATCTGACCCGCAGCATGAAGCTGGACTCGAGAGTCCAGTTTTTGGGGGCTGTGCCCAATCACCGGCTCCCGCTCCTATATGCTCAGGCCCATGTTTTTTTGCTGCCCTGTGTGATTACTCCCCGCCGCATCGAAGACAGTCTGCCGCTGGTGATTGGAGAAGCCATGTCGGTCGGGTTGCCGGTCGTTACAACAGCCGTCGGGGGAATTGCCGAATTGGTGGTGGACGGGGAAAACGGCTATCTGGTTCCCCAACATAGCCCCCGAGCAATTACAGATACCGTCAATCGGATTTATGACGCCTATCATGGCTTGACGCCCCTTATTCTGAATGCCCGTCATTCGGTAGAACAAAATTATAATGTGATGACGGAGAAAATCCGGTTGCTGGAATTGTTCCGCCGGCTGGATCATACCGGTCATAACCGGGATCGATCCGTTTTTCCGAGTGGAAAGGAATTAGGATGTCCTGGCAGGAGCTGATCCCCATTCTTTTGATTGCCGTCGGGTTGTCGATGGATGCCTTTGCCGTCTCCATCTCCTGCGGATTGACCATCCAGTGCCTTCATCTTCGGCATGCCTTCCGGATCGCTTTTTTCTTCGGCTTTTTCCAGGCCGTGATGCCGATCCTGGGCTGGCTGGCCGGGCAGAGCCTGCTTGCCGCTTTACAGGACTATGATCATTGGCTGGCGTTTATTTTGTTGGGCTGGGTAGGAGGAAAAATGATCCATGAATCCTTCCGCGCCAAAACCTGCGAACCGGCTGCCGATCCCCTGCGGCTCAAAAACCTGCTGCTGCTGGCGGTCGCCACCAGTATCGATGCCCTGGCGGTCGGATTGTCCCTGTCCCTGATCCGGGTTTCCATTCTGACCCCGGCCCTGATCATCGGCATGGTCACCTTTGTCATCTCGTTGGGCGGAGTCTATATCGGAGAACGGATCGGCCAGTGGTTTCAACAAAAAATCGAGGTGCTGGGGGGGATTATTCTGATCGGGATCGGAACCAAAATCTTGTTGGATCATCTTTACCCCTGATAAATTTCAAGCGCTTTTAATTAAGCGCTTAAGCTCTGTCTTTTTAATAATTTTTGTATTGACAAACCCGAAAATTGTTTTATATTTAAAAAAAATAATTGGGAATGAGTTGTCAATGATTGCATCAGTTCTTTCTAAATGAGTTATATGGTTCATTATTAATGTACGGTTGTGAAAGGAGGTCAATCCTTCCAAAAACTTAACAGCCTAATTATAACGTGGATGACTCGAATCTTCTGTCCAAACTCCAAGGAGGGTATGTGATGAGAAAATTGAACATGTTGGTTTTGATTTTGATGATTGCAGGTTCATTGATTGGAATAAGTGTGACGGATACCCTGGCCGCCGATACGCTGTCCACGGTTTGGAAAATTGCAGCCGACGACGCGTCGGACAATATCATCGGAATGTCGGGTATGACCCGATCCGCCGCTTATTGCAAAGCCAATAATCATATCTATGTAGCCCGTCGATCCTATGATTCCACCCGGACGGTTCTACCCGCGATCGCGGTATATGATGCCTCCACCGGTGAATTTGTCAAGAATCTGAATATTACCGGTATCAGCGATCACGCTTATCCGCTGAATAGCGTGGCGGTAACCGAAGACGGTCAGATTTTTGTGTGTAATTTGAATCATCCCGGCAACCGGGCCTTCAAAATCTGGCGTTATGCCTCCGAATCCTCGGCTCCGGCCAAGATCGTGGAGGACACAACCCTCAATATGACGACCGGCGAAGTGATGTCGGTTTACGGCACCGGAAAAAATCTGGAGATCTATGCCTCCGGTTCCGGCAGTTTCAAAGTCTATAAGTGGGCCACCACCAACGGGACCTCTTATACCAAGAGCACGGCCATCTCCCTGCCGATTGCCGGTTATGCCGGTTCGGCTATCGCCAAGGTCAGCTCCAATTACTTCTTCATCGCCGGCAACCGCCAGCCGGTTCGCTTTATCAAAGTCATCAACGGCGGAAGCTACGAAACTATCCATACCTTCCCTCGTACCATGCTGAATGCGGTTATGTCCTATTTTGAGGTCCCGACCGAAGACGAAACCACCCGCCGTTTCCTGGCCTTAGGTAAAGGCTATACCCCGGGTATGACCCTGGTGGAACTGAAGGGTGAAGTCGGCGAAAATCTGTGTGACGGCAATGAAGTTTTGGATGTCGCCGTTCCTCAGTATGCCCATAACGTCAATCTGTCGGCTTCCGGACAGATTGCCTACGATGTCCGCAACAATCAGTTGATCGAACTGGTCAGCAATAACGGCTTGGCCGTCTATGATTTTGATCAGGTCGTTTCCAATCCGACTCTGATGCCTCAGCCGGTGATCAGCCCGACCACCCTGGCTTTCGGCAACGTGGCGACCGGGAATTCCAGCCAGCTTTTGTTGAGCGTCACCAATCTGAATGGGACCGGCAAGGTGAAAATCAATTCGGTTACCATTTCCAATGATGCTTTCACCACCACCCTGGAACCCGGTATGATGATCAATCCCGGTGAAGCCATCCTGGGTGTAACGGTCACCTTTACCCCTCAGAACGAGAGTTTTATCACCGCTACTATGACGGTGGTTACCAATGCCGGTAATTTTACTATCACCCTGACCGGCCGTGGAAAAACCTTTAAGATTAGCAAATCTCTGGCCATCGCCGATGAGGTCATTTATGAAAACGCCCCGGCCAAAGGCCTGATTTTCAAGGGCGGCTCAATCTCCGAGGACGGCCGGATTATTTGGTTCTGCGGCCAGAAAGATACCGGAAAACAGACCTATGTGTTCCGTTCCATTGACGGCGGTCAGACTTTCAGCACCTTCGGCCCGATTGCCAATCGTCCGGCCAATATGCACGGGTTTGACGAGAATGTAGCCGTGTTGGCTACCACCGGTTGCATCTATCAAACCACTGATGGCGGAGCCACTTGGACCAATGTCCATACTTACACCGGTGCCTTCTTTGATGGCCTGGCAGCGGTCGGCGAGGGCGTTGTGGTCGCCATCGGTGACGGACCGACAGCCGCCGACGGCGATGTTTACCTGTGCCGCAGTGATGATTACGGCGCCACCTGGACCCGTTTGGACGGAATCGATTATAAGGAAGCTTCCATTGCCATCTATACTGAAGGCTGCACCATGTCATCCTTCGAGAACACCATCTGGGCCGCTTCCTGTAATGGCTCCTATACCAAGCC
>JAGOEH010000030.1 GCA_017997825.1 Candidatus Delongbacteria bacterium | reverse complement strand
TATGGACACAATCCCGGATGGCCTGAAAATCCGTCTAATTCAGGAAATGATGGGTGGCCGTGACGGATTCTTCCCAGACATTCAGGATTTGGTTCCGATAGGTGTCGGAATAGGGTACGATTTCCATAGATCGATTTTCCTCCGCCGGAATGAAACTTGAAATGATGATAGGAGAAACAACGGAGCAAAAACGGGACCAATCGTTCAGGATCAAATGAACAACAGCAAGCTGACGGCCATTACCATCATCCCGGCGATCAATCCTCCGATGGCTAGATGATGTTCACCATACTCTTCGGCTGTCGGCAGCAGCTCATCCAGGGAGATATAAACCATAATGCCGGCCACTGAAGCAAACACAAATCCAAAGGTGGCACCGGAAAAGAGTGACCGCAACAGAAAATATCCGATCAAAGCGCCGATGGGTTCGGCAAATCCGGATAGGAATGACAGGACAAAGGCGCGTTTACGGTTTTTGGTGGCATAATAGATGGGAGCGGAAACGGCGAGTCCCTCCGGAATATTATGGATAGCAATCGCCACTGCAATACTGATCCCCAGCGCAGGATTGGTCAGGCCGCTCATAAAAGTCGCCAATCCTTCGGGGAAATTGTGAATGGCAATGGCTAAGGCAGAGAAAATTCCCATCCGGAGCAGTTTATTTTTTTCACCCTGAGAGCTTTTTTCAATTTTTTCGGCCACATTGATTTCATGCGGATTCTCATAGGATGGTATCAATTTATCTATCAAGGCAATAATGAATATTCCGGTAAAAAAAGCAATCACGGTCCAGATATAGCCGGGTTTCTGACCCAAGGCCAAGGTCAGTGAATCTTTGGCCTTAACAAAGATCTCGACCAGCGACACATAAATCATAACCCCGGCTGAAAAACCCAATGCTATGGTCAACATCCGGGTATTGAATTTCTTTGAAAGCAACCCGATCAGACTGCCGATACCCGTCGATAATCCTGCCAGCAGCGTTAATGAAAAAGCAAATAGAAAATTTTCATCCATTGTCATCTCTCCCTCGGTTCATCGCATTTTTGACAGCACACGATTTGAGACTTCCCCTTCAGAATTTCCGTTGAAATTGGATGATCTGAGAAGTCGGATCAATGAGTGTATTCTATAATCGGGATCTCCGGTCCGACTTTACAGTTGATGGCTTGTTTTATCGTTTCAAAATGGGGTCAGAATATCCAATCGGATTCCCTCTCGAAATACAGGAAGCAACCACGATAAACTCCGCACTACACTCAACCATCATTTTGGCTCTACGACGGCCCGTTTTCCGGGACAGCCGCCGCATGAAACAAAGCCGACGATTTCTACCGGTCCGATCTCCTCAAATGCCGGTTTCCCCTCTCGGGCAGCCTTGAAACCCGTTGTTCAGGGGCACATTTCATCAGTCTGCTGATATCGGATTATTCCACCATTTTTAATCAGATTCTCCGGTTTAACTGTTCCATAAAACAACCCTATGGACTCACCTTAGAACTCATTATCCCTGTTTCAACACGGTTTTAAAATATAGCAAAGCGCCATTCTCATGGGGTAAGAATTCAAATATAAAACGATGCGACTGAAAAATAGTCTTTAGTTCTTCAGCCGTATGGAGAACGCCCCGAATGGTAACCTCTGCTTTTTTCCTTTCCGGGATCGGAATGCAGCCATAAAACACGGCATCCGGTTTAAGCACTCGCTCAAGTTCTGAAACGAAGCGCTTCGTATCCGGGAAAAAATTCAGGGAAAGATTACAGATCCCAATATCAAAATGGTGATCCTGAAACGGCAGATCACAGGCATCAGCTACATAAAACTCATGATTAACAAAACCACTTCGGGCAAACTTTCGGTTGGCGATCCTTAATAATCCCGGACTGATATCAACACCCGTATAATCGTTGTCACGGTTTAGAAAATTTACGGCGCTGCCGCTGCCGCATGCCAATTCAATGATAGTCTTATGATTGATATCCCTAAATTCACGATTCAGTATTTCATAGTGCCGATCGATGGAGGCGTTGAATTTTTTCGGAAAAACCGATTTCTTCATTATTCCGTCATAGAGAAATGATAAAATATCGCCCAACCAGGGTTTATACGTTTTGATTCTGCCCTCATGATCCACAATATGATAAATCCCGTTCTTATCAACAACGGTAATGGAAGGCTTGATCTTAATCTGATTCATATCACAACTCCGATTCATGCCCGACACAATTCCTCAATATCTGGAATTGGACCGGCCAACACATGTTATTTCTCAATATAATCGCATTGTATAAAAAGTTCAACCTTTTTTACTATCCGAGCAACTTCTAAATCGGTTACCCGTAATAAACTCTCATATTTCAGATACCTTATCATTACATTATTTCCAGATTATCACCCGCTGAATGAAGATTTTCTTACCATGATAACGGTTTCGATACCGGCCGGATTTTTCCCCGCCTTCTCCAGATCGACAAATCCATGCCGCTGATAGATAATCCGGGCACTCTTGCCTTCCTCGATTTGATCGCAAAAGGTTTGAACCCGGATATCTCCATGCTTCTCCAATTCCTCGATCGCTTTAAGAACCAAGGAATTGCCGTAGCCGTTTCCCCGGTATCGATTCCCAACCGCCAGCCACAAAATTTCATTGGCATTTCGATCCAAGGCGATGATTCCCACCAATTTTCCATTTTGATGCTCGATCCCGTATGCATCGCCACTATCGATGCAGGCTTTGATTCCAGATAGAAATTCCTCCGAATCGGTCATCGGACCGAATAGAAGTTCAACCTCTCTGGCCAGCTCGATCCAGGCTTCATAATCGTTTTGAATCAGGACACGTACCATTTTTTCCCCTTATCAGGTTCAATGTTGTATTAAACTAACAATTAGATCAACACTATTGATAGATACTGAATAATTCGATTAAGGTTTCAATTTTATTAAAAATGCTGCTTCGGTTTGATTGAATTTGACCTGTTGTTTGGTCATCGGGAAATCCGGTGAAATGCTATGGAGCGAAATCAAAACGGTGTTATCGTCAAAACATTGGGATCGTATCCTTTTATCATAGTTTGAACCGCCGATGAAAGTCGAATAGTTGATAACATTCATTTTATCGCCCAGTATCGTCAACACCATATCATCCCCGCCATTGAATGACGGATCCAGGGCATCCGGCGTGACCGGATAATCGGGGGATTGGGATTGTCCGATCAGAAGATAGTTCCCATTGCCCATCATCGTGAACACCTTGATTTCATCAGCGCCGGTACCCCCGATCAGGGAAGAATAAACCGGCCGATAGGTTCGCAAATCGAATTTCATAATAAATCCATCCGATTCTCCTCCCAGGGATTGAGTATGCCGGGCGTCCGAGGTAATCGGGAAATCCGATGAATTGGTATTACCGGAGAGCAGTAACCCGTTGGAATCAACAATTTCAGCCGTATTGGTGATATCATCGATCGATTGACCTCCGATCAGAGTTGAATAAAGAATTTTGGTCAAATCAGGATTAAGGATGGTTACAAACCCATCCCGTTGTCCTCCGAGTGTGCTGTCAAAGCAATTGGGAGTGGTGGGATAATCGTCGGACCAGGTTATCCCGGTCAGGATCAGGTTATGGTTCTTGGCCGGCGTCACCGATACGATTTCATCCCGATCTTTTCCTCCCATGTAAGTCGCATAGAGAAGTGTGTCGAGATCCAACGATAAGACCGCCAAAGAAACATCGATTATCATACTCTGCCAGTTGGGATCGGGTGATTTCCAATCATAATACTCTCTATCGAGGGCATCCTTTGTGACGGGAAAATCCGACGAATTGGTTCGGCCGGTCAAATAAATCCTTTGATTCGCGATCATGATGGCGGAACAATAGTCAAATCCATTCCCTCCCAGAAAGGTCGATGCAACCATTTGGAGTTCGGGACTGAATTTGATAATAAAGTTATCGGCGCTCGGACCCTTGCTGGTTTGGAAGGCCTGATCGGTGACAGGAAAATCATCGGACCATGTGCTGCCGCAGACATAAATATATCCTGAGCTGTCCAGGGCGATCCGGATCGATTCCTCACCGCCCCTGCCACCGATATAGGTGGCATAGATCAAATCCCCTTCAGGTGAAAGCTTCATCAGATAAGCATCCCCGCCGCTCCAGGTGTTATGGCCGTTGTATACCTTCTGAAAGGCATTCTCCGTCACCGGCAGTCCCTCTCGGGTCCCCCCGGCCACATAGATCGATCCGTCGACTCCTACCACAAAATCGACCGGACTATGCACTCCGCCGGTGTAGGTCAGTAAAACAGAAAAATCGATGCTCTGAGATAACCCGGTCGAAAGAAGAATCATGAAAAGAAGAACAATACTTTCAAGGAGTTTTTTTTTCATCTTTATCTCTCTTTCATTTTTTGTGAACCTGGATTATTCGTTTCAACCGGTTTGCCCTGATCAGTTTGCACAGTTCCGATCCTCTGTTTTACCGGATTACCACACCATATTCCAAATGAAAAAAAAGCTGGTACATGATCTTTTGTCCGATTTCAGCCGGATCACCACCTTAACTTCTGATACTAACGACCCGTACCACCCTCTTGATAGAGTAGGAATTATCTATTCTATTTTCAGATGGGCCAATGACATTACGGCCAGAGCATCGGAAATAAGCATTCCCAACCGTTTGAAGATTGGATACTTCCTTCGGTGATCCTTGAACATTTTCATGGTCTGGAGTACTTTTATTTTGCCATTCCATTTCTCGATGTTATGAATGTCTGTAATTCCCCATTTAAGACAAGCATCCTTATCCATTCCATTGTCTTTGATAACTTTTTTGTTGGCGATATCAACACCTTTCGGAGAACAGTAATCCAATACGATATCACTGTGTACAAATTCTTGAGCAATTTTGTCAAACAATTCTTTTACTTGTCCTTCATCAAAATAATAGATGACCCCGGCAATCATAATACAGACATTTTTTTTGTTATCGATTGTATTATACCATTCCGGATCCAGCACAGAACAGGGCACAAAACGCCGAGTCGATGTCTCCGGTATAAACTTTTTCCTGAGTTCAATAACTTCCGGAAAGTCAATCTCATACCATATCGCCCGATTATTGTTGATTCTGTCATAGGTTGTATCCAGACCACATCCGATATTGATAATACTCCCATCAGGGTACTGGCTCAAAAACAACCGGATATGGTCATCAAAATAGATACTCCTGGCAATCCATGAGGCACAGCTCAATGGGTTGACTTTTGCTTCTATTATGGAAAAATCATATCCTATACTATCAATAAGCCTTACCGCTACAGAATCGATCAATAAAGGGTTATCCTTTTTTGTTTCATTGGCTCTTCCCCACAACGGAAGCAGCAGTGTTTCCTGAACACCCGTCAGATCTAGCGTATCTTTTGACATCATCTATCTCCCTCAGTATCTTTGAATAGTATTTGGAAAAAAGGGTTCGATTCCAACGGCATTAACTTGGATTAAATCTGAAATCTGTGTGCGACACATTATGGAACAATGGCGAAGACCCGGGCCGGAAATCCCGAGCCTTTGAGCGGTTTTGGAAAGGTTGCGGAAACGATCGCTCCGTAGGAAGGAACCTGATCCAGATTAGCCAATAGCTCGATCTGGTATTTATCCCGGGAAAGAATATAAGCTTCGAGGGAATAATCATTTTGGGCGGTACTGATCCCCGGATCGGTATCGGTAGTCTCATGCCCGGAAGCAGTGATCCCGCATGATTCGTACAAATACTCGAGCACCTCCCGGCTCCATCCCGGGTAGTGAGCCGTTCCCAAACTATCGGCATTGCGCATTTTGGCGGCATCGGGCCAGCGTTTCGACCAGTCGGTTCGCATGGCTACAAACGAATGGGCCGGTATTTTTCCATAGTGCTTTTCCCAGGCACGAACATCATCCATAGTAATCTGATAATCCGGATTCCGAGCAGCTTTTGAGCTGACATCGATCACCACCAAAGGCAGCAGCATCTCCGGAAGTGTAATCTCATCCACAAACCGTTTTCCTCTGACAAAATGCGCCGGCGGATCGACATGGGTGCCCCACTGACCGGGAAACGTATACTCCTGAGCAAAAAAACCGGCTCCCTGGGTCCCAACTCCTTCATCATAATAGTATAAGGTGGTTCTTTTTTCATCTTTATAACCCGGCCAATGCGGAATTCCGGGTGAAAAGGTATGCGTCAAATCAACAAATTTGCAGGTTTTCAATTGCTGTAATACCGGCCATAGACTGGGTGCATTCTCAGCTGATACAATCAACGATAATATGCCAACCCATAGAATAATCCACATACCCATTTTCATTTTCATTTTCATTTTCATTTTCATTCTCATTACTCCTGAATGGTTTCTCTATCTGTTAATTCAGCCTGACGGGAAAATCGTTCCGCTAGTTCTTGTTTAATCCTTTGGCAGGTCAATACCCGTCCAAAAGCGAAACGGATAATCCCCAATTCGGCAGACTGCATCTCTTGGGTATACGTTGACGTAACATCCGATCCGAAAATTACCTTGTATCCCCTTTCATAACCTTGACGGGCTGTTGTTCCGCAGCAACAGTTGGTTAGTGTCCCGCAGATGATTATGGTATCCTTGTTCAAGTTTCTAAGTATGGTATCCAGCGGTGTATCATAAAAAGCTCCATAAGACGGTTTGTGAATGATAATATCACCATCTTCCGGCTTCAATTCATCCACGATTTTACTGTTCTTGAACCAATCGGGATCCGTTCCTAATTCCGGAAACCGATTCGGCATCGTATGGCCATACTTTGGCCTGTCAAGATAATGATGAGTTTGGCTGAATAACGTGTAAATGACTGGAATTCCCATCGCCCTGCAGTCACTGATCAAATCCTTAATGATTGGTACCTGCCTGGTGGCTTCCGGTATCCACGACGAGGTCCAATGAGGCTTTACAAATTCCTCTTGCATATCGATGACCAATAATGCACAATGATCGCTGTCGATATCGAAATCGGCTTCGCCATTTTCATATTTATCTTGTGCAATTTTAATAATACAATCTTCTTCGTACTTCACGTTTAACATTCCTCCGGTTAAAGAACTTTTTCAATGAAAAATACTCGAATTCTCTCATTTGATCTATGAACGGATCTTCAATATATATTCGGATATATCGTCTTCAGCACAGCAATAACCAGGTTCATGATTCGTTCTCATGATCATAATTTATAACCGATGCCGATCCCGACATGGGAACTATGAGCATAATCCCAGGAGTTTTCCAGTGGATCGGGCAGATAGACATCTCCGATGTAAACTTGCCATATCAAACCGAAATCCGAGGTTCTCTTATAGCCGACGATGAAAGAATAGCATGGAAACCGATTCTTTTTGACTTCCACCGAGTTTCCAAGTTCTTGATTCATCACGATCTGAGGCCCCCAGATTATCCGATATTTTTTACCATACTCCATCATAAGCCCAATCGACACCCCTAACCAAGCATATCGGATCGAGGTGGAATCTTTTCCTCCCTCGGCCACACCGAGTGAAACACAGGGAGACAGACGGAAATTTTCTTTCAGCAGGATTTGCCTTTCACCGAGAATCCCCAGATTCCCTCCATAGATGAATCCGGCTCCTAACTGGATCGCCCATCCGTCTTCCATTATCTTAGACGGACCTTCCTGGCTCCGGACTAAGACAGGGAAAAACAGAAATAAAACCATAAATTGTTTCATCCTTAAAAGCCTCTCGATGAAGCATCTCCCTCTCGATGGATGAGGGAATAGATGGCTGTATCTAAAAACCTTCCATTATAATAATAGTTCTCTCTAAAATAGGCTTCTCGAACAAAGTGGTTACGTTCCAGCAATTTGACCGATGCCAGGTTATTAGGATTGACATTGGCTTCCACCGAATGGAGGTGTAACGCTTGAAATCCATATGACAGAACAGCACTCAAAGCTTCCTGCATGAGACCCTGCCCTTGATAATCAGGATGAAGGAGGTATCCGATCTCAGCTCGGAAGTGCTCCTTAAAAATGGTATGAAATCCGATAGTCCCAATCAAGCTGTCATGAGGTTTTTGAGTGATGGCCCATGTGATTCCATCATTGGTGAGAAGCCGTTCCCGGATTTTTTCGATGAATTGCCCGGCATCTTCCATCGTACGGGCCAGTGGTCGATCAAGAAATCGCATCACACGGTCATCCGAGCGGAGACGAAAAATATCGGGTGCATCATCGGATGTTAGCTGTCGCAAAACTAAACGTTCTGTTGTCACAATAGGAAAAGGAGTAAAGCTTATGTTTTGCTGATCATTAAAAATCCGCTTTCCACCGAAAGCAGAAATTGTTCGTGTACCGGCTTTACATCGCCCCCATTGAACGGTTCCCTTAGGGATCAATAATTCGTCTCCGGGTTTTAGTACGATTTCTTTATTTTCAAAGCATGCGGTATATTCACCGCTGATACATAGCATATATTCATCAAAACCATGAGTATGCCTTTTAGAAATTTGATCGGAATGGCATTCCCAGAATGCCATCTGCGACCCATCGGATGCTTGGTAATAATATCCTTCGATATCGACAGTGTTTTGTTGAGAAGGCTCTATTTTGTTCTTAGGATTTTTCACGAAATCAGGGAAGTGATCCATAAATTCCTTTTTTTGCTGCGGCTGCAACCATGTTGATCCAAAAGATAAAATGTAATGCTAGAAAAAGCAAATATTACTTTCTCTGACGACCGACTCCAAGTCATTTTTTTAAATTCATGGCAAGCTTTGAAATCAAATTATCATCAATATCCCACTTTCTTTAGATATTTGGCCTCAGCATACTATATTCTCTTCATAAAAGCCTCAACTAAGCTTAATAAAACGATAACTAAAGCTATTCATTATGTCGAGATGAAATTAAACGAACGAATCCCGCTGATGCATTTCCAGTCCTACAAACCAATTACCCTGAATAGAGATACCATGATCGTCTGATTCCAGATATTTTTTTAGCTATAATCAAAGCCGGACTCCATTTTGTCGAATAATACACGTCGATTATCCTCGCTCCCATGAAACATTGACATGCTATTAAATGTATCCTTATCTGGCAATGGCACTATGATTTAAATCAATTTTAACAATATAATAATAATGAATAGGGTATCAGTTTTCTGATTCCACACCATCCGATTCTTTCCTAATGAACAACGGATTAAAATATTCTGCTTCTACTCAAATCTTCACTGAAATAGTTATTGATAGTTAGTTTTGAATATTTTTTATCCATCGTCATTGTAATTTTACCGAATGAATTCTCCGATTGTCTTCATTGCCAGAGGAATAGATTAATTACGGACAGATTTAATAAAAATTTCAACCGTAAAATAAAGCACTTGACAATCTAAAAAAAGTGTCTATATTTAAAATATAGAACATTTTTGTCGAAAAGTCAGTTAGTCTAAAAGTCAAACCACTTATGATGGAGCGATCTCTTTATGACAAGCGACAATGAACAAAAAGAGATAATCATTACGGCGGCTGCACGACTTTTTGCCCGCTTCGGCTTGGAAAAAACCACCATGGATGATATCGCCAAAGCCTCCAAAAAGAAAAAGAGTTCGTTGTACTATTATTTTACCAACAAGGAAGAAGTGTTTGCGGAGGTGATCGGAAGGGAAATCCTAGGGTTAAAGAACACAATCATAGAAGCTGTTGAAAAAGAAGATGATCCCTGTAGCAAATTTAAAAATTTACTCCAAGCACGACTTAAATATCTACAAGAAAAAGCCGATCAGTATACCACGATCAAGGACGATTATCTTACTCATTATAAATTCATCAACACCCTGACGGCAGCGTATTCGAATTGGAAGATATCCATGATACGTCAGATCTTGAAAGAGGGACAAGAGAAACACGTATTTGAGGTGAGTGATTTGGATACGACTGCCCGGTCGCTGTTTTTTGCCCTGAAAACACTGGAATATCCATGGACAATCGATCTGCCGCGAGAAGAAGTCGAGAAAAGCATTGAATTGCTTATCAATATTTTGCTCAAAGGGATCAGCCGGTAGAAATCCTGTTCGGCAAGAAACTGATGGGTGATCAAAATAAGGAGACAACTATGAAAATACTGCTTGTGTATCCTAAATATCCGGACACATTTTGGAGTTTCAAACATGCACTGTCATTTATCTCCAAAAAAGCGGTACATCCGCCATTAGGCTTACTGACAATCGCCGCAATGCTTCCAGAAACCTGGGAGCAAAAGCTGGTTGATCTGAATGTCGCTACGCTGCATGAGAAAGACCTCCAATGGGCTGATTATGTCTTCATCAGTGCGATGATCGTACAAAAAGACTCGGTACGAGAAATCATTACACGTTGCCAAAATTCGGGGGTGAAAATTGTAGCCGGCGGTCCGCTTTTTACCGCTGAACATGAACATTTCAGCGGTATCGACCATTTTGTACTGAATGAAGCGGAGCTCACTCTGCCGACCTTTCTGGCGGATCTCGAACGGGGTGAGGCCAAACCCTGCTATGCCACCCAAGAATTTTCGGATATCGGTACGACGCCGGTTCCGCACTGGGATCTGATCAACATGAAAAAATATGTATCGATGACCATCCAGTATTCACGGGGATGCCCGTTCGATTGTGAATTCTGCGATATTACCGTGTTGTATGGCCGTCAGACGAGAACCAAACATGCCGATCAGATCATCACCGAATTAGAAAGCTTATATTCACGAGGCTGGCGAGGGGGTGTCTTTTTTGTTGATGATAACTTTATCGGAAATAAGGGAAAATTAAAAAAAGAGGTATTACCCGCAATCATTGACTGGATGGAAAAAAGACAACACCCTTTTACCTTTTCAACGGAAGCTTCAATCAATCTTGCAGATGATGAACAACTCATGCGGTTGATGGTTCAGGCTGGATTCGATGCGGTTTTTGTAGGCATCGAAACACCTGACGAAAGCAGTTTAGCGGAATGTTCAAAATTTCAGAATACCAACCGGGATTTAGCGGCTTGCGTTAAAACACTTCAACAATATGGTTTACGGGTACGCGGAGGATTCATTGTCGGATTTGACAATGATACCCCATCAATTTTCCAGAGACAAATTGAGTTTATTCAAAACACGGGAATTGTTACGGCCATGGTCGGCTTATTAAATGCACCGCGAGGAACAAGGCTTTATAACCGTATTGCTAAAGAAGGAAGATTAGTCGAAGATGCTTCAGGAGATAATACCGACTTTTCAATCAATTTTATTCCTAAAATGGGACATGACACTCTTATAAAAGGATATACCCGGATTATCAGCGGGATTTACTCTCCAGAACCTTACTTTGAACGTGTTAAAAAGCTGTTACGAGATTATCACCCGTTAAGAAAGAAAAAAAGACGCTTTCACCTCGGATATATTCGGAATCATTCCGGGTATCCGGGTGCATTTATCAAATCCATTGTGGTCCTAGGGATTAAAGACAAAGAAAGAACCTACTTTTGGAATCTTGTTTTCTGGTCCTTATTCAAACGCCCTCAGTTATTCTCGTTGGCAATGACGTATGCAATATACGGCTACCATTTTCGCAAAATTTTCGGAACCTATTTATAAAACACGTATATTCCGACTGAACTATTCATTAATTTCGAGTATCTAATTTTACTCAAACCCTTTCAACCAGCATACACAATTGCCGTTTTTTTCACGAAACCACACGCAACATAATCTGCGAGCTCTACCATATCAGATTCATCATGATATAGCCGGCCTAAACATTATGTATCGATATTTGTATTCATTCCATAAAAACTTCAATAAAAGCATAAGGGATTTTATCCGAAAAAACATAAGGAAAATCCTCTCCATGGACCTGTCAGGGTTTGACGATGATTATTCAGTAAAGCCAAGCTCCTTCATTTTCTCAGCTTTTCACAAAACAGAGCCATTCCTTTTTTTTCTTGATTAACCAATTACCCACAGTAATGTAAAATTGATTTAATGCGAATGGTATCCTAATCCATTAGCGCATTATCAACGGGTATGGAGAAATAGAATGAAGCCCCTTGATTGACGGCACCCTCGGCCCATACCTTACCGCCATGCCGGGTGATAATCCGTTGAACAATAGCCAGCCCCACTCCGGTTCCTTCAAAATCCTTGACATTATGCAATCGCTGAAAAACCCCGAATATTTTATCGACATATCGCATATCGAATCCCGCACCATTATCCGAAACACAAAATACGACGAAGCCATCTTCAATCTTGCTGGAGATCGAGATGACAGCTTTTTCGCATCGTGAAGAAAATTTTACTGCATTGGATATCAGGTTCATCCATACCTGATGGATCAGCGGCGGATCAGCGGAAACCGAAGCAAGATCATCAATTCGGAATTGAATCCGTTGACGCTTATCCGGTGGAGCCAATTCTTCAATAATCGATTCGACGATGGGTTTCATATCAATTCTGGTCATTCTCAATTCGGTCCGATTAAGCCGTGAAAATGAAAGTAAATCGTCGATCAGTTGTCCCATTTTCTTAGCATTGTCGCAAATTACACCGCAAATTCTCCGGCCTTCATCATCCAATTTTTGGGAATAATCCTCCAACAGAATTCGGGTAAAACCGTTGATCGCTCTCAATGGAGCACGCAGGTCATGAGAAACGGAATAGGCAAAGGCTTCAAGATCATTATTAACGGTTTTTAATTGAGAAGTCCGCTCATCTACACGTTTTTCGAGTTCGGCATTCAGTTTAATAATCTCCTGTTCGGCTCGTTTACGCTCGGTGATATCACGTATAATGACGATATCAGCCGGTTTCCCTTGCCATAGCGTTTTGGAAGCGGTAATCTCGATCGGTATGGATATCCCCATTTTATTGACGATCAGCGTTTCGTACTGCGGCGGGATAGCTTCTCCCGCCAACCGCCGCCTAAATCGATCCTTCAGTTTAGGCAGTTCATCCGAATGGACATAATTCTTTATTCCGATGGATGACATCTCCTCAATGGTATATCCGGTGATCTCCACAGCTCGCTGATTGGCGAATACATGGAGATCATTCTCCAGATAAACGATGATCCCGTCATTGGCGTTTTCAGTGACCGCTCTGAAGTTCTGCTCGCTTTCCCGCAGCGCATCCTTAGCCAGAGCACGCTGTTGTTCATCTTCAATGCTTTGAAATGCAAATCCCAGATCAGCAGCCAATTCCGAGAGTAAACCGATCTCTTTATCGTCAAACATATTAACTTTTTCGGCATAAACACTCACAACACCAAACAGCCGATCTCCATTCATGATGGGAACCGCAGCCATCGAGACAAAACCATGCGCTAACGCAGCTTCCCGCCAGGGCATTAACCGTGGATCAACCGCAATGTCATCACATAAAGCTGATTGGCGGGAGTGAAGCACAATACCCGATATGGGCAGATAATCTGGATTCTGTTCCCAAATGGTCATGTTCTGATCTATATAACCGGTTCCTAGTCCGGCACAGGCTGCAGGAACCAGTCGTGGATTCCCCTTTTCAACCATCCCGATCCAGACCATCCGATAACCACGGGTTTGCACCAGAATGTGGCAGGCCTCATTTATAAGACGCTGCGGTTCCCGTTCTCGAGTGATGAGTTGATTGACATTCCGCACAGCAAGCAAAACATCATTCAGATGATTGATATGAGCTTCCGCCTGCTTACGATCAGTGATATTCATCGACAATACGAAAATTCCTTCAAGAACCGGCTGAATGCTCAACATAAACCACATAGATGAACCATCAGGATATGCAAACCGATTCTCAATCAGAGACGGTTCCCGTTTCTCCATACAGCGTTTCAACTCCGTAAACATTTCTGTATCCGATATTCCCGGGTATACCTCCATCATGGTGTGGTTGAGTAATTCTTCCTTGCTTTTCCTTGCATGGCTTACCACGGCATTGTTGACATACAGATATTTCCAATCAAATCCGATAATCTGACACCCTTCGAGCATATTGTCAAGCGTATTGTAATATCGCTCTCGGCATAGCCGGATAGATTCAATGGACTGTCGACGTTCATCACGGCTTACCTGTTTTTCCGATAACAATGGACTTATGCTGAACATCCCAAAAAACATCAAAATAGACAAAACCAATCCTATCCATTCTCCGGTAGCAACACCTGAAACAACCAAATCTCCCTGTAGTATTCCGGTCAAGATCACAACCCGACGCACGACCTGTAATACCAATGCAGCGGCTATCAGCAACCAGCCGAATTGATTTCCCGTTACTCTTATTAAACGGATGGCCAGAACAGCCGCCGCCAACTGAAGTAAAATGGAAAAAACTACAACATAAATAATTAACATAGCGTTAATTCCTTTTATTGAGGTAACACTATGGATTCAGAATAAGCCTGAATCTGATCATTCTTTTATAATTTTCCATAATCAACCCAATAACAATCTATTGAATTAATCGCCCAACATCGGATAATAATCAAGGAATAGGAACATTAGTATAGAACAATCTGCAAAATGGATTCTTATTTTAATTTAATAATTCTCAGTCGTTTAATCAAGTTTTAAATTAAAATGAATTTTATTACCCCTGACCGGCAGACTATATAGATTTATTACCGGCCAATACCGCTTATCCTATTATACCGAAATATGCTTTTTCGTCCATCAAATTTTAGCAGATTGGAGTCCATCCACTCGCCTCACAAGCTCGATGTTAGGATAAAGCCGTTATCAGACGGGTTCTTGATGAGCCGGTTCAAGCATATCCTGGGTATCCAGCAAGTACCGTTGAAGACCAAGCCATAAAAAACCTGGGGTCTCTTTCCTTATATCGAATTCTTCCGATCGAGTCCGATTGGCCAGCAATTGTTTAAAATTGAAGCCTTCCTTGAACTCTACCATTCCATTATTTTTCAGCAACTTGACGTATCTCTCAATACTCGGCCGGGCCCTACCGGATCTATTTACTCTCAGCTTCAGGTTTATAACTCCATCCGAAATCATTATGATATACCATCAGCTTTGTCATGCCGCCGTCAACGGTAATGTTCTGCCCGGTGATAAAACCGCTTTTGGGATCACATAGGAACATGACAGCATGGACAATGTCGGCTGGAATACCTACCCGGCCAACCGGGTGCTGACCGGCGTCGGGGCCTTCGAACTGAGTAGCGGTCGTATCGATCCAACCGGGAGAAATGGAATTGACCCGCACTTTACCAGCCAGGGTAATAGCCATGGCATGGGTAAGAGCGGTAATGCCGCCCTTGGCGGCTGTATAGCTTTCGGTATCCGCCTGGCTCATCTGAGAACGGGTGGAAGAAATATTTACGATACAGGCCAAGGAATTAAAGTGTTCCAGAAACAACCGGCTCAAAAAAAAGGGAGCCGTGATACCAACCCGTAAGACATAATTGAAATCCTCATAGGAACAGGAATTAAGACCGCCCCGAGACAGACAGGCATTATTGATCAGATAATCGATAGTGCCATAATCCGAGATAACCTTGGATGCAAAATTCCGAAGCACTGTTTCATCGGCCATATCACCGACAAAGTAGTCATTATCCTCTCGATCGATGATACAGACCGAAACCCCATGTTCGATAAAGGCATCACAGATTGCCTTGCCGATGCCCCGGGCCCCACCCGTAACAACTGCAACTTTCGGTTTAGCCACAATCCAATCTCCTTATTTATTTTCAACCCATCCAAAAACCTTTACGATGAGATACTCCAAGCACTTTTCGACATTCAGGACAAAAGTATATATATCGTTTGCCAAAAAGGCTTTCAATCAGGCGGCACCAAACCATTTTTAATTCTTTTTCACAGTGCGGACAGATCGGATAGATATCCTCTTTTTCCTGAACTGGTAACATTGATAATCCTCCCTGATATAAGTGTTTGGACATGATCACGATGATTATTGATTGATTACCGGGTATTGTGCGGCAGAAAACAGGAATAACTCATGACCGGGATAGCCTTAGCGTAAAGATATACTTGTTGTTCAAGGTGATCATGGCTTTACTTCGTCCCGAGCTGAACGTTCTTCCTGGTAAGCAAGGAATCGGCTGCGCAGCCATTTCATCCGTATACTCAAGGCTTCCAGATCACTGCATCGCGGTTCCGACTCACCCTTGACAAAGCCCTGCATAAGTTTGCAGGATTCGTAGTCGCGGCATGCCGCACAGTTCTGGACGCCCCTTGAGATGGCGCAATCACGGATCTTACACATAGAGCAGTCTTTGGCCAGAAATCCCTGATCTGCCGGAGTGCATCCCAGACACACCCAATCCGAAGCGTTAGGTGCGCCATCCCATAAACTCCCCGCCACTTTCTCGAGCAGACTGATATCGGACGTTACCGTTCCCTTATATGACGGGCACTCATCGCAGTTGATACCGCAATATGCAAGCATTGTTCACTCCTTTTTCTTGCCGGTCAGCTCGGTCACCCGGATTCTCAATACTACCGTGACCTGGAAGATCCGCTCATCATACTCGAACCCAGTCCGCCCGCTATAATGCTTCATCAATAGATCAAGCCCGTGCTTGCGATCCTCCGGGTCCTCCACTATCTCAACCAGCCCGCGGCCTACCACGCTCCGGTACTTCATCCCCCAGTCGCAACCCTTTTCCCCTCGTATCAGTTGATGATCGGTATCCACCATGAAACAGGCGGCATTATTCGCGAGGATTACCTCCAGCTTTTTACCGGAATTGGCGGCATGAAAATATAAAGCCACCTGATCACCAATCCGATCACATCCGTAATTTAAAGCCACTATATAGGGAATATTCCCATCCACCAGCGCTACATGGCAGACATCCCCTTTTTGCAGAATCTCCATCATCTCATCAATATCATGGATTTCACGGTCAGATCGTCTCAATCCGGCTCCAATGTTTAACCATAGTTAATCCCAATCATAATCGACAGCGCCTCGGATACCGGACACCCATAGATAATCCGGTACCCGGTATTATTATCTTTTTTCCAGCAACCCGCCAATTGCGGCGCCGACCGCCATACCACATCCGATACCGATCGGCAAAAAAGCGCCCAGATTCTTGACCATTGCTCCAATAATCACACCCAAGGCTGCTCCAATTGCCAGTCCCAATGAAACACCCATCGCTAATTTGTTACTCCTCTTTTCATCCCTTGTAATACGCATCCGAATTCCTTTCAGTTTATTTCATTACTCATCCATCGCGTAAGCTATTTCTCAGCAATCACCAACATCTCAAAATCCTCAGTCGTCAAGGCGTCATTCCGTGAAAAATCCCCCAACTTGGCTCCGAATAATTCGATCGTTCGGTAACCCAGGGTTTTCAACAGCCAGGTAATTTCACTTGGAATATAATAGCGCTCATTGCTTTCCGTCGTGTTGATATGCCCGTCATCATCCATCCATTCGGTAATACTGTAATCTCGGAATGTCATCAGGTCAAAGGTGTTCTTATGATAGGACGCATTGCCTTCCGCACCGGCCGAGGCACAGAACTCCTCGATGGAATGATGCAAGGGAAACAATCCGTTGAGGGTGGTAAAAATCAGTTTGCCGGGATGCGCCAGGCTCCGGGTGACGGACTGCAGAATCTGATAATTCATCTCATCGGTTTCCATCAGCGGGAATCCGCCCTCACACATCATGATAGCCAGATCGAATTCCTGGTTGAACGGCAGATCCCGGGCATCCTGCTTTTGAAAATCGATCGAGACACCCGCCCCCATCGCTTTTTCCCGGGCCCGCTTCAACTGCGATTCCGACAGGTCGATCCCGGTAATCCGGTATCCCCGTTTAGCCAATTCGATGGCATGTCGACCGGTGCCGCAACCAACATCAAGTATTCTCAGATTTTTGCGATATCCGGCTTCCTTCTCGATAAAATCACACTCTCCAAGAGTCCCCTGGGTAAAACTCTCCTTGTCATAGTTACAGGCATAATTCTCGAACAGTTTCTCATACCAAGGTTTCATATCGATCCCTTTCTTGATCAGGCTCTTCGTCCTGTAATCCTTTTATCCTTCCGATCACCATTATCGAACAGATGATTTCGGTTTCAAGAAAACGGTTTTCCTCTATCTGCTTTTGGATATAGGCTTCGAAAATCCCTTTCCGGTCCGGATACTTTTCCATCAGCTCCCGGCATCGCCGCTCCAGGTGTGTAAAAATGAGATGATCCGTCTGACGAAGCCTTTCCCGATCGCTGATCTGCTCATCGATCAACCGCATGCCGGCTTTTTCCATCTGTGACAATATGGTGGATCTGGCCGGTATGTCAGGATTCCGAGATTGATCATCATCCGGATAGTACCCGTCATCGATCAGGATTATCCCGTCAGGCGCCAGACAGGGCTCGAGGGCTGACAATGTAGCTTCATAATCCCCGAAAACCGGGCCGATCGCTCCCAAGACAATCACATCATAGCCGGTTAACTCTCTGATCGCATACCGAATATCTCCGATTCTGAACCGACATCGATCTTCCACCCCATATTCCCGGGCTTTCCGTTCGGCTTCGGCGATGAATTCGCTCATCCCATCGATACCAAGGCATTGACATCGGAACTCCGCCGCCAGTCGGACCGAAACGGGTCCCTTTCCACACCCCAGGTCCAGAATCTTCAACCGATCATCGCTTTTTGTATGGGTCCGCACCAATGCGATGACCTCATCAACTGAAATCCCAATCTCCCAGCTATCCTGTAAAATATAGGGCAAATAGGAATAAATGGCCGGTTCAGCCGCATCCAGCGAACCCAGAATACTTTTCTCCAGCGAGTCCATAACCATCCCTCACACCGTTTATAGGCCAATAAATAGGGATTCGAGCACAATCCAAAACCTATCATCTATTAAACACATCAAGGTTCCGGACAGGCTCGGTCCGGGATTCGGATTCAAGGATAATCCTGGCGGACCGGGCGAATCACGATATCCCCAACATGCACGTACGGTGGCTGTTCCAGGATAAACTCGATCCCGCGGGCGATATCATCACCTTGCAGCAACGGACCATATTTATCCTTCAATCCTTCCACCATGCTGTCGCTGTATCCGGCTCCCTGTTGGAATCCGCTCAACACCATCCCCGGTTCCACCAGGGAAACCCGGATTCCTTTAATGGAAAGTTCACGTCGAAGTCCTTCCACCAATGAATGAACGGCAAACTTGGTGGACCCATACACGGCACTGAAAGGTGATATCTGACGGCCGACCGTGGATCCAATCACCACGATATCGGCGCTGTATTCCGGAAACGGACAGCGCTCCAGCCTGGCAATCATTTTTTGAGCCGCCTTCTGCATCAAGGACAGGGCGCCGACCAAATTGGTCCGAACCACTTCTTCGAACTGAATCAGATCGGCATTACTGACCGCACCGCCCAGCCCGCGCCCGGCATTGACGATCACCGCATCGGCCTCCCGGCCGAAATGCTCTATCGCTTGTTCAAACAATAAATCCTGGATAACAGGATCAGCCGCATCTCCGGCAATCCCCTGAAACGCCTCTCCTAATTCCATTTGTAATCGGTTCAGCTTATCCTGATTCCGTCCATTGCCGATCACACTATATCCACCATTGACCAGCCGTCGGGCTGTCGCTTCCCCGATCCCCGAGCTTGCGCCGGTAATGATCGCAATCCGCTTATAACGAGCGGATTGTTCCGTTTTTGCATCCTGATATTCCATGCTCATCGATGATCCTTTCCCATTTATCATTGATTCAGCTTAAATCTCCTGGATCCGGCCACACAGATCGGCATTCCGCTAATCAAACCCCAAATAAATATGATCGACAGATCGATCCAGGTCATATAGGCCGAAAATTCTCTCCGTAACGAATCCATAATCTGATAAGCCCGGAATCCTGTCATTACCGCCAGGATCACCAAACCCGGAACCTGATAATGTTTTATTCTGATCCTCCTTGCCAATTTGCCCATAATTTTTATACCCGGCAAACTCCATCACTGACCGGGCAAGCGATTTCCCGGAAACAGAATGACAAGTAGCATTTCAGAGAACAGAAATGCGATCCGGATCAGCTCACTTTATTCATCGCAAACCGGCTTTATCGGATTACATCCCGCTGATGGAGATAAACCCGATAATCCTCCCGTACCGGATAGAACACCTCAAGCGCCACCGCATCCTCCAGGATTTCCGCCTGATGAACGGCCCCGGCCGGGATGCTCCAACTATCACCCGGATTGCATTCCCGAATTCCATCCGGGCCGGAGATCCGAATCACTCCCCGTATCAGGTACCCGGTCTGTTCATAGGGATGATCATGCGCCGGCAGAACTGCACCCTTTTCCATCCTGAACTTGGCCATCAGCATCGACTCACCGTAATTGATCGTTTTGATCTCGATCCCCGGGAGAATCTCCCGAAATCCCTCCTCAGAATTAATTCCCAGCATCACAACTCCTGTTTTTTTTTATTGATCCGACTTGATCATCGATTCTACAACTATTATTAACGCCATTCCATATTTAGATTGATCATTCCGTCCTGCCGACCGGCAATTCAATCTTTTTCAGGTTTTCATCCCGCAAACAATGGCTCTTGATGATCTCCCCCGCTATTCCGTCTGTAATTCCCGATCATTTCAGCAGCATCACTTTTTCCACATCGATCCGATCACCGGCTTTCATCCGGATGAAATATACTCCGGTCACGGCATTCTGCTGTCGGTCGTCCCGTCCGTCCCAATTGATCGTATTGTAGCCGGCCGGATACGATCGGTCAACCAATCTCCGGATTCGGACACCCCGGATATCGTAAATTTCGATCAATACCTGGTCCGTCTGAGCCAGATTAAAACCGATGGTGGTGACCGGATTAAATGGATTAGGATAGTTCGTCATCAGGCAGGTTTCCTTAGACAATCGATCGGACTCGGTAATATCGGTCAGACTCATCATCCGAAACTCCCGGGAAACGGTATCCGGAGGATTCTGGGAATCCTCAACCCTAACCGTGAACACTGCCGATCCTTGAGCGGTAACAATCCCGGCCACGATCCCGGTCAGTGAATCCAACAGCAATCCATCCGGTAGCGATCCATTGATAATCGACCATCGATAGGGAGGCATCCCGCCGCTCACTTGAATGGTATCGGTATATTCATCATCAATCGATACTGACCGGAGACTGTCGGTCACAATGGCCAGCTTGGCCGGATAAATCGTGACCGATAAGGTTTTGGAAGCTTGTTTTCTGGGATTGGAAGCATCGCCGACCTCTACCGTGAAACTGAAATCTCCGTATGCCTCAGGGGTTCCACTCAGAATTCCGCTGGTAGCCTTCAACTGCAATCCGGTCGGCAGACTGCCGGATAGGAGTGAATACTGATATGGCGGCGTTCCCCCGGTGGATTCAAGCGTATCGGCATAAGCCGTTCCGACCTGTCCATCCCTGAGCTGATTGGTGGCAATGGCGATGGCCGCCGCCTCAATCTTTAGACTCAGGGTTTTGGTTCCGCTGACCGCCGGATTTTGGGAATCAGTTATTCGGAAGGTGATGGATACCGTCCCGGAAACACCGGGTATACCGCTGATGATCCCGGACAAACTGTCCAGGCTAAGCCCGGACGGTAGTGTGCCGCTCTGAATGCTCCAGCGATAGGGCAGTATTCCTCCATTTCCCTGCAGGGTATCGGCATAAGCCGCATACATTTTCCCCGACCTCAACTGGGTGGTCGGAATGGATACCGGAATGGACTGGATGGTGATTTGCAGATTTTTATCGGCGGATACCGCCGGGATCTGAGCATCGGTCACCCGGACCGTTATGGGAAAACTTCCATGAATCTGAGGAATTCCCCCAATCCGGCCGGTCAAGCTGTCCAGTGTGGTTCCCAGGGGCAGAGTCCCGGCCGCCACATTCCAACGATACGGCAAAATACCCCCGGTGGCTTTTAGGGTATCAGCATAGGTTTGATTGAACGTCCCGGATTTAAGGGTGGTCGTGGTCAGATTCAAGGCCGGAATGGTCCCGATCGGAGCGGTCGATACGATCCAGGTCGGCCCGTTGTGCAGGATTCCGGCAGTGACATTACCCGAGGCCTCAGCCATTGTCTGGCCGGCTCCGGCATTCATATTAAAATTACCGATCAATCCGGCCGGAGTCCCGGTCAATCTGGTTTTCATCCCGTCTGCAATCTGCTGCCGGGTGCGGGCCACACTCCAGATTCGTAATTCATCGATCGAGCCGCAAGAATACTCATCCCCACCCGACCAATTGGCTCCCACCAGCCACGGCGAGTTGAACTGATGCGTATCCGGAATATCATCCTGAAAGGTCTCCTCCAGGACCGTTTCCCCATTGACCATAAACCGGATCAGATTCTGTGATTTATCACAGGCCACCGCCACATGATACCATCGGTTCTTTTCAAAGTTATAAACGGCCTTGCGTGACGAATAAAGCAGATTGAGCTCCAGCCCCTCATTTTGGATCAGGAAAAAGGACCAGCCGAAATCCATATTGGACATATAACAATCCACAATCGGAAAAATCTGGTTATCGAAATTGCTGATATTGATCCAGGCCTCGATCGTCATGATATCATTGTCTTCAATCGGATAATACTTTTCATGGACCGGAATCTCAACATAATCATCCCGGCCGTCAAAGCGAAGAGTATATCCCGCATCGGTCAGCGCGGCCCCGGTCGTGAACGACCAGATATCGGACCAACTACCCGGGATCCCGCTGACAACAGAATTGACCCGCCAATAATAGGTCTGAGTGGGCTGAAGACCCGTCAAATCCAAGCTGGTAGCGGAAATGTAATCCTGATCGCGAAACAGGCTAGCAAAATTCGGATCAGTGGATACCTGAACCCGATATCGCTTGACTGAGCCAAAAGGCTCCCAGCTCAGAGGAAAGGAAAAGGGCATCAGATCGCTGCCATCTTCGGGAAAACTCAGCGCAATCCGCTTTTGAGGTATGGAAAGGATCAGGGAAACGGCCTGGGGACCAGCCGTGATGGCTCCGTTGGGACTAATTCTAAGTGTATAGTTTCCGTCGGGCGGATTCTCGATCAGGATCTGCTCGACATTATCTCGGGAATTAACTCCCTGGGTGGCGGCAGCCGACGGATTGGCGGGATCCAGTTTCCAAGGATAATATGACACCGATCCCGGACCTGTTATTTTCAGGTCCAGATCATTCACCAGATTGGACGTGGAGGGATCGAGCGAAAGGGCCGGAGGATCTCCCGGGACATCGGTCCAGCAAATGGTGGCTTTCACATAGTCACAAGACTGACAGCTAAAGGTATACTCATAATTCCCGGCAACAGCTATGCTTTGCTCGGAGATATCATACTGCGGATCGGCTTGAGCGTCCTGGCTCATCAGCCTGGCCGCGTTATAGCTATTCATCAGTCCCCATCCGAACTGATAATCAGGGCCGGGATAGGCGCCGGCTTCATCGGCGGTATGAATCAACAGAGCCTTGAGGGTCGAAGCTAACAGCTTAATCCCGGGATGGAGTTTCTGCTGGTGTTCCAGCAAAAGAGCAATCGATCCGGTCACGCTGGGGCAAGCCATCGACGTTCCGGTAAAATACCCATAGGCTTGGTCATTGGAGGCAATCGAGGAAAACAACCCGGTACCGTTGGCCGTCAGATCGGGTTTGATGCGGCCGTCATCGGTCGGCCCCCACGAACTGAAACTCGACATCATGACATCCTCGACGGTATGGTACCCACCCGGAATATCCCAAATCGCCCCAACCGTCAGAGTATTCTTGGCGGTCTTGTCGGTCGGCAGGCAGTCATAGCCGGTATTGCCTCCATCCAGGGGACGATAATCGGAAACCCAAACGGCTTCCGAGTTGACATATTCCCAATGCGCGATCGGCTGAACATCCGGACCTTCTCCCCGATCATTGCCGGACGAATGGACCGACAAATAATAAGGAGCAAACCAGGTCAACGAATCCAATCGGGCTGATTCCGTTGAATATGACCCAAACCCATAGTCCTCCGTCTGACTGATGGAGGAATTCCCGAACCAGAACCATTCAATCTTTCCACTGTCAAGCTCGGCATAATCCCAGCCGGACAATTCTCCATACGAATGATTGGAGATCATCAAGCCATTGGCCGCTTCGATCGCCATCTCAGCCAGATCGTTCAAATAATCATAGGCATTCAGACTGGCATCATGGGCCATTCCCCGGGCATCAGAGCTCAACCCTTTGCCGATCATGGTTCCGGACACATGGGTAGCATGATCGGAAAGCGACTCCGGATTATCCTTCTGAACCACCCGGCCACTCAATTCCCGATGGGTCGTTCGAGTCCCTCCCCCATCCCATATTCCCAGGGTAACATCCCGGCCGCTTAAAGACAATCCCGAGATTCCTCCACTCCATAATGCCGTCGTCGAGATGGTTTGAGCGGACACCAGATTATTGGTCCCATAATAACGCGGAATCCCATGGTCAAACCGGCGCAGATGAATGATACGTCCATCCTTCATGACCCGCCGGATTGGAATGCCCATCCGTTCGGCCTTCCTTTGGACTTCAGCCTGCTCCTGCTGAAAGTGGACCGAACTTCGGCCTGAAAAGTCAAGTAATTCGGCCCGTTGCTGTTGTTCCAGCGGTTGCGCCATATTCTGGGAAATTGCGCCCAATCCAAGACAAACCATGAGTAACCTAATGATACGTCTCATAACGTTCTCCTTGACCATGTTATTGACTACCAAGCCCATCTTCAGATCGTAAACCTGAATGACGTCAAATCCTGAATACCAATCCATCCATATACAATCCATTCAACAACCCATCATACTCCATTTCGATTACCACACTCATTCTCCTGCTTTTTTTCGGTCGTCATCGACGAGAGAAAAGAGATTCTCCGAAACTCATAATTCCCGGCAGAATAGAAAAACAGAGGGCCAGATACAGGATTCCGGAGATCAGCCACAATACGGCCACATTCATATAAGGGGTAGGTATCATCCAGGTACCCAGGGGTTTTTCTGCCGCCAGGAAATGGGAACCGCCGGTGGTTTCCACCCGTTGGCAGATTGGAGCTACCACCTGCACCAGGTGATCACCCGACAACCTGACCGGTTCCAGGGTCATAGCATTCAGTCCGAGATTCAGAATATCTCGGTTCTGATGGCGATCTTT
>JAGOEH010000218.1 GCA_017997825.1 Candidatus Delongbacteria bacterium | reverse complement strand
CAAACCTATTCGAAGCCCGGAAATTAACCTCGGTTGATCTCCGGGCTTTTTTTATTGTATGTGCCCGGCAGGGCTCACCTACGTGGAGGTTCAAGTCCTCTACAGACCCGACGGAAGGAACTGTCAATCGACCGACAAGGGTGTCGGCGTGGCCCCGAACCTGAAGGGAGCTATGACAAAGTACTGCCCTGACCGGCAAAAACTGTCTAAGAAGCATATCATTATATGACATCGCACAGCGAAAATAAAATATAAGGCGGAACGATGGGAGAGGCTAAAACACCCAGGCCAGTCCCAAAATATGATATCGATCGGACCCCTTGCTTAATTCCATCGACTTGAACCGATAGGATACTCCCCAGGAGCGGGTAAAAAACAAGTTCAGCATAGCGGAAACTGTGGAATAATAATCATCGGCATCAAAAGCGCCGTTATATTTTCCTTCCACCTCCACCATATGAAAGAGCCTCAGATTCAGATTGAGTCCGGCTATTCCCAGCCAACGGTCATCGGATAGATCCTGTGATACGGTACTAAGGGGGGCCGGGCCGGGAGGATCGATCGACAGATCCAGATCGCCCCGGGTCCCTTGATACTCGATGCCGCCCCACGGCAGAATCGAGATGATGAGATGAGGGCGATTGAATTGATAACAATAACCAAAACGCAGGTAGGGAATGTAAAGATGATTGGTGAGTTCAAAATTCTTCAGAGGTATCAGGCTGCTGTCGGCATCCATCCGGATTCTCAGATACTCGGCACCGATTCCAGCCACCCAGCGGCCGCGATGACCGGGCTTCCAATACGAGTCAAGAATAAAATGTCCGCCCCAGATGGTACTGTAATTGATATCCGATGATTGATAAATAAAGGTATTCCATTGATAGCGGTTGGGACTGACCCATTGGAAAAACAAGCCTTTCATCCATGAATGATCCTCTAAATCAAGATTCCGATCCCGATTGATATAGCAGTCGGTGATCGATCCCAGGTATGGGGACACAATCCGGATATCCCCGGCCGGAATGGAGGGCATCATCAGCAGCAGTATCAGTATGGTGTTGCGAAGCATTCCAATGGAACAGGTTATCGGTATTTTTCTCATGATCGATTCCAATCATCGGCTGAGAGTGGTGGCATTTCCTCGGTAAAGGTTAGCAGGGTCAATGATAACTTGTGATTGCCCGAAGGGCTAAGATCGGGGTTGAGTGCTGCCGCTTCGAGCAGGCCGGGGATTACATAAAAAACAGGCGGCTTCGCTTGATGAATTCCAACAGCAGGCCGAACAGAATTCCTCCCGCGATACTTCCGGCCAGAGCCGTCCGGTACTTGCCGGATTTATCACTGACCGTTCTCGAGATATAGAGCAATACCAGGGAGATAATAATGGATGAGGCCAGATAGATCACCAGCATGTAAATCATGGTATAGGCCTGATCCAGATAATTCATGAAACGGTCTACCCCAAAGTAAACCAGCGATGCAAAAGCACAGAAAAGGGTTTCTTTAAAATAGGCGGCTCGATTGATTCGGGCTAATTTGACCGGGATCCAGAACAGGGTGATGATACTGATGGCGGTCAGGACAATCAGCGAAACAATCCATCGGATTCGAATCATCCGTTCCAGCGAAGCGGTATAGGGCCGGATTTCACCCCACAGACTCTGATGGGTGATCGCCCAAACCATGACCATAATCAGGAGAATCGCCATGCTAAACAGCACAAAATCCCGTTTCCTTTTCTGCATCGGTTTACTCCTTTAATCCTTTTTTTATTTTGAGTGCTTCCTGATGCTGCCGATAGATCGGAAGATTGGGATCATGATTGATTTCTCCCACACTCACCGCTTTTCGATAGTTATCCAAGGCTTCCTTGAGGCGTCCGGCCTGTTCCAATCCCTCTCCATAGCTGTCATAGACATTGGCCGAGCCGGGATAAAGCTCGATATTGTAAGCAAAAACATCCAGAGCCGATTGGAGTTTATTGTTCCCTATCAGTTGATATCCAATCCGATTCAATATAGGTTCCGGAATGGCGGCGGATAATCCCAACCGTTCCGTAAATTGGCTTTGATGATACTGTTTGATGGCCGGTAATCCCTGTTCGGCAATCGAATCCGGAATACTCCAGCCTTTGAATACCCATTTCAGTCCATCGTATAGGCTGACGACCGGAACCGAACCATGTGTTTCTCCGCTGTAATGCTGATACCGGTAGTCAAGTTTCTGAGGTTGGCGGTTTTGTATGATAGCGGAAAGTGAATCGATCAGCGGATAATAACCAGGTTCATCGCCAACGCTCACAGCCAGCAAATGATTATTGAAAACGAGCTTGTGGGGGGACTGACTGATCAGGTTGTTGACAACATACCCGTCGGCATATCCAAGCGCCGGGCTGATGGCCAGATGAGCTTGAAACATCCAGGGTTCGCTAAAAAGATTGTGAATCGAAAACATGCCTCCCAGAGAATGACCCTCTAGGATCCGATACGGCTCAGTCCGATAGGTGGTTTCAATATATGGAAAGACCTCCTGACGAATAAATCGGCAGAATTTATTGTATTGACCGCTATTAGGGATTCGTTTCACTTCAACCGGTGTGAAATCACGATTGCGGTTTCGATTGACGATCCCAACGATGATGATCGGGGGAATTATCCCGCTGTTGGTCAGAATGTCGACGCTCCCGCAGGCATGAACAAAATGGGTTTCCCCGTCCAATAGATAAAGAACCGGATAGCGTTGAGTCGTAGTGGTATAACCGGGAGGGAGATGAATCAGCAGATCCCTTGATTCATCCAAGACCTGAGACTGGAAGGTAATCCGTTTCCCGATTGCATAATCATTGACGTGAACCTGAGCCTTCGTCAGTCCGATCCATCCGAATACAATCAATAACGCAACAAGTCTTAGTATTCTCATGGAGTGCCTCCATCGATTGGCTGATTTTAAAAAGCAATCCCATCAGCTATTATTGGAAATCAGTTCCTGCAACTGATTGGCCTCAAATTGCCTGATGGCTTCCTGTAGGGTTTCTCCGTTTGATCGGTATACCTTCACTCCACCGCTATTCAGGATTTGAATCGATCGATTGCCCATGGTGTTGGCCAACACAGCTTTGATATCGTACTGGCTGATAAGACTCAACGGCTGGCAATCCTCGTGCTGATGATACGGGTGGTTGTTGTTGACAATGGTTAGTATCCGGGTTGCCGTATCATAAATCGCAATATAGGGAGCGTTGCCGAAATGATCATGGACACTTTCGGATAATCCAAGGTTTCCTAAGGTCGGCATACAGATTTTCATGTCGATCTCCTTGATGAAAATATAACTAGATTGACGAACCCATCAACATAATCGCAACTGATTTATCGGTATAATATCAATCTATAATATAAATATTCTGATTTGTCAATATTTTTCTTGAGGTGAGATTAGGAGGGGGTTATCGGATCAAGGGATGATATAAATCGGCCGGCCATTGAGTATTAATCTTTGTTGTTCAGTATGAGCCTGTCGGTAGCGGGTAATTTTAACTGAATTGGAATACCGGACGATCAATGATGAAGAGCCAGATAAAGTTCAGCCCGTTTGCGAATATTATCCTGCAGATTACGATAGAAGAAAAGGTAATCATAGATATGATATTCTCCGGGGGCAAAAAGTGAGATGATCGGCGGATAGTCTTCCGGCCGGATATCGGTAACCTTGATGGTTCCGCGCAGGCTGTCCCGGTAAGCTCCGGTAAGATTAGGAATTTCCAGGTCGATTGTTCCGGAATAATTGGTAAAAACAGCCCCCCGATTTAGACTCCGATCGGCCACAGCGCTCCCTGTCTGCCAGTTGAGCGGGTTGATGCCTAAGGTATAATGTGGCACAATCAGGGAACGGGTGATTCCAATAGCCTCGGTATTAAAGCTGACAATGACTCCCAGATCGGTTTCCGTTTTGGCGGTTTTCAATTGAGGATAGGCCAGGGTATCGGCCGGAGTGATCCTCCACCCGATCAGATAGGCCGCGACCAGCTTCTGCTGAAGATCGGGGCGGTGGTAAATATCCTTCATCAACCGTAACAGCATATCGGATCCCTGACTGAATCCTGCCAGGATAATCGGTCTTCCCTGATTGTAATGATCAAGATAATAAAGAAAAGCCGCTCGGATATCCTGATAGGCAATCTGAAAACAGGGTTCTGCTTTGACTGAATCCATGGTATAAACATTTAATCCGACCTGGCGGTAATAGGGGGCATAAAAGTTTCCCACCGGGTCATAGAGCCCCTTTTCCATATTGATCGCTCCCAGGAAATTTGCCCGCGAGATCGAATCGCTCAGTGGCATACTGCAGGAACTGTCGGTGCCGGAATAAACTGTCGGACACACAAAAAATACATCAATGGTTTTCAGATTCAGGCTGTCGCGGTAAGCCCAGTAGCTGGTATTGTTGTAATCCGGCCGATCGGGAACGGGGGATTGGTGGACTGAACCTGAACAAAGGACTATCATCCAAAGAAATGACAGGATGATATGGAAAAATGGATTGAAACCTGACCGAGATGATATGTGATGGGGCTTTTTGATCATGGGATTCCTTCCCTTGGAGTCATTAATCTTTGAGGATGGCAATAGTATGTCCTTTTTCGGATAGTACACGGCAGGCATGATCCAGTTGAGTCTGTTTGACCATGAGATAATCAGTATCATAGGTGGAGATGACAAAAATGGCGATGCCGGCTTCGGCCAGGGGCTGACTGAGGGAGCTGATGACCCCGGTCAGGCTGAAATCCAGCGGGCCTCGAATCCTCAACAACCGCCGGCCGGATTCCTCCCGGGTGGATTCGCTGATTTTACAGCTGCGGCAGACCACCGATAATTCGTCCGGAGTGCGGGTAATGCTGACAAACGGTGATTCAACCCACCAAGATGAAGGTACAGGTGTACCCGGATCAAATCGATAAATGGAATAGGAATCCGGCAGGATGTGCAGTTCCATGTTCAGAACTCCTTTGTTCATTATGAGACTCAATGAGTCATGCTGATTATTCCGGAGTCCCGGCTCAATCGTTCGGGTGGTGGTTGGCCGATTGTCAAATTTGGTGGGCTGTTCCGACATGATCGTCAGCCGCATGATCATGGATAGCGGTAATGCCCGATGATTTTATTGGAAAAAAGGCAATCCTCTACGACCTGACCGGCTCCGATATTGTGGAC
>JAGOEH010000029.1 GCA_017997825.1 Candidatus Delongbacteria bacterium | reverse complement strand
CAATGTTTACTATATCAAATACGCGCTCGAATTGGGGATCAGCATCGATTCAATTCACCGGATCACGGGAATCGATCCCTGGTTTCTATATCATTTTGTTCAGTTGATCGAGATGGAAGAAGAACTCCGGGCATATCGGGATCGCCATCAGGAATTACCGGAAGATCTGTTGAGACAAGCCAAACGATATGGGTATTCCGATCGCCAACTGGCTTTTCTGCTACGGACCGGCGACGCCGAAATCCGGAGCTTCCGAAAGAAACTCCAGATCATGCCGGTTTATAAAATGGTGGATACCTGTGCCGCTGAATTTTCGTCCCGCACCTCTTATTTTTATTCGACCTATGAAGAGGAAAACGAATCGGTCGTTACCTCAAGAAAAAAAGTGATTGTTTTGGGGGGAGGGCCGAACCGTATCGGTCAGGGGATTGAGTTCGATTATTGCTGTGTGCATTGCGTCATGGCTCTTAAGGAAAAGGGGTATGAGGCTATCATGATCAACAGCAATCCGGAAACCGTCAGTACCGATTATGATATATCCGACAAGCTATATTTTGAGCCTTTGACATTTGAAGATGTCATGAATATCATCGAGTTGGAAAAACCGATCGGAGTCATTGTGCAGTTTGGCGGACAGACGCCGCTGAAACTGGCCAAATTGCTCTATCAGGCGAATATCCCGATTTTGGGTACCTCGTATGAAATGATCGATCTGGCCGAGGACCGGGTTCTTTTCGGTAATCTGCTGAACCAGCTTCAGATCGATCATCCTCCATTTCAGACTGCGTCCACCCCGGAAGAATTGGTGGAAAAGGCCGAACAGATCGGGTATCCGGTCCTGGTTCGTCCCTCGTATGTGTTGGGTGGCCGGGCGATGGAGGTCATCTATGAAAAACAGACTTTAAAACGATACATTCAGAAAGCGTTTGAGATATCACCCGATCATCCGGTGATTCTGGACCGGTTTTTGGAGGACGCCTTTGAATTTGATGTGGATGCGCTCAGCGATGGAGATGATGTGTTGATCGGCGGTGTAATGCAGCATATTGAAGAAGCTGGGATCCATTCCGGTGATAGCGCGGCGGTCCTTCCGGCTTATATGATCAGTCCCCGGCATGAAATCCTGATCCGGGAGTATACCAAAATTCTGGCTAAAAGTCTGAATGTCAAGGGATTGATCAATATTCAGTATGCTTTGAAGGATGATGTCCTGTATGTTCTGGAAGTCAATCCGAGAGCTTCCCGAACCGTTCCTTTCGTAAGTAAGGCGATCGGCAAGCCCCTGGCGAAATTGGCAACCTCCATTGCCCTGGGTGAAAAGCTGAATACTTTCTCTTACAACAAGGAAATTGTTCCCCCCTATATTTCCGTTAAAGAAGCCATTTTCCCTTTTCATAAATTTCCCGGAACTCCGATGTATCTTGGTCCGGAAATGCGATCGACCGGCGAGGTGATGGGAATCTCTCCCCATTTTGGAAATGCTTATGCTAAAGCCCAGGTATCCACCGGCACCCCGCTCCCAACCCAGGGAACTGTTTTACTCAGTGTGAATGACAATGACAAGAAAATGATCATTCCGATTGCCCGTAATTTTATCCAGTTGGGTTTCAACATTATGGCAACCTCAGGCACAGCCCGGATTTTATCCATCCAGGGGATTGAGGTTCAAAAGATCAATAAAGTCACCGAAAGCAGTCCCACCATCATCGATTGTATTCGGGATAGACGGATCGATCTAGTCATCAATACCCCGCTGGGAAAAGAATCCCGAATCGGTGAAGCAGAAATCGGCATGGAGGCAGTCAAACACAGGGTCCCCATGATTACAACCCTGTCGGGAGCGCTGGCGTCGATTGCCGGTATTGAAGCCATGCAGAAAAGCCGGTTATCGGTCTATTGTCTCCAGGATATCTATACGTTTATCTGATGGTAGGTCCGTCTTAGGCCGGTTGCCGAAAAGGGAGTGTGGACCGTTTGGATTCACATGGCACAGCATGATCATCGGCCGGACAATCGGCAGGTCAGGGTAAAACCGGTCTGATCCGATTCGAATGATGGTCAAATCATATTGACAAAAAAACATAAACCGATTATATTACCGGTGAGTAGGGCTGTGATAGTTGAACGTGTCTAATGGTGGAGCCTGATGATACGCAAAGTTTGCATTATTATTCTGGTTACTCTTTTTTGCTGGGCTTTGGATTCGGGAGACTGGGCTGTAACCTGGAATAATCGATATGCGGACGGCCTAATGAGGATTCATCCGGATCGCAGCTTGATTGACACGGGCATAGTTTATGTTTTGATTACCCAAGAGTGTCTTGACTGGGCAGAGGAGAATGGAACAGGCTGGCCCTGGCCCCGTGAGTATTACGCTTATCTATTGGAGTATCTGAAATTGGCTGACGTCCGCCATGTTTTTTTTGATTTTATCTTCGCCGAACCCTCGGTATATGGTCCCAGCGATGATTCGGTTTTCGTTTCCCGTATCGTTGCCGACCCGGAACGGATCAGCCTTGGAATAACATTTACCGATTCGCCCCAGCACAACGAACCGATTACCCCGCTTCACCCCTGGTTGAAGGTCACCAACCCGAACTCGATCCCTGTCAAATCCTATCAGGGGCTCATTCCTCTTTTCCAGAGTTTGCACAAGCATGGGTCGGATTCGATTCCCCTGCGTGTCGGAAGTATCAATTTTATCTCGGATGCGGATGGTTATAATCGTCGGATCTATCCCCTGGTGCGGTATCAGGATACTTACTTCCCCCAATTGGCCTTTTCCGGATTTTGCGCCGCATTGGGGATTGACAGCCTAACCTATTCCCCGGGCCGTCTGCAATGGCGGACCCATCGGCTGCCCCTGAGCGGAGATGGGAGTGTCCGGCTTAAGTATTATGGAGGAATTCGGGATTATCCGATGATTGCGATGCGGGATATCCTCAGCTCGTACGTGTTGCTGTATCTGAATCCGGAGGAAGGGCGGTCACCGCCGATCCCTCCTGAGCGGCTGCGGGACAAGTACGTACTGATCGGATCAAGTGCTCCCGGATTGAAAGATTTGCGACCCAATCCATTCAATCCTACCGATCCGGGGGTTCATATCTACGGCACCTTTCTGAATAATCTGTTACGGCATGATTTTCTCGATCCGGTATCGTCCCGCTGGTGGGTGCTGATTTGTCTGATAGCGGCGGCTGGTCTGGGGGTGATGATTATGACTGAAAACCATTTGATCGACGGGATCGGATGGTTGGTGGTGTTGGGAATCGGAATGCAATTCCTGTTTTATGGGATTCAGCAGAAGCTGAACCTGGTTCTTCCGTATGCCGGCCTGATGAGCAGCTTTATTCTGGCATTTCTGGCGCAGACGATGACCTCCTATTATCTCCAGCGCCAGCAAAAGCGTTTTATTCAGTCCGCTTTTTCACAATTGGTTTCTCCGGTTATCATGGAGAAACTGATCCATAATCCCAATCTGCTCCAGTTAGGGGGAACCACCTGCCCGATATCTGTTTTTTTCTCGGACGTAGCGGGATTCACCTCGATATCCGAATCGCTCCGGCCGAATGAACTGATCAAGGTGCTCAATATTTATTTGACCGAGGTTACTGGAATTATCGTGGATAATTACCAGGGATATATTGATAAGTATATTGGAGATGCTGTGATGGCATTCTGGGGGGCTCCGGTGCCTGATCCGATTCACGCCCGTAATGCATGTGCCGCCGCTATAGAGAATCAATTGAGGATGACGGTCATCAATCGCAAACTCAGAGAAAACGGATTCAAGGTTGATCTTTCGATCCGTATCGGCATCAATAGCGGCGATGCAGTAGCCGGAATGATGGGATCGAAAAAAAAGCTAAATTATACCGTGTTGGGAGACATGGTGAATCTGGCCTCTCGGCTGGAAGGAATCAACAAGTATTACGGCACGCCGATGATGATCAGTCAGTCGACGCGAGACTTTCTGGATTCCGATTTTATTGTTCGGGAAATGGATCTGATTACCGTTAAAGGGAAACAGGAACCCACCCGGATTTTTGAACTGATAGGTTTTCGATCCGGGGTTTCGGCGGAGCGACTGAAGGTGATTGATTCGTTCCACAAGGGGCTCCGCCTCTATTTTGGACAGGATTTTTCTCAGGCTGCCCGGCAGTTTTTGTCCCTGGCCGAATCCGATCCGGCCGCGGCCCTTTTTTACCGGCGTTGCCGGTCCCTGATGATTACTCCACCTCCATCCGACTGGAACGGCGTGAATGAGTTTCAAACCAAATAAATCGGGAGGAACCCCATGAAACGTTATATAATATGGATTTGGTTATGCGGTTTGGTTCCGCTGTGGGCGGATACGGGCTATATAGCCGTCGAGAAGGCCAAGGTACTAGAGAAGCCGAATCTTTTCGCCAAGGTTTTAGGGACTCTTTCGTATGGCAGTAAAGTCGAGCTGAATCCGGCCAAAAAAGGTACATTCTACAGCCTGAAGTACCAAGGGAAAATAGTCTACTTGCATGAGTCGGCCTTGAATAAAAAAAAGATTACCATCACAGCCGATAGCAAGACCCGGACCTCGACCGATGAGATTACAGCCGCCACCAAGGGATTTGATGAAGCCGTGGAATCGAATTATAAGACCGGTCATGCTCAGCTGCGGTATGATCTGCTTGACAAGGCAGAGATGATGGCGGGGCAGGCCAATTTTCAAAGCAGTGGATTAAGCTTCCGTAAGCTGGGGAAATTGGGCGAATATAAAACCGGAGGAGGATTGTGATGAGCGGAATCAAGCGATGGCTTTACGGATTGATTCTTTCGGCTTTTCTTCTGGCCGGGTGCCTGAGTATGCAGCAGTTAAGCAAAGTCGCCGAATTTACGGATTCGGAGGATTTCAAGGAGGGGGTATCGGTGGCTCAAAAAGCCGGGGAAGCCATGCGGGATTTCACTCCCAAAGAGGAATATTTTATCGGCAGGGCGGCCGGAGCGACTCTGCTGGGGAAGTATCCGCTCTATGATCGTCATGCTGCAACAATTCAATACCTCAATCAAATCGGACAAACCCTGGTCATGGCGAGCCACAAGCCCTATCTTTACAAAGGATATAGCGTTATTCTGCTGGATGATGAAACAAGTATCAACGCTTATGCCACTCCCGGCGGTCATCTGTTGATTACCCGGGGACTACTGAAGCTCTGTAAAACCGAGGATGAAGTCGCTTCCATTCTGGCTCACGAGATCGCTCATGTTTGTCATCAGGATGCGATGGCGTCGA
Source organism: Candidatus Delongbacteria bacterium (assembly GCA_017997825.1). Classification (GTDB taxonomy): domain Bacteria; phylum JAGOEH01; class JAGOEH01; order JAGOEH01; family JAGOEH01; genus JAGOEH01. The sequence continues at coordinate 20,131 of JAGOEH010000029.1, read as the reverse complement.
TCTCCAAAGCCAAGAAGCTGGAGTTTTTTCAGGCGGCTTTGAAGTTCGGCGGGCGAAAAGTCGGTGAAAAATATGTAAGTGCCGACTTGCAACAGTTGACGACTATGTTTGATGATTTTAGCCGGGCAGTCAGTCAAGCCATTCTAAATGGATACAGCCTTAATCAGGAAGATCGGGCGGATTCCGCCGGCTTGGAGATTATGGCGGAAGCCGGGTATAATCCGAAAGCCATGCTGACGGTCATTAAAAAACTGCCGGCTCAGCTTCAAGGTCATTATAAGGCCCACCGTGCCCCGCAGGAACGAATCATTCGGTTGACCCGGATCATCGGACGCTTGGAGTCAATTCCCGCTGCTTCGGCTGAACGCAATCAGCGGTTCACCAGCCATATGGCCGGCATGCTGTGAGATCACCATGCAGAAACGGATTGATTTTCATAAAATTTAACCCGATGGGAATACAATGAGTAAAGGCAGCTTTTTAGTCGGTATTTATAACCAGACCGTTATGATCTCGCTGGGAGGAGACATAACGCTCCAGAATGTTTCTCCCCTGAAAGTGTTTATCCGGCATCTCGAATTGAGTCAGTATACCCGGATTATTTTCAATCTGCAGCAGGCCGTTTATCTGGATTCAACCAGTTATGGGGTTATGGCTTCATTGGCGGCCCAGTATTATAAACACTATGGTCGAAAAATATGGCTGGTTAACCTGCCGGCTGATATTTATGAACAGGTTCTTCAGTTCGGATTCCCTCAGATCGCTGAGATGCACAGTCTGGATGGTATCGAGATCGATAAACTGAAGCTTGAACCTTTACTGCCGGAAGAGGAGGCCATCCAGGGGCAGGATATTTTGGAAGCCCATCGGTCGCTGATTGAATTGAATCCAACCAATAAGATGATTTTCCAGCGAGTGATTGAATTATTGTCCAGAGAGATAGAGAGACCCGGTCATGACAAATAAAACCGAAGATTTAACACACGTCATTGATACTGAATTGATGTTGATGGTCAAGGAAGACCATATCCAGGCCTTTGAAGAACTGGTCAACCGCTATAAAAACCGGATCATCAATTTTGTATTCCGCTATGTGGATGATTATCATCTTTCAGAAGATATAACGCAAGAAACCTTTGTTCGTTTGTATCAGAGCCGGAAACGCTATGTTCCGTTGGCTAATTTTTCAACCTATATCTATACGATTGCCCTGAACCTGGCCAAAACCGAACTGAAAAAGCGAAACCGCTGGAAGATGATAAGTTTGTCTATCGCTAAAGACGATGGGGAAGAATTTGTGCGTGAATTTTTTTTTGCACATAGCGACACTGAGAAGGAAATTTCTGGAACTTTTACGCGGGAGGAAGTGTTAAAAGCCTTGTCATCGATCGGTGAGCAGTTTAAACAAGCCGTGATACTGAGAGATATGCAGAATCTGAGCTATGATGAGATATCCGAAATATTGAAAGTACCGAAGGGGACTGTCAAATCTCGGATAAACCGCGGTCGGCTTCAATTACGTCGGAAGCTGACGCGCTTGAATAAAATTAACAGGAGTCGTTAATGAGAGATTGCAAAGAGTTTGCTGAGTCGATTCCGGATTATATTGATGATCAGGCCGACTCGGAATTATTGCAGAAAATCCATCATCATATGGCCGGATGCTCAAGCTGCCGACGAATCAGTGAGGATTTACGCTATATCCGATCCTGTTTATGCCAAGCCGAACCTGTTACAACCGCATCGGGATTTAATCAGCAAGTCATGCAGCGAATTCGGCATCAAAGCGATTCAATGCGGACTGGACTGTATAGCCGATACCATACCATGTTCAATATTGCCGCCACGTTTTTACTGGTGTTCGGCGCTTTCTGGAGTTATCGTTTATGGAACGTTCAGAATGCCCCGCGCTTGGAGTCCTTGACTCAGAACCAGGTTTCGGTTATCCGGGATTACAGTAATAAAATGGTCGCTTTCTCCAATTCACCCGGTTTACTGGATGGCCAAGCATCCGCACATGCCATTGGATGGATCGGCATTGGTGTGACCCTGCAACACGGTAACCAGGTCATCATCTCCGAGGTGGTTTCGGGAACCCCCGCTGAGAAAACCGGCATTCGTCCCGGAGATATTCTGGTTTCGATTAACGGCGTTACCATCACCCATCCCCAGCAATTGGAGCAGTTTATCCGCAATATCCGCGACAACAGTGAACTGCTGGATATTATCCTTCAGCGCCAACAAACGACCGTCGAAACGCAATTGGTCATGGAAAGCCGCTTAATTCAAGATCAAAAATGAATAAAGGTGCCCGTAGCTCAATTGGATAGAGTGCAGGCCTCCGGAGCCTGAGGCTGTGGGTTCGATTCCCGCCGGGCACATCAGCACCTGTACATTCTTTGTTAAAAATGAAGATGGCTTCCCATCGACAGATTTAATTTGGGAAGCTGGAATGAAGCGTGACGAAATGCATCGGCCAGATACTTATCAAAGGTGCCGATTTCAAAATTGAAGCTGATCCGTTGAAAAATTCGGCTGTGTTCCAAATAAACGGAGATGGTGTGTCCGATGAATATCATCAATCGGAGATTGTTGGGGGGGTAATACCGGCTGGGAAAACGGCCCGGCCATGTGAAGCAGGTATTGCGCGTCACGGCTATGTTCAGGGATAAACCGATCAGGCGATGACTCTCAAGATTAGCGGTGATCATGTCCGACTTGATCCGATAGTGAGTCCGGAATGCCAGGGTGTGAATGGATGAAGCCCCATTCGCCGGCGGCACATAGCCCCAGATCAATTCCGAATTCAGTTTCTCCTGATGATGGTGAAATCCTCCTCCGACCGAAACCATCCCAACCCCGCCGGCATAGTGAAACCTAAGATAGTCGGGAATGAGCTGCTCCGGGATTGAGGCCTCAGCGTCCAGATACCCCATGAGGATTACTCCCCATATCAGGCTCATCATCCACCAATTTCTAATACTCATCATAATTCCTCCTTGATAACCCGGATCCCGCTGGAATCGATCTCCAGCCACACCGAGGTTTTCTTGGCTATATTGGGAACGATCAGATAGGCTACACCGTCTCCATAACGTTCCGAATAACGATAATAGTGGTTGTGGCCATGGATCGAAATGGCCACATCATGCTTCCTCATCAATTGACAATAAACTGAATCATAGCGATCCTTCATCTGATCACCCGATGGAGGAATATGGGCTATAACAATGCGATAAAGGGCTTCCTGTCCTTGAGATAATTGCTCGTCCAACCAGCTAAAATCGGGAGACTGGTTGTCGTTTTCCCAGATGATATCATCCCAGAAAATAAAACGGATGTTGTGATGATCGATGGTGTAATTCGGGGGACCATACATTGATCGGAAAACAGCCGCTCCATTGGAAAGGTAATCATGATTGCCGATGACGGGAAAAAAGGGGGTTGTTAGCTTTTTAAAGCAGTCGAAGGATTGGATATATTCCTCCTGCAGTCCCAGATCGGTTAAATCTCCCCCGATGATGGTAAAATCGGGCTTAAGCTGATTGATGGTTCCGATCATATGTTGGAGCGCCTGGTAATCGGTGTGATTATCACTGACCAGGGCAATCCGGATTGGATAGACTGTGGTTTGCGGGGTTTGGCCGAGACGGGCCAGATTTTTGGCGATATGATTCCGGTATTTTTCAGGCAACCGGCATTCATAGGGGCTGTATTCAAACCATTGATCACAGCCGATGATAAAAAGTGCGGCAACCAGTATCCATCGGGATGAACGGCCATATTGGACAAGCATTGGAATACCCTTATGTTAGTTAAAATTCACTAACTTGGCTAAATTAAAAAAAAAGGTTATTGATTTGGCGAAGACTCACGACGGATCAGGGTCAGTGTGTGGTGAAGAGCAGATTTTCCCTTTTTGATCAGATTAAAGGAGTAGTCACGCAGCTTCCAGTCGGTATAGATAAAACGCATGGTTCCCAGAATCAGGGTGGCTAGATGGTCGGCTGGAACATCATCCCGGATCAGCTTGTCGCGCTGTCCTTGAACAAGCAGTTCGGTGAGATCCGAATGCCGGGCCTGTGAGACTTCGGCCAGTTTTTGCCGAATAATGGGATCATAGTGGAAGGCTTCTTCCGAATAAGCGATGGATACCAGTGCCGGCTGAGAGTGAAAGTAATTAAGGCCGGTTAAAAACTGCAATTCAATGGTCTTGAGAATGTTGGATTGGGGAGGGATCCGGCTGATCTGGCGGTCGATTTCGTTTTGGTAATGGGTGATCAAGGTGCATAAAATATCACGCTTGTTCTTAAAATGGCGATAGAGCGCCGGTTCGCTGAGAAACAGGCTGTGGGCCAGATTTTTTATCGTCAGGCTCTGAATTCCCTGTTCGGCGATCAATTGGATGGCTTTTTCAATAATTTGCTTTTGACGGAGGCTGATCATGCCGTTCTCCCGTTAGGTTTGTTAATATTAACTAATCGAAGGGTTAAAGGTTCCCCTAAAAAGAGTTTCCGGATCAAAAAGAAGTCGATGGAAAGAACTTGATTTTGATCGCTTTTCAGGTTATATTGATTTCAATACTAAAATCTATCATGGAGGGTGTGTATGAAGAAACTTTTGCTGATGGGATTATGTTTGATGCTGATCGGAAGCGGGCGTTCGGGAGCCCAGGAAAAGAAAACGGAATTGTCGGAACCGATTCGGCCGGCTTTGATGGTGATTGATGTTCAAAATGCATTTCTTCCTTACATGGAAGAGAAAGAGCGGCAATCCGCCATTATGGTGATCAATCATGTGATTGGGTTGTTTCGGGAATACAACCATCCGGTGATTCGGATCTACCATACTGATCCGGATTGGGGGCCTAAACCCGGGACCGAGGGATTTGAGTTCCCAGCTTCGATACTGGTCAAGCCGGAGGATCCGAAGATTATAAAGAACTATCCCAACGCCTTCAAGAAAACGGATTTAATCGCCTATTTAAAGGAGCATCGGATTAATTGCCTTTTCTTAGCCGGATTCAATGCGGTGGGTTGTGTCCTGGCAACCTATCAGGGGGCCGAGGATCTGGATATTCAGGTTTTTATGCTCAAACAGGGATTGATCGCCCATGACCCCAAGTATACGCCCATGGTTCAGGAATTATGCAGCACCATGGATGCCCGGGGGATAAAATTGATATTGAAATCACTCGCTTCTCAAGTGAAAAAGTGAACGCTGGTCCGATAGGGATGGCTCGGCCTCTGATGGAGGGGGAGAAATCCGGACAGGAGTGGTATGGAGGACGCAAAGAAACAATTCAATCGGTTGCAGGAAATGTGGGGTCGGTTGGGGTGGAATTATTGCCGGGAATCCGATAAACAGGTGGTGATCGCGCGTTATAAAGAAAATGTGGATTGGGTGTCGGAAATCAGGATTGACAAGATCATTTACAACATGTTTTATTTTGAGCCGGTGTATATCGGCGACGTCGGATGGGATTCGTATGCCGTTGCCTATCATCTCAGTAATAATTATTACTATCTGGCACCCTACACTATTTTTCTCCAGGCGAATCCATTCAAACAATCGGTGCCGGGATTGATCAAAAAAATCAATTCCTCTTTTTTACGGAAGGGCTACAATCCGTTAGGCAAGCGGTATGACCATCATATGATCAGTCCGGTCGAGTTTGAAAACCAGGTCAGTGAGCGATTGACCGGGTTTTGCCGCGAATTTGGGTTTGAGATCCCGGGACGGTTTGATTTTGGGCAGGCCTGTATGTTTTCAGTTGACTGGGAAACGGTTCACCGGCGGCCCAAATCATTCTATGATCACCTGGTCGAGTATATCATCCGGAGTGAAAATGATCGGTGTATCCTGTGGAGTGGGGATTCGGGGGCGTCCAGTTCACCCTTCTCGGCACATGTGCTGGAGCGGATGTGGTGGCGGATTTTCAGTTGATGGAACGGGTATTCCGGTGAGTTTCGATCCTGGGCGGATCAACGTTCTTCGGATTGTGAGTGCGGCTGGACGGTGATCATAGTCCGCCAGGTGAGGGTGTCGAAATAAAACGCATCAAACCAGAGCCAGTAAAAACGATTGGCATTCATAAAACTATAGCCATCGGTATAGTCATCGTATCGGTCGTAGGAATCGGCCAGAATAATGACGTCATCCCACGGATTCTGGTTGCCTCGGGTGTCGTAGCCGACAACGATCGCCCAATGCCCGGTAAGATCGGCCCATTCGATGAGAGTCGGGATCCGACGCCGGGTGTTGTCCCGTAATCGATCAAGCGCCGATCCGTCTCCTTGCGATTCATAAATGAGTTCAACCTCCAATCCCTTTTGCTGCAACCATCGTTTCATTTCATCGGGTTTAGTGCCCGGTTTACCCTGTTCGGGTGCGATGTTCAGATTTCGGGTTCCGGCTTCGGCGGCGACGCGCATTTCAGTGGCGGTGTCATACCGAATCTCAGGAACTCCGTAATACCGGGATAAAGCCATCAAGGCCGCCGGCCCGCAAGTGTATTCCGTAGTCTGCTGATAGGCTTTCAGGTCCGGGATAAAATAGAAACCCCGCTCAGGTTGCGGTTCCAGATAGCCTAATTCGGGAAACCAATCAATCCCGGAATGGTGACGGTTATTCGACCGGCTGCATCCTTGAGCGGCCAAACCCAATCCGAAGACGATGATCACTATCACATAGGGGAAGCGAAACTGACGAATGTGGATTGGCCGGTTAAGATTGTCCTTCATTTACTCCTCCATCGAAAAATTGGATAAAACGGGCTGTCCGGGATCAGTAATCCGCGCCGTAACGGCTGATCATACGGCTTACACGGCGAAACCGGTTCCGGAAGATCATCAATAACCCTGCGGCTACCATCCCCAGGCCTATGGCGATCCCAATCCAGAATCCCATGGCGTTTAATTTGAGATGGTCGGCCATGAAGTACCCCAATGGCAGACAGAATCCCCAGTAAACCGCAAGAATCAGAATAAAGACCGGGCGAGTGATGCCGAGGCCCCGCAGAACTCCCGCCATCGTAATTTGGGTTCCGTCGAGTATCTGAAAAAAAGCTCCGATAATCAACAGCATTTTGGCCACCTGAATCAAATCCGGATCCTCCGAAAAGATCCGGAGGATCGGGGTATGGAAAAAACAGAATAGGATCGCCATCAGTCCCATGAATATCCAGGAGATGATCAGGCTGCTTCTCTGGTAAAGTAAGATGGATGTCAAGTCTTTCCGACCCAGGGCATATCCGATTTTGACGCTGACGGCATTGCTAATGGCCAGGGGGACCATGAAGGTGAATGAGCAGATAATCAAAACAATGTTGTGAGCGGCAACTTGCAGGGTGCTGATCTGTCCAATCAGCAGGGTCGTGACACCAAAAAAAGAGACTTCGGCAAAAATAGCCAATGAAATGGGCAGACTGAGTGTAAAGACTTTTTGATAGAATTTGATTTGCGGCTGCCAACCCTCTCGGTACCGGTACAGAAAATAGACCCACAATCCCAGTGCCATGATCCATCGTGATACGATGCTGGCTATCGCCAATCCATTAATACCCAATCGGGGGAATCCCCAGCTTCCGAAGACCAGCAAAATATTCAGCGTAATATTAACCACTACGGATAGGATTGCAATCAGATTAGCGGCCAAAACATCCTCCCGAGCCTGGAGGATTTCTTTCATGGCTTGAAAAAGCATGGCTCCCGGAATCGACCACTGAAACAGCAGGATATACTCTCGAATAATCGGGACCAGTTGCCGATCAAATCCCCACCAATCCAGAGTCAGGGTCCCCAGAACCACCAGAATCTGGATGATGGCGGATAAAATCAAGGCGTAAGCCAATCCGGAATAAAGATAACCCTGAGATGGAACTCCCTCTCCCCGTTTTTTTGATAAAAGCGGGGCAATTCCAATCAGCAGTCCGACTCCGATCACCATCACCGGATTCATAATCCCATTGGCCAGACCGATAGCGGCCAGCGCCTGAGTACTATAGCGGGACGCCACCAGCATATCTCCCATTCCGATCAGATTGTGGCTGATATGGCCGGCAATGATGGGAAGGGCAAACAGGATCAGTTCTCCGATGACCGGCCGGAGTGACCTGCGTTTTTTCATCCTGACTCCTCTTTATCGGATTATACTGTTTTATAACCGGTATCCATCCGATTTGGTAACCAGAAGACCATGTTTAATCGTCACCGGGCAGGAGGAATCCCTCGAAGCATTCGGCAAATTTTGATTCGGAATAGGAAATCGATCCTTCCGGGTGTCATGGAGTATATAACACTTTCCGAGGAAAGCAGCAATCAAATTTTTGTCATGTCGTCCGGTAGAAATAGGTTTGACTTGAATCCGCCTTGCACCAAGGATTGATAAAGGTTCAATTGATGACAAGGAGGAAAATGATAAAATCTGATCGCCGTCAGGGTAAAATTTATAATTTGCCAAGTCGGGCTTTGGGAGTTATATTATGGTTGACTATGATGTGATGAACTCGCGGATAGTTTGCTGATCGGTTTTGGTACCGATTTCTACCGATGATGAATCAAGCCTTTTATTTACAATCCCGGAAGAGTGTGGTAAAATGATATGGGTAGTATTCTGAACTATTTGACCAGTCGTTTCTTTCTTAAGAGTTTATTTCGGGTTTTATTGCCGATCCTTTTTTTGGTGATGATGTACCTGATGATTGTGTTTTGGGTGGTTATCCCTCTTTTGGAAAAGACGTTCATGAAGGAGCGCCAGGATATGAGCCGGCGATTGCTGGAAGTTCTGGTGAGTGATCTGGATGCTTGGTATCAGGAGGGATTGATCGACAACCTGGATATGGAATCGATTCGCCGGCGCGTTATATGGCGATATGAAAGACTTCGGTTTGGGGTTGACAACAAAGACTATTTTTGGATTATCAGTACTGAACCCCGGATGATCATGCATCCCTATGCCAAACACTACGTCAATGCGGATCCGGTTACGACCTCCGGACCGGACAATAAACCCCTGATTCATCTTCTCTCACACATGGTCGAGGTATGCCGCAATCCGGAGGGCGGGTTCATCGAGTATCTTTGGTTTTTCAAGGATCGCCCGGATATGGTGACATGGAAAATGTCCTATGTGCGTCCCTTTGAGCCCTGGGGATGGATTGTCGGAACCGGGGTTTATCTGGAAGATATCCGGCATGATATCGCTTCATGGCGGCAACGGTTGGTTTGGATCGGATTGCTGCTGGCGTCGATTACCATTTTTCTCTATTTTGTTCTAACCTTTCAGGCGACCCGCTCTCAGTTGCGTGAGCACATTGCCGTCCAGAATCTTAGGGAGCGTGAGAACAATTTCAGAACGATATTCGAAACCAGTCCATTTCCGATCACCATCAATCGATTGTCGGACGGTCGATATCTTAAAGTAAATGCGGCCTATCGGCATTTTTCCGGCTATAGCGAGGAAGAACTGCTGAAGATCACCATTCATGATGTAAGCGGCGAAACGATGAATGGATTCAATCAGCAGATGACGGAAAAACTGCAATCCGTTGGAAGGCTGGAACAGGAGCATGTTACGATCCATAATCGCACCGGGGAAGAAAAAGAGATTATTTTTTCATCCACCATTATGGATTACAACCAGGAGCGCTGCATTATGTCCATTATTGTGGACGTGACGGAATTTAAGCGTCTGGAGTCCCAGTTGCGGCAATCTCAGAAGATGGACATGATTGGTCAGCTGGCGGGCGGTATTGCCCATGATTTTAACAATATGCTGGCTGGGATATTGGGGTTTGCGGAAATTTTAGAGATCAGTCTGGAGGAAAACAGTAAACCGATCGAGTATACCCGGGCGATCATTGAGGGATGTAAAAAGGCAGCCGATCTAACCCAGAAATTGCTGGTTTTCTCGCGTAAGGCCACGGTGTTGAATAATCGCTCAGATGTACATGATTCCATCCGTTCCACCATTGCGTTGCTGAAACGGACCATCGATCCCCGGATTACCATTCAGGCTCGGTTAACGGCGGTCAAATCTCATTTTATTGGTGATTCTTCAATGATAGAGAATGCCTTGCTGAATCTGGCCATCAATGCCCGGGATGCCATGCCGGAGGGAGGGCTGTTAACCTTTACCACAACTACAATCCAGCTGGATGAGTATTTTTGTCATATCCACGCCAATGGGATCGACCCGGGCGAGTATATTGAAATAGATGTCAGTGACACGGGGGTCGGGATTTCAAAACAGGATTTGAACCGCATTTTCGAGCCTTTCTTTACCACCAAACCGGTGGGTAAGGGAACCGGACTGGGGCTTTCGGCCGTTTTCGGCACCATTACACAGCATCATGGACTGATCACGGTGTATAGTGAACTGGGTATGGGGAGCGTTTTCAAGATTTATCTCCCGGTCGCTGAACCCAAGCCGGAAAAGCCGGAAGAAGTTGAAACGATGGAAGTGGTTCCGGGCCATGGCACGATCATGGTGGTGGATGATGAGGTCATTATCCAGAATATGACCCGTCAATTCCTGACAAAACTTGGATATAAGGTTATTCTTGCCCGGGACGGCGAGGAAGCGGTTAAACTGTTTTCGCTCCAGGGACACTTGATTGATTTGATCCTGCTGGATATGGTTATGCCGAAGATGAGCGGACAAGAAGTGTTTCAGCAGATTCGCAGCTTGAATCCCAAAATGAAGATTATTTTTTCATCCGGGTATAATCCCGAGCAAAACCATCACCGGAATTTAGAAAACCGGGCGGATGGTTTTATTCGTAAGCCTTATCGAATCGCGGAATTGAGTCGGATCATTGCGCAGGTTTTGAACCGGCCGTCATGATTGGAATGGATGGATTGAACCCCCGGGAAAGGAGTCACCAATGCAGCGAGCTTGGCTTTTGATAATCCTGATTATGGTGGTGGCGGGCGGGCACTGCGGAAAAAAGGATTCGGCGCCTGTTTTGATCGCGATTATGACCAAGTTGGAAGCCGGATCGATTGTGGGTTCAAGCGAGATCAACGCCGCCAGGATGTTGCTCGAAGATAAAAAGATAACGAATATTGAAATCATTCCGATCGATGACGGCTGGGATCCCCAGAAGGTTTTACCCGCTTACCGGGAGGTGAAACAGCGCGACATTCGATTTCTGATTACGTCTCATGTCTCAACCTGTGCCATGTTGATCCGGGATTCGATCAATCATGATCGGATTCTGACCTTTTCCAGCGGGGCGGCCACCGATGCGCTGTCGGGGAGCGATGATTACATTTTCCGAAATATGGCCTCGATCGAGATAGAACAGAAGAGTATTGCCGATTATCTTAACGCTCTGCCTCAATCCCGCATCCTGATCATTCGGGATCTGGATAATTTTAGGTACTCCGAACCGGCCCTGCATTATTTTATGGCCGCTATCCGAAAGCCGGTCCGGCTGATCGAAGTCTCAATTTCGGATTTTGAGGTATCGGAACTGGAAAAGAAAATGAGAGTGGAAGATTTTGGTATTCTGTATCTGTTAGTGGGCGGATATAAAACGATTTGCGGGAGTATCGTTCAGCTGTCGACTCTGATCAATCCAGACGTGGTGGTGATGATGACCCCCTGGATGAAAACGCCGACCTTCGTAGAAAGCGTCGGTCCTGCCATTCATAATGTCGTCATGCCGTCCCACTATCCGCCACGGAAGCAAAATCCGGCCATCGATCATTATCTCCAGGAGTACAAACGGCGATATGCTTATATGCCGACCTTTATCAGTCTGAATGTTTATACCGCGCTGCAAATCATGATTGAAGCGATCCAGCACGGTCATTCTACCCCTGAAACAATGAAACAGTATATTCTGCAAAAAAAAGACTTTGATACCGATTTTATGCGGATTACGATAGATCAATATGGAGACTGCCGGCAGCCCCTCTATTTCATAACGGATCTGGAGCATGAATTTGAATGAAATCGATTCGTGGTGTATTTACTCAGATTGAACTGATCTCACTGGTGATCGCGCTGGCCTTGATTATTCTGATTGCTCAATTTCTGCACCGGAATGTACGGGATAGTTTCCTGGCCGATCAATTGGCCGATATCAATAAGATTGACATTATCATCGGTAATTATGTCCGGAATAGTGTTCGTGATTTTGAGAGTCATCTCGGTTTAGGTGACAATAAAGGCGCATTAGGTGTTCTGAGCGGCTTCTCCGATATCTATGCTTTGTCGGATCAGCAGAGGATCGCCCGAATCATCAAAAAGGATCCCCGCAGCCGGATATTTTCCGGCTATAGCATCGCCGGCAGTCGACTCAACACATTCCTGAAGGCCGTCAAATCCCAGGGAACAATCTATTCCCCGATTATCCGTTCGATTGAAGATGAGCAGCTTAGCTTGTATATTGTCAGCTTTAAGCCGGATGGAACCTGGGTCGGAAGAATCAGTCTGGGTCAACTGAATCAGGACCTGATCGAATTGACCGAATACAACCAAAGCCTTATTCTCATCACCTCCCCTGACGGCTATGTCATTTCATCGACCCGAAGCGGCTTTCCTCTCAATGTGTTACCTCCGATTACCGAACAGACGATTCGGATTGGTGATGATAACTATTTTTTTTCGCGCCTGCACAGCGCGATGCTGGAAAATGATATTGTTTTGCTGACTCCCGAGAGTTATGTGTTCCGGGTTTATAAATCGCTTTCATTATACTTTTTATACCTGATGGTGTTATTGGGCGGATCGGTGATACTGAAGATCATCCTCCAATACTATCTTTTTTTACGCCCGATCGGCCATATTGCCCAATGGCTTCGGATTTGGGATATCAATCGCCGGGAAATGCCCTACCGGTTCTACCGCTACCGGGAACCGGCCATGCTGTTGGAAGCGTTTTCCGAGAAGAGTCAACAGATTGCGCAGGCCATTGACAAAATCCGACGGAATGAAGAAGAGCTGGATCAGATCAGGCTTTATCTTAAAAATATCATCGATTCAATGCCCTCGATACTGATCTCTGTCGATCGCCACGGCCGCATTCAAGAATGGAATTATGCCGCTGAGGTTTTTACCGGTATTCCGGCGCTAAAAGCCAGAAATAATCTCCTGGTTGAGTTGATACCCGTTCTGAAAAACGATGAATCGCTGTGGCAGGAGGTATTTAATTCCGGACAGCAGCGCTATGTCGGGCGCAAAGTTATCACCCGCATGGATGACCGGTATATGGATATTTCGATATTTCCATTGACGGGAAGCCGGAATGAAGAGATTGCCATCCGAATGGATGATGTCACCGAATTGGAAAAAGTTGAGAACCAGCTTCGCCAGACCCAGAAAATGGAGACGATCGGCACGATGGTCGGAGGGTTGGCCCATGATTTTAATAATCTGCTGATGGGGATTATCGGCACTATTTCACTGATCAAGCATGAGTTTCTGTCCCCTCCGGCCGGAATTCCTCTTCGTTTGCAGGACTATATTAAAACCATCGAGCAGGCCGGAGAACGGGCTTCGGATATGGTGAAGCAATTGCTGATGCTGGTCAGTAAACAGGATCTGACTTTCGAGCCGGTCGATCTGGTCAAGGTGATCCGCCAGATTGTTGCCATCTGTCAAAACACCTTTGATCGAAAGATCCTGATACGATCTCTTTTTTCGCATGAGGTGGCGATGTGTTATGGGGATGTGGCTCAGATTGAGCAGGTATTGTTGAATCTGGCTGTTAATGCTATGCATGCCATGACGCTGATGCGGAATGATCCCGAGTTAGCCGGCGGTGTTCTGCAATTTGAGCTGTCACTGGCTTTATCCGATTCCGCCTTGGTAACCAATCATCCCGAACTTTCCGATATTAGTGAATTCTGGCAGATCAGCGTCCGGGATAGCGGAGTAGGAATGGAACCCAAAATCCTTTCAAAAATTTTCGATCCGTTTTTTTCCACCAAGGAGAAAGGGAGGGGGACCGGCTTGGGGTTGACCATGGTTTATAACAGTATTCATCAGCATCGCGGATTGATCGAGGTGGAATCACAACCCGGCCAGGGATCCGTTTTTCATATTTTTCTGCCGGCGCTGCTGCAGGTTGATCCACCGGAAATGGCGGGTGAGATTCCTCAAAACCTGGAGGCGATGGGTACCATTCTGATGATTGATGATGAAGAAGATGTTCGGAATGTAGTGGTTCAGATGCTGGAACATATTGGATATGATGTACTGCAGGCCCAGGATGGTCAGGCGGGAATCAGCCTGTTTGATCAGCATCGATCGATGATCAACCTGGTGATCCTGGATATGAATATGCCGGTCATGTCGGGGAGTGAGACGTTCAAAAGGATTCGGGAAATTGATCCTATGATCAGAGTCATCATTGCCAGCGGATTTGTCCATGATGAGCGTACAGAAGACATGATGAAATATGGCCGGTGCCGGTTTCTGCAGAAACCTTATACCATGGATGATTTAATCCGGATCATTTATCAGGTCATGCTGGATTAATCGGGTATGGGATCATGGCGGATCGGAGCGATTCAGGCAGGATTGGAGCTGATGGGAATCGGGTTATTTCAGTCGGGGGGTGAATCCGTGTGGCCGGCCAGCCGGTTCCAGGCATTGTCCAGACGGGGAGCAAGCTGATGGACAGCTACGGCCAATCCGAATCCGGCCAGGATATCAATCACATAGTGATGGCGGAGGTAAACGGTTGCGATCACCAGGCTGATTCCAGGGATCAGCAGCAGCCGGAATAACGGTTTGGAAAACCGCCAGGCATAGATCAGACTGATCAGGGTGATAGCGCAGTGTAGACTGGGAAATGCCGCCCGGGACGAGGATGGATTGATATCGATGATCCGATGTTGGGCCTGGGTAATCCAGCCGCCTGAAAAATCACGGACGAACTGATCGGCCAGAGCCAAGCGGGGCGGGGCGGCCGGAAAAAGGATATACAAAAAGTAGCCCACATAAAAACATAGGATGGTTCCGATCAGCGCCTGTCTCATTGCTGCTCGGCGTGATTTCAGCAATAGGTAGAGCACCACGATGACCGATATCAAGAAATAGTTCATATAGCTGATACTGAAATAATCGGTTAAGATCGGGTGATAAAACTGCTGGGCCCAAACGCAGGGCTGGACCCCGAACATCCATCCGTCAATCCGAATCAGGACATCGTGGATATCATGGGGATTGACAAAATGGATGGTATCATGGAGATTGGTATAAATGGCTACACAGAAAAGAAAGGGCATGACCTCGCGCAACCAGCCGGTATAGCACCACCACGGTTTCCGTTTTACAAACCAAAAGAAAATCAGGATTACAATCATGGTGATGATCAGGCGCCAGATTCCACCGTAGAAGCGCCGCGGAATATCCAATCCGGCTTGGTAAAAATAAAGATTGGCCCGAATAGTGATAATCCAGGATGGAACCAGAAAAACCAGAGCGATCAGCTCCTCTAAGCGAAGCTGAAAAATGAATTGCTGAATTTTTTTCCACATCAATCCGTTTCCATTTCAATAGGTACTCAAGCTCAGTCCAATATAAAATCCATGGGCGTTGAGTCCGGTTTTGGGTGAAGGATAGGCCAGATCGATCCGGACATCCCGGGAAAAAAACAGGTGAAATCCTCCGTCCAGCATCAGCCGGAATCGATCCGAAGAGGCGATGGCCACTTGAACCGGTACATCAATCTGAACGATGGATCCGATCTTGGATAGTGACCGGCTGGGGATCAGTTGATAGGCATAATGAATCAAGCCCAATTCCGATATCAAACCTGCCCGGATAATATAATCGGAGTGCCGGATCACCTCATAATAGAGCGCCGGACCGATCAATACAGCTCCCATATCCGTACTTAATCCGCTATAATTTTGGCTGGGAGGGAAATTTACATTGCTCATATAATAGATTCCCTCCAGACTGATCCCCGTATTCCATCGGGAATGAATCCTCCAGGGACAATAGTCGTAACGCAGCTTTCCTCCGTAATGGATCGAGGGAGGTGAAGCTTGAATGGCATGGGTGTTCAAAATATCCCGGGAATGGCGATTCAATCCGGTTGGATTGATGTAGGAGGCCATGATTGAAAACTGTCGAAACCCAGTGTGACGGGAAGTGGAGCCGGAGTCAGCCGTTATCGGCCCAACCAGGATCAGATCGATCAGAAGAATATAATAAAAAGCCTTCATGCCGATGGTCCGTCAACCCTCTTTGTCAACATAGAATAGATACAGGACTGTGATCATAATCATGACGGTTACGATTCCTTCGATCAGGGGGTTGGATTGTTCCTGGGGTGGTTGTTTGATGATCAGGGGAGGCGTTGATTCCAGGGATAAGGCCAGATCAGCCGGCAGGGTGTCGGAGAGGGACCCTTGGATTTGAAATGAGGATTGAAGCCGGTTTGAACTGTCCACAAGGTGACAGTTGATGATCAGATCAGCACGGCGGCTGAAATATCGGGTTTGAAACAGATAGGCCCGATTCAGCTTTTCCAGGCTGATCCCCAGAAGCTCGATGCGGTATTCAATCCGGCCGCAGGGAATGGCGCTGCTATCCATCCGCAGGGTGACCGATTTTCGGTCAAGAAAATACTGTCGGATATGATGATCGACCAGATATCCGTGGGGATGGATCGATAACGATTTGATCATGAGTTCGGACCGATCAATCGGAATGGAATCCAAAACGGTGGTGATTCGGGATATCATCAGCTTCTCGACCATTTCCCGGTTGGTCATGAGCGGATGATCCTGCCACCGGATCGATCCGGCGCACCCGATCATCACCAAGAATCCTAATAAGCCAAGTCTTGCCATTTTTCTATTTTCCATGCCGGACCTTTTTTTACCATTTCAAACGCCGCAAATCCATCGGCATCGTAGCGGGTTTCATTGTCATCATAGACGGTAAGCTGATACTGATACTTGTACCGGCACAAGCTGTCACTGACCTGCTGTGAGGAGGCATAGATCAGTTTCAGCTGAATATCGGTCGCATGAGTAAATAGGTTGCGGTTCAATTCCTCTTCCTTGGATTTGTCCCACCAGTTGTTCTTGAGCTGATAATAGGCCTGATCATCATCCTGCATGATAAAGATGAACTGCTCGGACAGACAGCTCAGATAGGTGTCCAGATCCCGATCGGCATAGGCCTGCTGGAAGGTTTTGATCAACAATTCGGGTGTTTGAACCGTGTCCTGAATCATCAGGTTGACCGGAGCCTTTTCAGGCATGAATGGATTCCATTGGGAACATCCGGAAATCCATAGTATGGCTGATCCTGAATAAATCAAGAGACAGATCAGGATGGTGGTTTTATCGATCCGGTCGATCATAGGATGGAATTCCATACAGATTAACAAACGGTGTTAAAACGGTTGAAGATCATCCGGTCTATGATTCTGGATTGATCGGACCGGATTAGAGGTAATATAAGCAAAGAAAAGCGTTTGTCAATATATATTTGCATCTGACTGGGTATGGGCGGGTAATTTGCAGTCAGGCCGGATTGGAGGCTTTTCGTTGGGGCAATGCCGGATTAAAGAGGATGCTCAACGACGTCATGCCAGACACGCAGCATATTTTGTCCCAGGATTTTCTGAACATCCGCAGGCGTATATCCATGCCGTAGCAGTTCTTTTGTCAGGTTAGGGAATTTGGAGACGTTTTCCAATCCGCTGGGAGTCGATTCCATGCCGTCAAAATCGGAACCGATGGCCACATAGTCAATTCCGACCAGATTTACGATATAGTCGATATGCCGGATTACGTCGTCGATCTTGGCTTTGCCGGTAGCAGTCAAAAAACTGGGATAGAAAACCACCCCGATCAGTCCACCCTTTTCGGCGATAGCTACAATCTGATCATCTTTGAGGTTCCGGTAATGCGGGCGAACCGAATAAGCTCCGGAATGGGTGGCGACGATGGGATTCCGGGTTTCCTCTAGAATATCCCGGATTGTTTGAATTCCGGTATGGGAGATATCAATGATTATCCCGAGAGAATCCATGGTCCTGATGATTTGACGGCCAAATTCGGACAATCCCTGGGTTTCGGAGCGTGAATCCTGAGCCGATATGGCCCAATCGGTACTGTTGTTCCAGGTGATCGTCAGGTATCGGACTCCCTGGCGGTACAATTCGATCAAATGATCCGGATCATCCTCCAGAATATGTCCGCCCTCAGCAGCCAGAATGGCGGCGATCTTACCCCCGGCATTCAGTTCCGTGATTTCACTCTCCAATCGGGCCTGTCCGATCAGGCTCGGATAGCGACCGAGCTGGTGATGAAAGGTATTGATAAAGCCCTGAGCAATATCGAAATAGCTTTCAGTAAAATCCGGATCAACCCACAGCACAAAAAACTGGGCGTCAACCCCTCCCTCCTGTAATCGGGGAATATCAGTGTGGTATTTGGTCGTATGACGGATTCCCCAATCATAATCCACCCCGTAGGTGCGTTCCAAAATGTCATTATGCAGATCGATGAAGAAGGCGTGATGATGAATGCTTTCCATCAGAGTTTTAATGGTGTCGGTAGCCGGAAGGGAGATTAGGATAGAATCTTCGAGGTAGTCGAAGCGCTTGAACCGG
Source organism: Candidatus Delongbacteria bacterium (assembly GCA_017997825.1). Classification (GTDB taxonomy): domain Bacteria; phylum JAGOEH01; class JAGOEH01; order JAGOEH01; family JAGOEH01; genus JAGOEH01. The sequence goes on along the minus strand of JAGOEH010000029.1, from coordinate 1,539 downwards.
ATTACCAGATCGGTCGAGAGGAGGGATGATCCGGTCGATCGATTAAGGTGGCCGGCAACCGTTCCATGATCGCCGATAGAAACCGGGTTGCACAGTCCGCCTGAACCGGCATCCAATTGAAGCATCTTGATGGTACGGCTTTGGGTTTCACAGGTGAAATTGACCAGCAAAACGGAGGGAGCGCCCAGGCTTTGCCAGCCGATCTGATAGGATCCGCTTCCTAGATCCAGGGATCGCCGGTCCAATGTTTCCCCCAGGATATTATATACGGTAACCACCAGGGGGGTTCGCCGGGAGAGATGAAACGGAATGGTGGTGGATTGGCGGAATGGATTGGGGAAGTTGTCGGCAATCATCATTGGAAGTGCAGACAAGGAGTCGGATTCATCGATGGCGGTAGTTGTAAGCTGAATACTCCAACGTCCGCTGGATTTGCTCAGTGTTTTGGCGATGCTGGAATCGGATCGATTCATGACTTGAATGTGGACCGAGTCGACGATTTTCTGGGTGTGGCAATCATGGATGATTCCATGGAGTGTAATTACCTCGGCCGATGTGAGGGAAGGCCATAAGGTTATCGTTAGCAGGAGAACAGTCAGGGTATATTTCATTGATTGGCTTTCTTTTGAGACAAAAACCATTGATAGAGTTCGGGATTGTTATAGGTTTCGGTCCATGAGTCATGACCGGCATCGGGATAAAGGGTTAATTTGACCGGAGCATTCAAGGATTGAAGTTTTTTGATCATCTCTTCCGAGAAGGCGACCGGAACCACCGGATCCTTGACCCCGTGGAAGGCCCAAACGGGGAGGTGCTGGATGCGGTGAGCCAGAATGGGAAGCGAGCCGCCGCAAATCGGGGCGATGGCGGCGAAGCGGTGGGGATACCTGATAGCCATGTCCCAGGTGCCGAATCCCCCCATACTTAATCCGGTGATATAGATCCGATTGGTATCTACCGCGTAGTGCTCAATGACGGCCTCGATCAAGCCGTTTAATTCATCGCTGTATTCCGTCCACCAGCCGTTTTCCGGACACTGGGGTGCCAGGACGATAAAGGGAAATGTGGAATCCGCCATGGCAACCTTGGGGATTCCGTGAATTTTGACCTTTTCCAGATCATCTCCCCGCTCCCCGGCTCCGTGCAGAAACAGAATCATCGGATAACCCGTTTTGGATTTGGGGTGATAATCGTTCGGCAGAAACAACCAGTAGGCCAACTCCAATTGCTTTTTTATTTTCTTTTCAAAACGTTGGGGGATGAGCGTGCCTTTTTTCTGAACCGGACGAGCTGTAAGTGTTCCGACTAGAATCGAACAAAAAAGCAATAAACCGATCAGGAGTAATTTCGGCATGAGGGTTTCCTTTCGGATTGGATTAAAAAAAATCCCCTTACGGATGATTCCGTAAGGGGATCGATTATAATCAATTTTGAGGGACCGGAGTCGGGGGTGTTGCCGGTTGCTCTGCTTCTTTTACATCGTCAAAGGTTTGGAAGAATGAGCAGAGTGATCCCTTATAAACGATGAATATTTGGGGA
>JAGOEH010000217.1 GCA_017997825.1 Candidatus Delongbacteria bacterium | reverse complement strand
TCAGACCACCGGGATGATTTCCCAGAATAATACCCCGCAAATCCTGGTGCCCTTCCTCAAATTTTTCGACCGGAATTTCTGTCTGGGTGAATATCATGTGCTGGTTTGTCGAGTTATGGATCAGGGGTGAATCTCTTCCGGAGTCATCACGAGACCGGAGCGGTCAGGGGGTGATCTTCGATCCGGATGGCTTGCCGGTCGAGGGTGTTTTCAGGCTGAAGATCAGAAATGAAAGGTTGATCTGCCAGTAATTCTCCTTAAGGCTGCCGGGATAGGGGGTTTCCCGATCGACAAATTCGGTGCCGTTATAATAATAATAAATCTTTTTTCCCGGATTGGTCGAGACCAGATGATAATAGGCGGTCAGTTGCAAACCGATCGGAATTCCGAATCCGATGTCAAACACCTTTAGAAAACCAAGTCCGGCCGCACATCCGAAACCTTTTCGTGAAAAATTCATATCGCTTTCTTCCCAGAAGGTTTTTTTCACCTGTAGGACCTTGAAGATCAGGGCGTGGTGATAATAGCCTCCCTTGACGGAAAGGAAGAGCCCCTGTTTGGGGCTGAAAGCATAAAAATATCGGTAATTCATGGGTTTAGCCGGAGTCCAGGCATACCAGGTCCCGATCAGGGAGATTTGATACCAGCGCCGCTCCTGTTCATAACCCAAAGCGGGATCATGTTGAAACTCGGCCGGCAGGCTGGCGATATTAAAATCGAATCCCCCGTAGAGTTTGGATTTGAGTCTGGTTTGGAATCCCAATTGCAGGAAGGAGGAGTTGCCGGCCAGATCCTGAATGGACCCGCTGGGCAGCAGGTATCCGGTACCCAGGGTCAGGAAATAGCCGAAGGTGGCCGGTTTGAGTTCTTGGTTCCTCTTTTGGGCCTGGTGTGAGGCGAAAAGCAGGAGAAGGGTCAACGCGGGCAGGAATAGTTTTTTCATAGTTCTCCTGAAGTGACGGTTAATCAAGGTTAGCCGTTGGATTGGGGATTGAGTTGATGGAGCTGGTCGGGACGGTATATTCCCTTTTCAGTGATAAAACCGTGGATCAGGCCGGCCGGTGTGACGTCGAATGCCGGATTGGAGGCCGGACTGGAAGCCGGAGTAATCCGGATCCGGGTAATTTTCCCGTCCGGAGCGAGTCCTGATATGGTGTGAACCTCATCGGGGGATCGTTGTTCGATGGGTATGGCCTGGCCGGATGGAGTATTCCAGTCGATGGTGGTGGTGGGAGCGGCGATATAGAAGGGAATCTGGTAATAGTGAGCCAGAATGGCTCGGTCGAGCGTGCCGATTTTATTGGCGGTATCCCCGTTGGCGGCGATGCGGTCAGCGCCGGTGATGACCATATCGACCTGGCCGGAGGCCATGTAATATGCGGCGGCATTATCCGGGATAATCCGGTGGGGGACTCCGAACTGGGCGAGTTCCCAGGCGGTCAGTCGGGCTCCCTGAAGCAGGGGGCGGGTTTCATCGACCCAGACCATAACGGATTTACCCTGTCGATGGGCCTTATAGATCGGCGCGATAGCGGTTCCCCAATCCACAAAGGCCAGCCAGCCGGCATTACAGTGAGTCAGGATTTTCATACCTGAGGTGATCAACGGATTGCCGTGGTCTCCAATCCGGGAAGCCATCTGCGAATCGTCATCCGACAGCTGGTCGGCCATTTGCAGAGCGGCTGCGGCCTGTTTCTCAACCTGTGTGACGGATAATCCGGCTTGTTTAACTCGATCCAGCGAGTAAAAAAGATTCTGGGCCGTGGGACGGGTTTGCCTCAGATGCTGGTATCCGTCGTCGATATCGGCACGATTGCGGGCGGTTTGAAAAACCTGGACCATTCCATAAGCTCCGGCAGCGGCCAAAGCTCCCGCTCCCCGAACCAGCATGGTACGGATCGCATCCGCGGTTTCCTGCCACCTGTCAGCCCGGATAATACTGAAGGTATGAGGCAGTTGTGTCTGGTCGATCATACAGACTGTTCCGCCTTCCATCCATACGGTGCGGTATTCCTTTCCTTCCACAATCATCTGATTCCCTTTCCTGCTCAATGGAATTCCGAGTCGTCGGTATTTTTTGGGGATCGTTGAAAAAAGCCTTGACAAATCCCGAAAAAAAGGTTATTATTGACCTACATTAAACACGGGGCTATAGCGCAGCTGGGAGCGCGTCTGACTGGCAGTCAGAAGGTCAGGGGTTCGACTCCCCTTAGCTCCAGAAAAACCACCGCAGGGTGGTTTTTTTTTTGCCCGTTGATTAAACTAACTTGAATTGCTGGAAAAGTCAATATCAATTTTCAACAGGAGTGGCACTATGGCATCAATTCTGGTAATTTTAGGCAGCGCTTCCGACAGCGATTATGTGCAGCCCTTGAAGGACGTCCTGGATGAATTCGGCGTGGACTTCGAGCTGCATTATTCTTCGGCTCACCGAAAACCGGAACAGACCCGTAATCTGGCCAAAGAGGCTGCAGGTCGCGGGATTAAGGTGATCATCGCGGCGGCAGGAATGGCCGCCCATCTCCCCGGAGTCATCGCCTCCTACACTCATCTGCCGGTAATCGGCGTTCCTCTGCCCGGATCCTCCCTCCAAGGGATGGATGCATTGCTGGCCATTGTTCAGATGCCCGGGGGAGTTCCTGTCGCCTCGATGGCAATCGGGAAGGCCGGAATGAAGAATGCCGCCCTTTTTGCCGTCCAAATCCTAGCTCTGTCCCAGCCGGAACTGGAAACCCGATATCAGGCTTATAAACATCGATTAGCCGAATGAAATACCAGGCCAAGCATCTCTGCCATTCCCTCGATCAAACCCGTCAATTGGCCGTCAGGGTCGCCTCCCATCTGATTCCGGGCGTCCATTTCACCCTGGATGGCCCGCTTGGCTCCGGCAAAACTACGTTCATCCGATTCCTGGCCGCCGCCCTCGGTGTCGACTCCAATCGGGTCGACAGTCCTACCTTCACTTTAATTCATCAATATCCTACTCCCCAGCGAACCCTGTTCCATCTTGATCTCTATCGTCTCAAATCCAGTTTGGAACTGGATGAGCTCGGTCTCTCCGATCAATTGGATGACCCCGCCAATCTATTCCTGGTGGAGTGGGCTTACAAGGTTCGGGACTATGATCTGTTTTATCCCCTGATTGGAATCTTCATCAAACCACTAGGACCTCATAGCCGCCAGTTTTATTTTTTTTCGGACTGTGATGAAACCGAGGATTTCTTTGCGAACATCACCGATTCACCACGTCATGAAAGTGAGTTCTAATGAACGGTTTAACGTTGGCTGTCGATACCTCCTCCAATCTGGGGCGGATGGTAGTTTTTGATCGGCAGCGTATTATCGCTCATCTGGGCTTGGATTTGCCCAAAACCCATTCCGAGACCCTGCTGAATCGTTTGGATTTCCTGCTGCGAGAATGCCGGCTGGATCTGTCTCAGTTCGATCATCTGATGGCAGTGCTGGGCCCCGGATCCTTTACCGGAACCCGGATCGGTACCGTGGTGATCAAAACATTGGCCTATCATTATAAAATCCCGGTGCTGGGATTATCCTCGCTGCTGCTGTTGATGATGGATGGAGTTAGGCAATCCCCGAATTCAGGGGATTGTATCGGATTGATTCCCGGAATCAGAGACGAACTATATTTCGGCCGCTATCGGAACCATCCCGGAACCATCCCGATTCTCATTGAAGAGACCCTGATTCTGAAAGCCGAATTGCCGGAGCGCATCGGTACCGGAGAGGCGGTGTTCACCCGGTCGGAAAAACTGGCAGCCGACTGGAATCAGCCCTTCCCCTTGAGCCTTGTTCGCGGATTCGCGGCCGACTGGCCTCTGCTCTTATCCGATACTGACCGGTTGACCATCCCCTTGTCCGATTTCCAGCCTCTCTATCTGAGAGAATCGGAAGCCGAATTGGTGCATCGCCGGCAAAAAAAGAAGAAGTATCAATTATATATTGAGAATTTATGGAACGAGGTATAAAAAAAACTTGACTTTTTCATCGAAGAGTGTTTATTTATAATGATGCAAACGGTTAAATCGCTTTTGTAAAGAAATCTATCACCGGAGAGACAATACTTCTATGGAAGAATGGATGATCAATTCCAGCAATGAGGGTCGCAGGCTGGACAAATTTCTGCTGCGGCAACTGCCGCAGGCTCCAAAGGATCTGGTATACCGGCTGATCCGGGAAAAGAAGATCAAGGTTAACGGTAAGCGGGTTCAATACACCTATGTTCTGGAAAATAATGATTTTGTCCAGTTGCTGGTTAACCTGACCGATGTCCATGAAACGGATAGCGTGCTTGAGATCCGGGATTTGGAAGATTTGATCAAAGATATAAACATTGTATTTGAGGATGAAAATATCCTGGTTATCTATAAAGAGGCCGGAACTCTCAGCCAAGCCGATCAGGCCGACTCAAACGATGATATGGTTTATCTGGTCAACCGTTATTTGCAGTTGAAGTATCCGGATGCATTTCGGAATTTCCGTTCCGGTAGTATCAATCGATTGGATCGGAATACGGAGGGTCTGATTATGTTCGGCAAGACCTACCAGACGCTTCGAGTATTGAATGAAGGGATGCAAGCCGGCCGGGTTCAGAAATACTACCTGGCTGTGGTGAACGGAGAGATTGATCAGGAAATGGTTTTGTCACACTATTTGCGAAAAACCAAAGATGAAAATATGGTTTACATTTTTGAGACCTATATTCCGGGTGCGGTACTATGCCGTTCCCGGCTCCGTCCGATACGCTGCAAGGATGGATTTAGCCTGGTTGAGATGGAGCTGGAAACGGGAAAATCCCATCAATTACGGGCTCAATTGGCCTATATTCATCATCCGATTGTCGGGGATCCCAAGTATGGAAAACCGGATATCAATCAGTATTTTTTCCAGCATCATGACCTGCAGTGGCAGTTTTTGCTGGCTTACAAGCTGAAGTTTCAAGGGTTATCGGCACCTCTGACCTATTTGAATTATAAGACATTCACAGCGCCCTCCCAGTCGTTTTTGTTCAGCCTGGCGGAGAGTCTGTTTGGTAAGCTGGATCAGTGGATTAACTCATAGAGAGCGGAAAGGGGATCTATGCATTGGTTGGATGGTTTGGTTGTTTTGGTTTATTCTGTGATCATCATGGCCATGGCTGTCTACTATTCCAGGAAGGCCGGTAAAGGAACCGATCAGTTTTTTCTGTCGGGCCGGAACCTTCCCTGGTGGATTGCGGGTA
>JAGOEH010000216.1 GCA_017997825.1 Candidatus Delongbacteria bacterium | reverse complement strand
GAACCCGAATCAGATGCTGGATCAGACTGGGGATATCAGTATGAATATAAACGAGCCGGGAGCCGTAGCAGTTGATCACGGTGTTGAAATCCGGATGAGACCACAGGGTTTCGACCTGGGCTTCGAAACGGCTCTGATCGAATTCCTTCAGATTGGGAAGTGAAACCATGACATCCAGGCGCTGACCGATTGGGATTAAACGAGGAGAAATGATCATCAGGCCGTCAACCGTAATATCACCTAAGTGACCCAGAATCTCGCCGGTCGGTTTGTTGGATATTTCAAGATAAAACAGCAGATGCCGGCGTTTTAGAACTCGTCGCTCTTTGCCGTCCCGAACTTTGTCGATCATTGTCTACTCCTTGCCATGAAAGGTATGAGTTAGATAGGTTTTCAACTGATGAAGCAATCCGTCAAACGTGGCGCTCCCACCGACCAGAATAACCTGTTTTTGGCGGGGATGGATCAGGGGGATCAGGGTTTGGAAAAGATCGGAGGTGTTGGCGAAAAAGGAGGCCTGGATGCCCTGGTCTGCCAGATCGTGCGTTAGCTCATCCAGCTTTAGTTTTTCTGTTTCCGGTAATCGATAGTAGCGGGGATGGAGCTTGAATAAGACGGTCCTGGCGGGAGAGAAAGCGTGGATATAAGCCTTTTGGTGGATATTTCGGTAGGAGGTATTATTGGAAAATTCCTGACACAGGATGATTTGGTAGTCGGGATAAAGCTGGTGGAGAGTAGCCAGGGTTTTTGAGATGGCAGTCGGATGATGGGCAAAATCGTCATAAAGGACTTTATGGGCGCCCTCCCAGATTTTGCTGAGCCGGCGGCGGGCGCCTTTAAACCGGCTAAGGGCCTGCAGAATGGCCGGAACGGGAATCCGGTAATGCTGGGCCGCCAGAAATGCCCCTGCGGCGTTCATCAGATTGTGTTCCCCCAATACCTGCAGACTGACCGGATAAGTCCGGTTTTGGTAATGGAATGACCCAACGGTCAAGCCCTGGGGATTGATGCCGTGATATTCAACCACCAGATCATGATGCGATTGAGTTCCAAAGGTCAAGGCCGGACAATGAACCTCTTTCAGCGCCGGCTGGATATGGGGTTCATCCCCATTATAGATCACCAGCCCATTGCGGGGAATGATCCGGACCAGATGATGAAAACACTTCTGGATTTCAGGCAGGCTGGTAAAAATATCGGCATGATCAAACTCAAGATTGTTAATGATGACAGTCTCCGGCAAATAATGAATAAACTTGGAACGCTTGTCAAAGAATGCGGTATCGTACTCATCCCCTTCCAAAATAAAATAGGGGGCGTGGGGATGATAGGCCGCCGAGGTTTGAAAATTCTCCATCAGGCCGCCAATAAAGAACGACGCACCGGGAGAATCCGGAGCATAATTGAATATGTAAGCCAGCATACTGGTGGTGGTGGTCTTGCCATGAGTCCCCGTTACAATGATGTTTCGGCTTTCCCACAGAAAAAACCGCCGTAAGGCTTCTGCTCCGGAACAGTAAGGCAACTTGTGATCCAGAATATATTCCAGCTCGAGATTGTTGCGTGTTATAGCATTCCCGATCACAAACAGATCGGCACCGGATTGTATGATATGATCCTCCGTAAATGATTCATGGACCGGAATTTGATATTTTTTCAATAGATCGGACATTGGCGGAAAGATCCCCGTGTCGGATCCGACCACCTCAAGTCCTTTTTCCTTCAGCAATATCGCAATCGTCGCCATAGCTGTACCGCAAATTCCCAGAATATATATTTTCTGCATTTTTAGCTCCTTTGGATATATTTGGCTAAAAATTTCTCGCGAAGCTTCATCAGAAACGGTTCATAGATTTGTTTCGGATAGAGTTTATAAAGCGATGAGCGTAAGACCTGCTCCCGCTTCAATGCCGCATGTTCGGTCGAACTACCGAAACATCTCGACAACAGATAGGATTGCAGATCCTGGATCTGAATCTCCACCTGAAGATCAAAGGATTTATTGTCATACATCATTTTAATCCGCTTCAAATGATCCAGTTCCCGTTCCTTTTTCTGGATATAGGTCTGAACAAATTCCAGCGATTTCTGAGTCTCGCCTTGCGGGGGGGTGTTCCTGATAACCTGCTGAAGAACCTGAATATCTTCCTTGATATTGTTAATCTGACCCATAATGATTTCCAGCCGCTCATGCGGCAGCGTAATGTCATAGATGGCTTTCCATATCTTGAAATACTCCCCGCTGTTCTGGCTGATATACTCTGAAATGGGCGCTTTCTGAATCTTCTTTTCATCCTTTCGGGTGTTGGTTCCTCCCAGTGAGTCTTCCAATTCAGTTTTTAGACTCAAAATTTCCTTTTCCCCCCTCACCACAAATGTGATCCCGTAGATATCGGTAATCTCGTTGGGATAGAGCAGATTTTTCCTGACAATCTTTTCGATGATGGAGGTATAGTCATCTTTTTGCCCGTTGAAATTTTTAATTCGACTGATATACCTCAGGATAATGTTTCCATTGAGCGAGACGACGGGGGTGATGGTCTCATGCTGGATCGGATGGATCATTTTCCCCTTTTTGTCCCGTTCCCGTTTATCATTTTCATAGGCGGTCTGAGCATCGGTTTCATTATCATAAAATACGATTTGGTCATCGGGATTCAGCCAGTAATAGAGGGTGAAGCTGTCCTGGATGTGACGGGTATTATCGAGCTGCAGCTGGGATTTGAAAAGGCGATCCAGATACTTATGATATTTGGGAGCCTTTTGGAAAGAGAGGCAATTTTTGACCCGCCCCAGCAGAAACCCCAGGCTGGTTTTGCGCAGAACTTCGTATCGGGTCCGCAAATCGGTACTGTTTTTATAAATCTGGATCAGCTCGATAATATCATTGGTTTCCGCTACCTGTTCCGATTCAGCCAATACCGACTCTACAAAAGCCGGCAATGCCGCCCGCTGCAGAATACTCTGGAGAATGATGCTGGATTCGGCTGCCAGAAGGCTGAACTTGATCAGGTTCATTTCCAGCGGCTGATAAAAATTGACCGGGTTGAACTTGACATTCAGATAGGTATTCAGCTTTTTACGAAAGTGTTTGCTGTCCAGCCTCAGTTTGGTCAATTCGATAAAGTGGAATTTTCGGTCCCGGTTTTCGACAATGGTGGGATCAAAATAGGAATAATCTTTCCAGAACATGGCGACATCGTCCGGTTCATTCTGGTAAAGCAAATGGCTATACAAAATGATATTGATTTCATTGACCGGCACCAAGGTCCGGTGATTGGTCAGGGGGAATTTTTCTAAAAACATTTGGGAATCCTTGAATGATGCATTAGGGTAACCGGGTTTTGCATAGACCATTATACTCTTTTTTTTATTTTTTGTCAAGATTGTTTTTAATATTTCCTTATTAGGGATTGGAGGCCGATCACAAATGACGGCAGGGATCAGCGTGTGTCTGATCATTCATTCTATTTGGGGTTCTGGAGAGAGACCCCAGCAAAATGGTAAGTTGGGATTTGAGGGATAATGATTGGACGGAGTGAGGTCATCGGCTTATCGATGGGGGTATTTTGGGCCGGAGTGCTCCGCCGACCCTGGGTGGATTGTTTGAGGGGATTGATCAAATCAATCCTTGGTAGACGGGGATACCGGTAGAAACCGATTACCCTGCCGGGGTGTCCGGACTGGGGTGAAATAATGAAAAAAATGACTTGTCTTTTGCCTGAAGATGATATATTTTAATGAATAACAATGGTTGTTCCGTATGAAAGGCATCCGCCGGGAAGTGTAAGCCGGTTCGAAGCCTGTTTTATCTGACACCGTCATGGAAAACCAACCAAGGGGACGTGAATGAAATATCTTATTACAGGTGGTGCTGGATTCATCGGATTCCATCTGAGTGAGTTTTTGCTCAGGCAGGGGCATTCGGTGATGGTAATCGATGATCTTTCCACCGGAAGTTTTGAAAATATTAAACCGTTCGTTTCCCATTCTCACTATCATTTTGCGGTAGAGAGTATTTTGAATCATTCGGTGATGGACCGGCTGGTGTCGGAGTGTGATGGAGTCATCCATCTGGCGGCGGCGGTCGGTGTGGAACTGATTGTAGAAAAGCCGGTGTCGGTGATCGAGACCAATATTTTGGGCAGCGAGATGGTATTGAAGATTGCCAACCGATATCGGAAGAAGGTTTTTGTGGCTTCCACCAGTGAGGTTTACGGTAAGAGCGATCACTTGCCCTTCAAGGAAGAGGATGACATGGTGATCGGGCCGACCAGCAAACACCGTTGGAGTTACGCCTGTTCGAAAGCCATTGATGAGTTTTTGGCCCTGGCCTATCACCGGACCTATCAATTGCCGGTCATTATCGGCCGGTTTTTCAACACCATCGGCCCCCGTCAAACCGGGCGTTATGGGATGGTGGTGCCGCGGCTGGTCAAGCAGGCGCTGGAGAACAAACCGCTGACGGTTTATGGCGACGGCAAGCAGACCCGTTGTTTCACGGATGTTCAGGATGTGATCCGGGCCATTGTGCTGTTGCTGGAGCAGGAAAACGCCATCGGCCGGGTCGTCAATATAGGAAATGACCAGCCGATTTCCATCGAGTCACTGGCGGAAAAGATCCGTATCATGACCGGTTCCTCGTCCGAACTGGTTTATATCCCTTATCATCAGGCCTATGAAGAGGGATTCGAGGATATGCGCCACCGACAGCCGGATACCGGTCTGTTGATGGAATTGACCGGCTTCAAACCCACCATATCCCTGGACAAGATACTGCGGGATATTATTGAGGATTGCCGGAAAACCCTGAATGGATAATAAGTGAAAACCCTGTATTCAGTTCCGGATTGAATGGAAACGATTCGAATTTTGCGGGTCATCGCCCGGTTAAATGTGGGAGGTCCAGCCATCCATACCATTTTGCTGGCGGATGCGTTCCGGAACTCCCGGTATACCACCCGGCTGGTGGCGGGTTACGAATCCCCGGATGAGGGCAACATGGACTACCTGGCCGAAGAGCACGGGATAACCGTCCATCGGATCCCTTCGCTTCAGCGTGAAATCAATCTGTGGAAAGATACCATTGCCTTTTTTAGATTGGTCCGGGAAATTCTGACCTATCAACCCCATCTAATTCATACCCATACCGCCAAAGCGGGATTTATCGGGCGATCCGCGGCATTGTTCTGCCGACTGTTATTTCGGCGCAGGCTGGTGCTGGTGCATACCTTTCACGGCCATGTGT
>JAGOEH010000215.1 GCA_017997825.1 Candidatus Delongbacteria bacterium | reverse complement strand
GTTTTGAACATCTCTGAGAAGTTTTCCTTCCAGGGTAAGGGCTATGGTTTGAGTATGAGCAGACTGATAGGAATAGTCACAATCGATCGTATGGGGGGTAGTTGATCGAATAGTATCCAGAATTCGCCGGCAATCCTCCTCAATCAATGACTGATGATCCGGGGAAAAGGTAAAATGGAAACGAGCCCTTGAACCAAAAAGCATTAAGCTTTCACGGATGTGTTCCTCAAAAGCGGTCCGAATCTCGCCGGAGGGATAACGATGAAACGGGATAAGTGCTTTGGGAATATAATAATAGCCCAATCCCTCTTTCAACAGGATAAAATGAAGGATCCGTTGACAAACGGGAATGGACAGTGCTTCATCATATTTCATCAATTCAGAAGGAATCAGGGGGGCAAACGGCAAGGAGGGAAGATGGTGGAAAAAATCCCGGATTGACGGGTTGTTTAAAAGGGGAGATTCAGTCTTTGTCAGAATGGATAACAGATCTTGAAACATTCGGCTGGCGGCGCCGGATGCCGGAACAAATTTTAATTTTTCCTGATCCCCGGTCGCGTCAGCCTGATCCAGACAAAGCTGTTTCTCCTGTTCATCCAACTGAACGACACCGTCACCCGGCTTTACCGGGGCAATAACCTCAGGATAATAAGGAGACTCGGATAATAATTTGAATTGCCGGAGGATGTGTGACGGAGTTAATCCATTAGCCGACAGCCATTGGATATCCTGAGAATCCAGCATCAATTCATTCAACGGTTTCTCCGATCGCCTGGGCTATCAGGTTAAACAACTCTTCCAATTGTGATTCTTCAATATTTGAAAATGCGATCCTCATAACCTGATCGTTGATGCTGATAGTTCCAATACCGAATTGATGCAGTAGGTGAAGCCTCAGCTTTTCGGCATTCACGGTTTTAAGCTTGAGACACATAAAATACCCTGAATTAAAGGGTAAGACATCCCACAGCGCTTCATACTTTGGATTTGAAGCCACCTGCTGGGTTTTTAAGGCCCGTTTTTTCAGGATTTGGAACTTTTCCTCTTTGAGTTTGATATAATCAGGATGCTCGAGTATTTTTTTTAGTATGGATTGACTAATCATCGGATTGTTGGAAACCGAAGAGCGGATGGCCCCCTTTATTTTTTCCTGCAAAGCCAGGTACAGATCCGGGGTTCCGCCTTGAATCCCCAGTGTAATGAATCCAACACGGAGTCCCCAGATATATTCTTCCTTGGTTCCGGCGTCTAGTTTGACTGCCAGTATATTAGGATGAGCATTGGCCAGCAGGCAAAAAGGAGACTGGGTGAATAATCCGTCCCTATAAAACAAACCGAAATAGGCATCGTCACAGATCACGACGATTCGGGTTGTTTGGGCCTTTTCCAAAATGATGTCCCGGATGGAATGCATTTCCTGATCGGTGGGGGTGTAACCGGTCGGATTGTTCGGAAAATTGAGGATGATAACCAGTTTTGAGGCTTGGGATTCCTGGAGAGTATTCTGAAATGCCTTCAGATTGAACGACTGATGATTAAAAAGGGAAAAGCTTTTGATTTCGGCACCTCGGCGTTCTTTAAAGATCAGTGAGTAATTTCCCCAGTAGAGATCCGGTAGGATAATCGTATCCCCTGGAGCCACCAGAAGATCGGAAATAATGAACAACCCGTGAGTAATCGCTGCGGTCACAATGGGTTTTCCAATGGCCAAATCAGCCATAGCCGGATTATAACGGATCTGTTTTTTTCTCCATAGATCGATCAGACCGGGAAGACCCGCGGTCGGAGCATAGGGAAATATTTCATTGCGATCGAGTCCACTCATCCAATCCATGGCATAATCGAAACACATGACTCTGCCGTTTTCCAGCGCCATACCGATAGTGGCATTATATCGTTTGGCGTGTAGGGCGGCTTCGGCGCTTTGGCTGACAATCCCTTTTGGAAAATAGAGTTGTTTTCCGAACGGGGATAGCATCTCCCATACCTCGGGATGATTCTGAGCAATCACGTGATTAAGCTTTTCGGCAATGGGATGCATGGAATGACTCCTTATGGGTTTTGAATGAAGAGAAAACGGTCTTTATGATTATAATCCCGGCTGAAAACCGGATTCAATGCAGCCGGTTGTGAACGGATAAATGCTTCCAGTTCATGGAGCTGGGTCTCGCCGATTTCCAGCATCATCCAGCCTTGCTTTTTAAGAAATCGATCGATCTGCCCGATCAAATAGTAATAGAAACTCATTCCATTTTGATCGGCGATCAGAGCGATGGATGGCTCAAAATCCCTAATCTCTGACGGTAACTCCCTCCATTCCTCAAGGGTTACATAAGGAGGATTGGAAATGATATAATCAAATGAATGAGATTGAAGGGCTTCAAACCGATCACCAGCCCAAAACCGGATCTGGTGGCCGACCTGGTTGGTGATGGCATTTTGACGAGCCAACTGCGATGCGGAGATGGATCGGTCAACACTCCAGATTTCAGCATGAGGTAAAGCATGCGCCAGAGCAATTGAGATGGCACCGGAACCGGTTCCAAGTTCCAGAATATCACAGCCTTTGGCTTTGTTATCCTGCTTGATCCTTTCCACGGCTTTTTCCACCAGTTGTTCGGTTTCCGGCCGGGGAATCAATACATCCGGGTTCACCTTTAGGATTACCTGAAAGAATTGAGTATGGCCGATGATGTATTGAAGTGGTTCGCCCCGGATCCGTCGCTGAATCAGATTCCGATATTGAATGATTTCCGATTCAAGCAGAATTTTATCAAATTCCAGATAAAGCCGAATACGATCCTGATAATTGAGGATATGAACCAACAACCATTCGGCATTGATACGGGGTGAATCAATTCCCTTTTTCCGGAAATAGTCCGTCGTGGCATCCAGAATGCCGGTAATACTCCAACTCATTAGATTTGCTTGAGCTGTTCGGTTTGCTCTGCAAAAATGAGGGCATCGATCAGATCGTCGATTTCACCATCCAGCATTTCATCAAGACGGTAGGAGGTGAAATTGATCCGATGATCGGTCATTCGATTTTGGGGAAAATTATAGGTTCGGATTTTTTCTGAACGATCGCCGCTCCCCACCATTGTTTTTCGCTCCTGAGCCGTCTTGGCATGTTGATCACTCAATGTTTTATCCATCAGCCTCGCCCGGAGTACTTTCATGGCTTTAGCTTTATTCTTGAGCTGAGATTTTTCATCCTGGCATTGAACGACAATCCCGGAGGGAAGATGGGTAATTCGAACGGCTGAATCGGTGGTGTTCACATGTTGTCCACCGCATCCGGTGGAACGGTAAACATCAATTTTTATATCTTTGGAATCAATCTGAACATCGATTTCATCCGCTTCCGGAAGGACGGCAACGGTAGCTGCCGAGGTATGAACACGGCCTCCGGATTCGGTTTGGGGAATGCGCTGAACCCGATGAACCCCGCTTTCAAATTTCATCTTGCTGTAAACCCTATCCCCGGTAATGGAAAAAATCATCTCTTTAAAGCCGCCAATCCCGGTCGGATTGGCATCCATAATCTCTTTTTTCCACTTTCTGCGTTCGACATAACGGGAATACATCCGGAACAGATCGCCGGCGAATAAAGCGGCTTCTTCTCCGCCGGTTCCGGCCCGGATTTCAATGATGATATTCTTCTCATCATTGGGATCCTGGGGAAGCAGTAATATTCTTATCCGTTGTTCCAGGGTCTGCTTTTCATCAAGCAAAACCTCCAATTCGGAACGCGCCAATCCAATTAATTCATGATCCCCGCCCTGGTCGATCAGCTGGCGATCCTCTTCAATCTGAGCCATCGTCGTTTTATAGACCTTGATCAGTTGAAAAATATCATTCAGGCTGGACCGCTGTTTGGATAACTCACGAAACCTTTCCTGATTATTATAAATATCAGGTTGATTCAGCAGTTCTTCAATCTGACGGTATTTATCCTCGATTTCCAGCAATTTTTCCAGCATAACCAATAAACCAATCCATAATAACCCAGATTATCATTTTTACATAAAGGAGCAATCAAAACCAGTCAAACCAATGACCTGGGATTATTTGTCCAGTTTGTATTTCTTGCGGAAGCGTTCCACACGGCCGGCTGTATCAACCAATTTTGCCTTACCGGTAAAAAAGGGATGACAGGCGGAACAGATTTCAACTTTGATTTCTTTAGCGGTCGAACGGGTAGTAAAGGTATTTCCGCAAACGCAGGTGACTTTAACTTCCTTGTATTCAGGATGAATACCAGTTTTCATTGTTTTCCTCCATTTAAACTTTCAGTTAAGAACGCTCGAATATAACCATTCTGCACAAAAAAAGCAAGCCTTTTTTATGGAATAAAGAAAAAACCCTTCTTTGAAGCAAAGAAGGGTTTTTGAGCTCTAATCGGACACGAACTGAAAATAAAACCGTATTTTTACTGGACCGGCTGGACGGTCGTGTCGCTTTCAGGAGCCGATTCGGCCGCCTGAATTTTTTCCACCGGCATAATAATCTTGATCTGGCCGCCCATCTGTCCGGTTGAATCCGGAGTTGGAGCCGTCAAATACTGTTCAATGGTTGGACCGCATACTTTATATCCATTGTCGGCAATACTTTTCATCAATTCGGCATAGGTCGAATCCATCCGGCTAAAAGCCCCTTGATATTCCTTGGTAACCACCGAGGTGAAGGCCCAGCTTTTTTTCTTGAGAGGCTCGGCAATCACAACTGAATCCGGAATAATAGCGCCGATGTCCCATACCAGACTATCGGTAGGAACAACACTCGGATCACTAAAATAAACACCAATCATGTCACCCGGCTGAATGGCCTGTTTGGCTACTTCTTCCATGAAAACCTTCCATGCATCCGTCTGCTGATCGAATGAACCGATCTTTTCAATGGCACAGTACGTGAACGGCTGCATTTCTTCTACTTGGAACACGACTCCGGGCTGAACTTCTTCCTGTTTCTTCTTGGCACACATCAGGAACAACACGGATAAACTCACCATCACGAGGACTAACAGCGTTCTTCTCATACTCATGACTCCTTTGTTTTTTAACCTCTGAAACACTAACGGATTCCATATTAATACTTTTTTCTTAACCTGTCAATATAAATTTTTAAGAATATTTATTTTTCTTAGATAATTCATAATTTTTTCTTGCCTTTTAAGCTGGAACCATATATTATACAGATGATGATGAATCAAACACCCAACCCATTTTATTCCGAGGTTTTCCATTATGACTAAACGTCTGCTGCTTTTAGGATTGATAGCCTGTATGGC
>JAGOEH010000214.1 GCA_017997825.1 Candidatus Delongbacteria bacterium | reverse complement strand
TACAGTCAGGCGGCGGTGGAATTTGAGGCTTTTTACACCCGGAATCCGTCGAGTTATCTGGCCGACAGCTCGTTGTACATGGCCGGCGAGAGCTCCTACCTGGCCAAGGATTACAGTCGAGCTGAGTATTATTTGAATCTATTCAATTCTCTGTTTCAGAATTCCAAGCTGGCACCGAAGGCCTATCTGATCTTGGGAAAGGCCTACCGGGCGCAGAATAAAATCGAGCCGGCGGTCAATCAGTTGATGTCGATCCAGCAGCGCTATCCGCTAAGTTCTCAGGCGCAGGAGGGATTCTATTTGGCCTTTGAGCAGCAGGCGAGCCTGCTGCGGACCGAGGATGCCCGGGGTATCGCCGAGGCGTACCGGGCGCTCTACCCTACCGGCACGTACTACCGCGAGATAATGTACCGGATGGGACGATTATTGAAGCGGGAGCACCGCTATCAGGATGCCATGAAATTTTTGACCGATGCCTTGAAATTCGGCACGGCTGACAGTATCTATACCCAATCCCTGTTTCACAAGGCTGAGATTCTGGCCTACTGGGGACAGACTGATCAGGCGCTGAGCGATCTGACGCTGGCCATGAGCAAGAATCCGGGTGAAGTGCTGGAGGCCGAGGGTTTATTTTTAAAGGGAAAGCTGTATGCCCGGCGGCATGATCGTGTCCAGTCGGCTCAGTATCTGGGTCAATATATCAGCCGTTATCCGGAGCGGATCCGTACCCGAGAGGCGCTGCGGATTCTGGCCGGTGACCGCAACCTAGGCGGGGTGAAATCCGCTCTGGCAAGTCAACTCAATCGGGACGGGGTCCCGTCTCAGGTTCCGCTTTATTATGCCTATGCCCTCCAGCAGGAAAACAAGTCGGATTCCCTGCTGCCGGCACTCCAGCGGATCAAACCGGGAGAACTGGACAGTTTGGAGACTGCTTTATACCACCAGTTGAGAATTGAGGGCAGTATCCAGACACATCAACCACTGAAAGCGGAAAACATATTATGGGATCTTATCCGGTCATCCGATAGAAAATCAGCTTATCGCCGGCAGAACCAGCTCTTGCGGTTTTATCTGGAGCAGGCCTATGCGCCGGCGGTAATCCGGCGAACCGTCGAGCAGTTTCGCAGTGAAGGCAATAGCTGGCTGGATCCGGCGCTGCTTTATGAGTTGAGCCGGTACATGATCAAGCAGAAAAACTATCAGGATGCCGATCGGATGCTGCAGATTTATTTGCAGTCAGCACCGTATCATGAGCTGGTAGATTCGGTCATCAACACCCGTAAACTCCTGGGCGGCATTTACCTGCCGGAACCGATCCCGCCGGACTATTATGCACTGGCGCAGCGTTTTCCGGCACTGGGAAGCGTACTGGCGGCTTATTACAGCAAAGAATTTCCTCAGGCCATTACCCTGATCGAAGGGCTGGACGCAGCGGCCCGGCAGGATCGCGGGGTGCTGGAACTGGCAGCCCGATGTCATATCAATGCCTATATGCGCGGCTGGAATGATATCGCGACCCTGAAAAGCAAGCTGAAAGAGTTGTCGAGCCGGAATCCCGGATTGGCCGAATGGATCGATTATCAGCAGTTGCAGTTGAATCCGACCATCGAGAACTATCGGCTTTATGTAAAGAGTTATCCGGCGGGACGACACACCTCGTCGGTGCGGTTGAATTATGCCCAGGCGCTATCGCGGAACGGATCGGCCCAGGAAGCGATTCGGGAGGCCGGAGCGGTCCTCAGCCAGGCGACGCAGGGGGGGCAGGACACCTTACGCGCCATGGCTTATTATATTCTGGGGGGATGTTATCATCGGGCCCGGAATGCTGAAATGGCGCTCAGCAATCTGAATCAGTATTTGAAGAGCGGACTGGAGCCCGGTTATCAGGCCCGGGCCGAGTTTTTGATGATCGATGCCTATCTGGCGGGGAATCAGCCCGATACGGCCCGGGAGTTATTGCGGGCTTTCAGCCGGCGCTGGAATATTCCGGCTGGGGCGATGGTGATCCCGGAAGTGGGAATCGAGCAGTTGGCGCGGCATGCCGCTCGTACGGGGGAATTGGCCCAAGCCGTTGATTTGGCGGGATACCTGGTTAATCCCTATCGATATCGGCTCCTGATGGCCCAAATCGCCAAAGAACGTCAGGACTGGGAGTCATGCCGTGATTATCTCAGCCAAATCCCGGAAGGCGACCCCTTGTATCCCGAGGCTTTGTTTCTGAAAGCTCAAACGGCGGAACGGACCGGAGATCGCGACCAGGCCATCCGATGGTATCAGGAATACCTGGATCTTTCGCCTTCGGAATCCCAACGGTCTCCCCAAGCCGGAACCCAAATATCCGGCAGCAGGGATGAATCCGGGATGGAACGGGTAGAGGCACGCTTGGCTCTGACCGGTCTTGCCATCGCGAGCGAATTATTGCCCCTGGCTTCCGGGACTCTGGAGGCGCTGAAATCCGATCCGCTTTCCAGCCGGCATGCCTATCAACGGGATTATCTGGGTTTGAAACTGGCTATCCTGGACGGTGATTTATCCAAACTCGACAAATCGATCCAGGATCTGCGAAAAACCTATCCGTCGCACCGTGATTCGACCTGGAATCTGGTGATCGACCTGGCCGAGGCCTTCATCAACCAGAAAAATATCGGCAAAGCCTCCGATCTGATCGAACGGGTTTTGAAAGAAAAGGATTTGCCGGCTTTGTGCCGGGACCGGGCCCTCAAAGATCAAGCCATGGTGCTGTTCAACCAGGACAAATTTCCCGAGGCGATCGATATTCTGAACCAACTGAGCCTCAAAGTCAAGGATGAAACCCTATTGGCCGAGGTCTATTTCAGCCTCAGCACGGCCTATTATTACGGGAAACCCCAGAACCTGCTGGGGGCCATCGAGTATTACGAAAAGGTACTAAACCTGGGATCGGTCAATCCGACCATTCTGGCGGAGACCTATTTCAATCTGGGAACCCTGTATGAGGAAAACAAGCAATTCAATGAAGCCATCCCGGTTTATCGGCAGTTAATCCGTGACCATCCGAACTATCCTCGATTGAAGCGGGCCAAATTCCGCATTGCCTATTGTTATTACAATATGTTTCGCTATGTCGAGGCTATTCTGATCTATCAGCAGCTGATGGATGAGGTCGAGGGAGAAGACGCCGCCGAGATGCATTATTATTTGGGCGATTGTTATTTTAAAAACGGAGAGTATCGGGAGGCGGTCCATCAGTTTCTGATTGTGGCTTATCAGTATGGGGAATACCCGATGTTTGCCGTGACTTCCATGTACATGGCCGGAGAGATATACCAGCGTTCCGGTGATCAGGAGCAGGCGATTCTGATCTATCAGCGGATCGTAAAAAAGTACGGTGCAGAGAGCCAGTATGGAAAGATGGCGGCTCAGCGATTAAGCGAGATGGTCCCATGACGGAAAAATCATACAAAATTCTGATAGTGGATGATGATTCGTCGATCGCCGATCAACTGACCGAGTATCTGCGTTTCAAGTATAAAACCTATCAAGTGGATACGGGCTATAACGCCGAAACCGCTTTGAAGCTGATGCAGCGCACCGACTATGATCTGGTGATCAGCGACATCAACATGCCGGGGCTGACCGGAACCCAGTTGGCGAAACGGATCCGGGAATCCAGCAATAAGTCGGCCATCATCCTGATTACCGGGTATGCCACCCTTCAATCGGTGGTAGACGCCATCAACATCGGCATCAGCTCCTATGTTATCAAACCGTTTTCTTTCAATGAGATCGACCTCAAGATCCATAAAATCCTAAGCGCCCGTGAAATTGATCAATTGCGTTCCATCAACCAGGTTCTGGAAGGGGAACTGCGTTTCAAGAATCAGCTTTACGAGCTGATGATGGTGCTGGGGAATATCTCCAACATGGATAATTTTATTTATACGGCGGCTATGGAAATCAACAAGATTTACAGTGTGCCCTTGATTTTTGTATGGGCGCGGTTTTACCGGAATGAGAGTATTCAGTTTTTCACATCGTCGGATCTGTCGGAATCGCAGCAGCTTGACATTATGAGGGAGG
Source organism: Candidatus Delongbacteria bacterium (assembly GCA_017997825.1). Lineage (GTDB taxonomy): Bacteria > JAGOEH01 > JAGOEH01 > JAGOEH01 > JAGOEH01 > JAGOEH01. The sequence goes on along the minus strand of JAGOEH010000214.1, from coordinate 1,263 downwards.
CCGCCGATCAGGTTCCGGCCATGGAAGCCATCCCGGAGGAACTGGAGCGGCTGAGTCATCGAATCCGGGTATTCCCGACTGAGATGCAGCCTGAAAAATCCGAGCCTTTTTCCTTTTCAATGGTTTATCATGCTCTCTACAACAATATCAATAACTTTGTCATTTTCGGCTATGACACCCATGGTGACGATCAGTCGGACGACAAGCAGGTCATCAATTTTCAATTGACCCTGCGGCTGATTCAGGTGTTGTTGAAAAATGTGCTGCTGATCGAGGAGTTGGATTTTGCCGGATCGATTGACGGTTTGACCAAGGTTTTCAATCATCGGTTCTTCCATGAATTTCTCGATAAGGAATTTCAGCGTTCGTTCCGGGCTCAGAAACCCTTATCGGTGGTGATGCTGGATGTGGATAATTTCAAACAATTGAATGACACGCACGGGCATTATATGGGGGATCAAGTGCTGGTCCGCTTGGTCACCATTATCCAGAATCATATCCGAACCTCGGATGTACTGGCCCGTTATGGAGGAGATGAATTTTCCATCATCCTGCCCGATTGTCCGATCGAGACGTCGGCGGAAATCTGCCGGCGCATTCTGGATTATGTCCAGCGGGATGAGTTCATGCATTCCATTTCGACCGATATTTCAATCAGCATGGGGATTGCGGAGTATAGTCATCTCAAGCTGGCCAATTCTCAGGAGCTGATGATCGAGTCCGACAAGGCCCTCTACCAGGCCAAGCGAATGGGAAAAAACACCATCTATTACCAGAAAATAAGCGAGCATGGAGAAAATTAGCATTCTGATTGTCGATGACGAATATTTTATTCGTGAGATTTTTTCAGATTATCTGAATCTAAAGGGGTTTGAGGTTGACACGGCCAAATCGGGACTGGAGGCGATGGAAAAGATATCGGTCCGTGATTATGAGCTGGTGATTACCGATCTGAATATGCCCCAGATGAATGGAATTGAATTGCTGCAGCGGCTGAGACAGAGTCTGAACCCGGTTCCGGTCATCATCATCACCGGCTATCCCTCGATCGACACCGCCATCAATGCCATCAAGCAGGGCGCAACCGACTATCTGATCAAGCCGATCAATCTGGAAGAGATTCTGATAAAAGTCAATCGGATCGTGGAGGAAAACCAGATCAAAAAAGAATCCTTCATGCTCAAACACTTGACCAAATTTTTGGAGCTGACTTACCGTCTGAGTATCGATTCCAACCTGATCCGAATTCTCAGCGAGGTGGAG
>JAGOEH010000028.1 GCA_017997825.1 Candidatus Delongbacteria bacterium | reverse complement strand
GAAGGCTATCATGTCCATGTTTTGCTATCAGTGTCAGGAAACAGCCCGTGGAACGGGATGCACCGTTCGGGGAGTCTGCGGTAAGACCGAGGATGTGGCTAACATTCAGGATTTGGCTTTATATCTGCTGAAGGGATTATCTTTTTATGCGCTGAAAGGGAAGGAAATGAGCATCGGTACGGTCAGGGCTGATCATTTGATGTTCAATATTCTGTTTGCCACCATCACCAATGCGAATTTTGACCGGAAATGGTTTATGGGCCAGATCCGGGATCTGATGACCATCCGTAATGAATTGAAGAAGCAGATCGAATCGGCCGGGGGTAGGCTGGAAAACCTGCCGGATGCCGCCCTGTGGCATGGGATTCAGGAGAATGAGATGGAGGAGAAGGCGCGACAGGTTGGCGTTTTGGCCACTCCGGATGAGGATATTCGGTCGCTCCGCCAGATCCTGATGTACGGATTGAAAGGGATTGCCGCTTATATCGAGCATGCCTGCAATCTGGGATTCGAGAATCCGGACATCTATCTGTTCATGCATCGGGCTTTGGTGGCTACATTGAATGATAGCCTGGGGGCTAATGACCTGATCGGTTGGGTCATGGAATGCGGAAAATATGGCGTGGAAGCTATGGCCCTGCTGGATAAAGCCAATACCACCACCTACGGCAATCCGGAGATTACCAGGGTCAAAACCGGGGTCGGAAAGAATCCCGGTATCCTGATCAGCGGCCATGATCTGAAGGATCTGGAAGAACTGCTGCAGCAAACCGAAGGCAAGGGAATCGATATCTATACTCACAGTGAAATGCTTCCGGCCAATTCCTATCCCGGGTTGAAAAAATATCCCCACCTGGTCGGGAATTACGGGAATGCCTGGTGGAAACAGGATAAGGAATTTGAGAGTTTCAATGGGCCGGTTCTGTTGACCTCCAATTGTCTGATCCCTCCCAAGGATTCTTATAAGGATCGGGTTTACATGACCGGAGCGGTAGGATATGAAGGCCTGAAAACGATTCCGGCACGCCCCGAGGGAGGACACAAGGATTTTTCAGTCATCATCGAACATGCCAAACGCTGTCCGGCCCCTGTTGAACTGGAAAACGGCGAGATCATCGGCGGATTCGCTCATGCCACGGTACTGGGATTAGCCGATAAGGTTATTTCCGCCGTCAAGAGCGGTGCCATCAAGCGCTTCATGGTCATGGCCGGCTGTGACGGCCGGATGAAGAGCCGCGAGTATTATACCGAATTTGCTCAAAACCTTCCGGCTGATACCGTCATTCTGACAGCCGGCTGCGCCAAATACCGCTACAATAAACTCCCGCTCGGGGATATCCAGGGGATACCCCGGGTCCTCGATGCCGGTCAGTGCAACGACTCCTACTCACTGGCCATTATCGCCCTCAAATTGAAGGAAGCCTTCGGTCTGGACGATGTCAATCAACTGCCCATCTCCTTCAATATCGCCTGGTATGAACAGAAAGCGGTACTGGTTCTGTTGGCCCTGCTCTACCTCGGATTTAAAAAAATCCATCTTGGACCGACCCTGCCCGGATTCCTTACCCCCAATACTGCCAAGGTATTGGTCGATAACTTCGGCATCGGTGGGATCGCAACCGTCGATGAGGATCTAAAGTTTTTCTTTCCTGAAGCGTAATCGCCCAATTAAAAAGCCCCGCCGATGCAATCCGCGGGGCTTTTATCTTAAACCCAATCAACCGGGTACCCGGTCGTTCCATTGATCCTGATTCACCCAACTCTCAAAACTTTTCCCATCGGGCATCTCCCGGAGCTTTCTCCTTGAGAGATTTGTAAATCTTCTGATAGGTTTCGCTCTTTTCCTGCTTGTTCAATTTCAACAATTCCAGATGAAGAAACAGCTCGTTAATCGGGTTGACTTCTTCTTCCGGATCTTCAATATCCTTGAATTTATAGCTTAGGCCGGTCTCAAAAGTTTTCATGGCTTCCTGATACTTGCCCATTCGTTTCTGAACCTCAGCCAGCATGATGTAAGCATCGTAATGAGTAATCCGTGTCACAATAGCCTGCTGAAGCGCTTTTTCAGATTCAACCAGATTCCCTTTTTCCATATAGGCTTCGCCTTTATGCCGCCACGGACAGGACCATTTCGGCGTCGTTTGGTTGAGGTTGTCATAAATGGCGATACTTTTGTCATATTCTTTCAGCGAGAGCAATAAGTTGGCCAGGCTGAATTTGGTTTTGCTGTTGAGCGAATCCAGATTCGTCTGAAGTAGTTCGATCACGCGTTCCATTTCCAGGTTGCACAAATAGGCTTGCATGATCCAGGCCGAATAATCCTGCGGCTGAACCGTTGTTTTTTGCTGGTAGTAATTCATGGCGGTGTTGAAGGTGGGAGATGAGGGAGCCGCCTTATAGGCTTTGTATTCCTTGAACTCTTCCTTTTCCGTCTGGGTGCTGTCCTGGGCTTGAATGCTCAGGGCGGCGACCGCCATGATCATGATCATCCTAAGTAATAGCTTCATCGTTAACTCCTTTCGTAACTCATCAATGATCAATCAGAGTTCTGTGTTACTTGAACCCTGGTTTTAAAAACCGATCCGGCGTCGGGACTCGTGCGTCCGGAAAGGGTATCCTGCAGGTCCGGTATCGGTCACCCGGACTTATGCAACAAGGACCCTATCGATTTGACCGATCAATCCTTGGTAAGTATAAAAAAGAACCCGTGTTAAGTCAAGATCAAAATGAAATAACCATTTTTCGGGTTGAAAAAGGATTGGTTTTCGATTGGAAACGACTATATTCGAGTCATGGCCAATGATCAGATAGTATTCAAGAGGAGAGCGTGATTGAACTCCGATTCGTTACCGGGATGACAGGTCGACACAAGTCGGATCAAACGGGATACCAGGAGGAGAAACGATGAATCACGAGCCGGGAGTCATGGAATGGGTGCAGGGGGATATTACCGAGCAGAGGGTTGACGTGATTGTCAATGCCGCCAATCGGAGTCTGTTGGGTGGGGGAGGGGTAGATGGAGCCATTCATCGAGCGGCAGGACCGCTCTTGCTGGATGCATGCCGGCGACTGGGGGGATGTGAAACCGGGCAAGCTAAGATTACCCCGGGATTTCAGCTCCCAGCACGATTTGTGATTCATACGGTGGGTCCGGTTTATCAGGATGGCCGCCATGGTGAACCGGAACAGTTGGCGGCCTGCTACCGTAACAGTCTGTGTCTCGCGGCCGACCATCAGCTCAGCTTGGTTGCTTTTCCCGCTATCAGCACCGGAATCTACGGCTATCCAATGGAATTGGCTGCGCCCTTGGCTGTTCAGACCGTGGCCGCTGTATTACATCAACAGCCTACCATCCGCCGGGTTCGATTCGTTCTGTTTACTTCCCGGGATGCCGCGTTGTATGCGTCGCTTTTGAATCGTCTATAACTCGGAGCCCGAATCCTTGATGATGATTCGGACCTTGCTGATCCTCTTTCCAATCAGTTCATCAATGATAAAAATCATGTTCCGGAATGTAAATTTCTGTCCCTTCTCCGGTACCGCTCCCAGTTGATCAAAAATAAACCCGGCCAGGGTATCAAAATCCTCATACGGCAGTTCCAGCTTCAATTTCTCGTTCAATTCTTCAATGTTCATGGTGCCGTTGATCAGATAGGCATTCGGGGCCAATTGTTTATAGATGAATTCGTCCTCGTCGTATTCATCCTGGATATCGCCTACGATCTCCTCCAGAACATCCTCCAGGGTGATCAACCCGGCTGTTCCTCCATATTCGTCAACCACAACGGCTAAATGTATTTTATTGGTCTTGAATTCTTTCATCAGATCATTGATTTTTTTGGTTTCGGGTACAAAAAAAGGTGTGCGTAAAATCGATGAAATCACGAGTGGACCGGCATCCTGATCCCTCAAAAAGAGATCCTTGATATACAGGATTCCAATAATATTATCGATGGTTTCGCGATAGACCGGTATCCGTGAATGCCCGTATTCCCGAGCCTGCTGCATGATCTCTCGGACCGGAGTCTGTTCCTCGACGGCAAACACGTCGATCCGGGGAATCATGATCTCTTTGGCGATGGTGTCCCGCAGCTCGAAAATCGATCCGATCATCTCCCGCTCATCCTGCTTCAGGGCGTCCGGATTGGTCTGTATATCCGTCATCCCCATGATCTTTTTTTCCGCCAACGTGACAAAATAAGCGTCATCGATCTCCAGATGTTTTTTCATACCGGTGATGATGATCCGGAATATGACCACCAGGGGGTAGCAGATCCAAAAGCAAAAACTGATGATCAGCTGGTCCAGCACGGTAATCTTGCGGGTCGAGCGAATGATGATCATATTAGCTACAATCTCAACGGCACTATAGTATAGGATAATGAACAGCAGATAGCTCCAAAATGTAAACAGCCATTGATCCACATAGAAATCGAGCGCCAGCAGAACACTGATTTTATAAAGCAGAATGAAATTGACAAACAGCAGGACATATTTGATGAAATTGAGAGCCAGCAGGAGTTGATGGGTGTTTTTCGACAGATTGAATAAACGGGATAACTGTGAAAAAACAAGTTCCGGAAAGCTGATCATGTAATTATTCAACAGAGTCAGATAAAATGAGATCCAGAAGATACCAATCGATATAATAAAATAGATTGATAACATATCAGGTGACCTTATTCAGCTCAATATCGGCCAACGAAATCCGGTCGTAATAGAAGTAAAAAATGCCAACCAGTGTGACCGGGACATATTGGGAGACAAAATATACGATGGAATAGGCCAGGGCCTGGCTCTCCCCGATCCGGAAAACACTGAAGGCAATGATGGTAAAATATTGTGAGGTGCCGATATAGCCTGGAGCTGCCGGGATCATCGAGCCAATGGCTGTGATGGCCAAAATCACCAACGATGCAGTGATCGGAAGATCGGTCATACGGCAGGCTAACAGAATGACATACAGGATCAGGGCGGATGATATCCAGACTCCCAGACTGTGGCCCAGAATAATGATGGTTCGCTTGAAATCCCGCAGAATCGAGAATCCGGTGATAAAGGAATCCAGCATTTTACGAATTCGATCCCGAATCGGATGAGGAAGGAAAAAAAGGATTTTCATGATAACATTTTCTGTACGCTGAGGGGATTTTTGAATGAAAAACAGGACCAGGAGCAATACCCCATAGATCAGAGCGATCAGATATCCTATATGTTTGATACGGGCCGGAAAGGGATACATAAAGACAACCACCAGCAGCATCCCGATCAGAACAATCCCATCAAAGAGCCGCTCTAAAATGATGGTGGCCAGGGATGACGGCAGGCTGATCTTCAGTTTTTTACTGACGGCATACGCTCGCAGTATCTCTCCGATCCGCGCCGGAAAAATATTGTTACCCATGAATCCCACCATCATTGGACCAAACAGTTCGGAGCCGGTATAACGTCCCATCGGCTGCAGCAGAATCTTCCAACGGATAGCCCGAAACCAGAAAGCCAAAAAAGTGGGGACCAGAGATAAAACGAATATCCGTATCGATGTTTTGGACAGGGCATCGACAAACTGATCGAACTGAATATTCCTGAGGGAAAAATAGAGAAAAACAAGGCTGATGATGATTCCGATAATCAAATGGGTCAGTCTATTTCTGATTTTCAAACATACTCCTTGTGCCCTCTAAAATTACGAAGATTTATTTCGAATGTCAAGGTTTTTTTTACCTCCCGGCCGGGTCACGTTGACCGATGCCTTTGAATTCCAACCGCCAAATCTATGGGGAATTCAAAATTGGTGAATTGGCGTCGAGTATCGACCATGTTGTCATTATGTTGTCTTTTCCGGTGGATAAATTGTCTCAAACCGTTTGATCACCCGGTAATTTTGACAGTAAAAAATACTTGACTTTAAAGCAAATAGTTCGTATTTTTAAATAAACTTTGTCGAAGGAGGTCGCTTGATGAATGATAAATTAAATTTTAATTGGAACGATTTGCTCAGCATTCTTCGAAGAGCCTTCAGTCTAAAAAAAATGCTTTCGTTGTCTTTTTTCGGCGTTATAGCCCTCCTCATATATAATGGATTCAGTTGGGGGGCGGCTTGGCTGGTACGGGATTCCTTTCAGGATTCCGCTTCGATTATGCATTACTGGTGGAACTCATATGGTCTGTTGCCGGATTTTACCGGGATTTATTTCCCGTGGTACGGGACGATGGTTTACACTCTGGGAGTGGCGTTAAGCTGGATTGTTATGGCGATGGGTATGACTGCCGCCGCCCGGGTTACCTTTCAGGAATTTCGTGGGGATTATTTCTTTTCCAGTTGGGATGCCATTCGGTTCGCGCTCAAAAACTGGAAGCGGATTGTCTTGTCTCCGCTGTTGATTCTGGTCTTGTTGGCGATGATTACCGTTGCAGGTATAATTGAAGCCTTGATCTTCAAGATTCCTTATCTGGGTGAACTCTTCAATTCCTTGATGCTGATTCTGATTCTGCCGTTTACCCTGATCTGGTTGTTTATCGCCATCGTGTTTGTCGTAGCGTTAAGGTACACCCCCAGTGTTACCGCATCCATCGAAGAGGATTTTTTTGAGGTCGTGTATCAGATATTCTCTTCGGTTTCAGCTCAACCGGCTCGATTGGTCGGGTATGCCGTCGTGACGACCGTGCAGGCGGTGGTGGGATTTTTTATTTGGAGTGTGGCGTTGTATCAGGGATTTCAGATCTTTTACCGGATTTTCGGACATGTGGATAGCGGAAAAACCTATCTCCTGATTACCAATGCCTATTATCTGATTCTGGAAGCATTTCCTGCCTTGCGTTGGTTCTCTCACGATCCGGTGTTGGCTCAGCTCCAGTATATCGCCACCCCGCAATCCCAATCATGGTTGGGATGCAGCTGGTCTATGGCAATCTCCTCCTGGATTCTGGCCATCTTTATAGGAATGATAATGATGGCGGCCGTCTCTTATTTTCTGTCCGTGATCGCCGTCGGAGATACCATCGCCTATCTGATCATCCGATATAAAAAAGATGAGGATGATCTGATTGCTCTTTCAGCCGGTGAAGAAACCGAACTGGAGAGTGAGCTGGAGCCGGTTGATAACCCGGATAATGCAGTAACATAGGGATTTCATTAAACCAAAGGAGTAACATAATGTCAAAGTATGTTTACCTGTTTGGAAGCCAATATACCGAAGGTGATGCTTCCATGAAAAATCTGCTGGGCGGCAAGGGTGCTAATCTGGCGGAAATGTGTAATCTGGGGATTCCGGTTCCGGCCGGTTTTACCATCACGACTGAGGTCTGCATCGCCTATTATGATAACCGGAAGCAGTATCCAACAGGATTGCAGGAGATGGTCAAACAGGCCATGAGCAAAACCGAAGAACAGATGGGCATGACCTTCGGCGATCCTGCCAATCCGCTGTTGGTGTCGGTCCGGTCCGGCGCCCGCGCTTCCATGCCCGGTATGATGGATACCGTGCTCAACCTGGGCATCAATCGGAAAATCGTGGAAGGTCTGATCAAGAAGACCGGCAACGAGCGTTTCGCCTGGGATTCCTATCGCCGGTTCATCCAGATGTACGGTGATGTGGTATTGGGTCTCAAACCCCAGACCAAGGAAGAGCATGATCCCTTTGAAGTGATTATCGATGAACTCAAGAAAGAAAAGAATATCAAACTGGATACTCAATTTACCGCATCGGATCTGAAAGAACTGGCGGAGCGTTTTAAAAAGACCATCAAACAGCGGTTGAATCTGGAATTTCCGGAAGATCCATGGGAACAGCTCTGGGGTGCCATCGGAGCCGTTTTCGGATCATGGAATAATGATCGGGCGATCACCTATCGCCGTCTGAACAAGATTCCCGATGATTGGGGTACCGCCGTCAACGTTCAGGCCATGGTGTACGGAAATATGGGCAATGATTGTGCCACCGGGGTAGCCTTTACCCGTGACCCGGCCACCGGCGACCGCCGTTTCTTCGGTGAATACCTGATCAATGCCCAGGGCGAGGATGTGGTCGCCGGAATCCGTACTCCCCAGCAGATTACGATCGAGGATTCTAAGAAATGGGCGGCTGAAAACAGTGTCAGCGAAACCGATCGCAGCTCCAAGTTCCCTTCGCTGGAAGAGAGTATGCCGAAGGTATATCAGGATCTGGTCAAGGTTTACAATAAACTGGAAGAGCATTATCATGATATGCAGGATATCGAGTTTACCATCCAGCAGGATAAGCTCTATATGCTGCAGACCCGTAACGGCAAGAGAACGGCCGCGGCGGCTGTCAAGATCGCCTTCGACATGGTTAAAGAAGGCCTGATCAGCAAGGAAACGGCTGTTTTGAGGGTTGACCCGGACTCGATCAACCAACTGCTTCATCCCCGTTTTGATCCGAAGGCTGCTAAAAACGTGATTGCCCGTGGTTTGGCCGCTTCTCCCGGCGCCGCCGTCGGTCAGGTGGTTTTTCATGCCGAGGATGCGGTGGAATGGGCCAATCAGGGTAAAAAAGTTGTCCTGGTACGAATCGAAACCTCTCCGGAAGATGTGGCCGGAATGGATAAGGCGGTCGGAATTCTGACTTCCCGCGGAGGTAAAACCTCCCATGCGGCCGTGGTGGCCCGCGGTATGGGGAAATGCTGTGTCTCCGGATGCGCCGATCTTAATATCGAATATATGAAAAAACAGTTTTCGGTTGGGTCCACCATCATTAAAGAAGGCGATTGGATCTCCCTGGATGGCAGTACCGGTGAAGTAATGACCGGCCTTGTTCCTACCATCGAAGCCGCTCTGACCGGTGAATTCGGCACCCTGATGGAATGGGCCGATGGTATTCGCCGCTTGAAAATCCGTACCAACGCCGATACCCCCAAAGATGCCACCCGTGCCCGGCAATTCGGGGCCGAAGGCATCGGTTTGACCCGCACCGAACATATGTTTTTCGACGGCGAACGCATCAAATCCATGCGGAAAATGATTCTGGCCGATACCCTGGAAGAACGTAAAGTAGCACTCCGTGAACTTCTGCCCTATCAGAGAGACGATTTTTACGGTATCCTGAAAGCGATGGCCGGACTCCCCGTCACCATTCGCTTGCTGGATCCCCCCCTGCATGAGTTCCTTCCCCAGGAAGAGGTCAATCAGATGGAAATGGCCCGTGAACTGAATGTTCCGGTCGAAAAAGTCAAGGCTAAGGTCAGACTCCTGCATGAACTCAACCCGATGCTTGGACATCGCGGGTGCCGGTTGGGAAATTCCTATCCCGAGATTTCTGAGATGCAAGCCCGCGCTATCTTTGAAGCTGCCTGCCGGCTCACCAAAGAAGGGATCTCGGTTCTGCCTGAAGTCATGGTTCCGCTGATCGGCAGCGTCAAAGAGTATATCAAACAAAAAGAGATCATTGTCAAAACCGCTGAAACCGTCATGCAAGAATCCGGCGTCAAGGTCAATTATATGGTCGGTACCATGATCGAAATTCCGCGGGCCGCTTTGACCGCCGATGAAATCGCCAAAGAAGCGGAATTCTTCTCATTCGGTACCAACGATCTGACCCAGATGACCTTCGGATTCAGCCGCGATGATATCGGCAGTTTCCTTCCCAAGTATCTGGAAGAAAAGCTGCTGCCGGCTGATCCCTTCCAGACCCTTGATCAGGAAGGCGTCGGCCAGTTGGTCTCCATGGGAACCCAGAAAGGCCGCTCCTCCCGTCCCAAACTCAAGGTCGGTATCTGCGGTGAACACGGTGGTGATCCCGAATCGGTCATTTTCTGTCACAAAGTCGGCATGGATTATGTCAGCTGCTCACCGTTCCGGGTGCCGATCGCCCGTCTGGCAGCCGCTCATGCCGTTCTGCGCGAGAAAAAGTAAGCGGTTGATTGTTTCGTTTATCAGGATAGGGACATAATTGCGTTATGTCCCTATCTTTTTTTGGTGTGCGCCCGGCAGGGCGCATCTGTTCCATTCCCGCTAATTACCACCGTCATCCGGATTATTCCGGTATCGGTGGTACATTGACCCTCTCTCCTCATTGCGTCTCCACCTGAGACGGTATCACCTTAAGGGATTTATGGAAGATCTTAGACTCAAAATTTCTGAACTCAGGGACCGAATCAAACAACTTCATCGCGAAAAGAACCAACTTCAAAACGAACTGCAGGAGATTAAGTCCCGGAATGAAGATCTGATCGATAAGAATGAAAAACTAAATAAGGAGTTGGCCCGGTATTCCTCGATCGATAAACAAGAACAGAGCTTTTCCGTTAAGTATCATCATCTGTTCAAGGATTATCAGCGGCTTAAATCCCAGCTCGAATCCGGCGATCAACCCACTCCATCCTCTCATTCTTCCGTACTACCCACGCCGGATGATGTCGGGCGTAGTCTGGTCGATCTTAAATCAGGTCTGACCGGACAATGGAACGAAACCCTGATCAAGATGAATGAATTGAAGAACGAGATTTTGGGATTGAAACGACGCATCAGCGATCAGCAGCCGCTGCCGCGCAAATTGATCAGCCGGCTCCGGCCGTCTGAGATTCGTCTCGGACTCTTTGTCGATGTCCAAAACGTATTCTATGGCGCTCGTCAATTCAACGCCAAACTGGATTTCGATCGGCTGCTGGCCGCTACCATCAATCATCGCCGGCTGATCCGTGCCTTTGCCTATGTGGTAATCTCCAGTGAAGTCGATCAATCCGGATTTCTGACCATGCTTCAACATAAAAGCTTCGAGGTCAAAAGCAAAAACCTCCGGCTGAGGGCGGACGGATCGGCCAAAGCCAATTGGGATATCGAAATGACGATTGATATGCTCAGCCTGGCGGATAAATTCGATGTGATCGCCCTGGTCAGCGGAGACGGCGATTTTGTCCCCCTGGTCAATATCCTCAAGACGCTCGGACCCATTGTTGAAGTCTATTCATTTCCCCACAATACCTCCAAAGATCTGATGGAATCCGCCGACCGATATATGGCCATCGATAAAACGTGGTTAATCCTGAATGAATATGAACCCCTGACCAATAACTCGATGAGGATCTGCAAATGATTGTTCTTACCCGGGAGCAGATTCGAAATCTGGATCGAATTTGCATGGATCGATACCATATCCCCGGATTGATTCTGATGGAAAATGCCGCCCGGGGATTGTTGGATGCCATTGCCCTGCATATTCCGCATTTCGCTCAGCTCGATTGGCATCTTTTTTGCTATAAAGGGAATAATGGGGGGGATGGTCTGGCTCTGGCCCGGCACTTGTTCAACCGTCACTGCCGGGTTACCGTGTGGATGTGTTGCGATGCCTCCGAATTACTGGGTGATGCCCTGATCAATTACCGCATTGTCGAATCGCTGCCCGGAATCCGGATCGAGCCTTATCCGGACCCGGAACACCTGGTAGAAATCCGAAGCGGAGTCGTTGTGGATGCATTGCTTGGCACCGGTCTGCAAGGCGGAGTCCAAGGGAAAATGGCGGAACTGATCGATCGGCTCAATCATCTCTCCGGCGTTGTTCGGATGGCGATCGATATTCCTTCCGGACTGATGGCGGATACCGGAAATGCCTTCGGAGAGGTGTTCAAGGCTGACTTCACTGTTACCATGGCCTATCCCAAACCCGGATTGATGCTGTATCCGGGACGTGAATTTACCGGCACCTTATACATTGCCCATATTTCTCAGGTGGAAGAGGCCCTTAATGAAATCCATCCTTCTGTCTTTATAGTTGATGAGAATCGGTTGAATCTGCCGATCCGGCGTGCCTATTATCACAAAGGGAGTTATGGAAAAGTCAGTCTGGTGATGGGATCGAGCGGATTTTACGGAGCTGGTCTTTTATCGGCTAAGGCCGTACTCCGGAGCGGGGCCGGCATGGCCCGCTGGTATGGTCCGGCTGAAATGGCGGCCGCCACGGCCGGAGCAGTACCGGAAGTTATGCTGCATCCGATCTCTGATTGGTCGGATATCCGGTCCCACTGGGCTCAGATCCAGGATTGGAGCGATATCCTGGCCGTCGGACCCGGTATCGGACGTTCCCCGGAAGCCCAATCCATGATGAGTATGATCCTTGATCAATGGAATAAGCCCCTGATCATCGACGCCGATGGCCTGAATAACCTCCATCCTGATCAGTTCAAATCAAAAGCCGCCTCGTCCCTGATCATAACGCCCCATCCCGGTGAATTCTGCCGTCTGATGGGGATTAGCTTTGCGGAACTGGCTGAAAATCCCCTGGAACAGGCTCGAAAATGCGCCGTCCGTTTGGGGGTCTTGGTAATTCTCAAAACAGTACCCGCCATTATGGCTGATCCTTCCGGCCTGATTTTCTTGAATCATTCCGGTAATGACGGGATGGCCACCGCCGGTTCCGGTGATGTCCTGACCGGAATTCTGGCTGGATTGTGGGCCCAGCATTTGCCTGGGCTTGACGTAATGACAAGCGGCGTCTTTCTCCATGGAAGGGCCGGCGATCTGGCCGCTTCCAGCTTGGGGAAATACAGCCTTACCGCCGGCTCGATCATCGATTTTTTGCCCCAGGCCTTTAAAACCATTCTAAACGGGAGTCATTCATGCTCACCTCATTGCCACCCGTCAATAATGTCTTGATTACCGCCGATGAGATCCAGGAAAAAGTCAAATGGTTCGGCGCTCAAATCACCCATGATTTCGCCGGATCCGAAGTCCACCTGATCAGCATCCTGCGCGGCGGATTGGTTCTTTTAGCCGATCTGATCCGCCGGATTGAGCTGCCTCTGACTTATGACACCATCGAGATCTCCAGCTACGGTGATTCCAAAGAATCCAGCGGCATCGTTCGGCTGGTCAAGGATCTGACCTCCAACATCGAAAACCGAAATGTGATTCTGGTTGAAGATATTATCGATACCGGAATCAGTCTGAATTATCTGGTTAAAAACCTCCAAACCCGTAAACCCAAATCGGTTAAGGTTTGCGTTCTGCTGGATAAATACGAGGCCCGTAAAGTCCAGGTCCAGGTCGATTACTGCGGATTCAAAATCCCCAATTCCTTCATCGTCGGCTACGGTCTGGACTACCAGGGATATTATCGGAATCTGCCCTATATCGGAATACTGGACTAAAGGAGGGAAAATGAAACCTTACTTCCGGTGGTTGGTGATGGGGATCTTGCTATGTTCGGCATTGGCCTGCCGCAATCAAAAGGAACAGCAGGATCCGGAATTAGCCGGATTCAGCAAGGGGCATGAATTGGCGGTGATTGAAACCCGATTCGGCAAGATATATCTTGATTTTTATAAAAAGGATGCTCCTCGCCATACCGAGAATTTTCGCAAACTGGTTCAGGAGAAATTTTTCGACGGAACCTTGTTTCACCGCGTTGTGCCCGGATTTGTCATTCAGGGCGGGGATCCCCTCAGCCGGGATGAGGACCGCGGCAATGACGGCAGCGGCGGTCCCGGGTATACGTTGGCTCCCGAAATCAAACAGCTCCATCGCCGGGGATCGGTAGGCGCCGCCCGTTTGAGTGATGACGTCAATCCAAGACGCAATTCCAGCGGGAGTCAGTTCTATATCTGCCTCAATCCGCTTCCCCGTTTGGATCACAACTATACCGTTTTTGCCCGGGTCGTCAAAGGCATGGATGTGGTCGATTCTGTGGCTCATCTGAAGCGGGATCCCGGGGACAATCCCCTGGAAAAAGTGGAAATGAAAGTCTATCTGATTAAACTATAATGCCCGACCGCCGAGCCTGTCGATTCCGATCTGCCGTTTTGGTCGGATCGATCCTCGGGTTTAGGCTATATGATGAATCGTTTTACGGAGGTAGTCCCCGAATTGAAATTGTCAACCCATACCCGGATCGGAATGAAACTGCTGGACTATTTTTTTCTATTACGTCCGATTGTCATGATTCCGATCTGGTTTTTTTTCCTGATCGGACTCTGGCATGCCGGGTATGAATTGAATCCCAGTCCGCTGGGGCGATGGATTCCTCACTCCCGGGAGCTGGCAGCTTTAATCATTTATTCGATGATCGGGGGAGGCATCTATATCATCAATCAGATCTATGATTTGGAAACCGATCGGGCCAATCATAAGCTGTTTCTGTTATCCGATGGCTATATATCGCTGAGAGCAGCCTGGATCTATTGGGTTGTCCTGAATTCGATCGGATTGGCGGCCGCCTTTCTCTTCAGCTCTGTTTTTTTTTGGTGCGCCGTCTCGAGTGTACTGCTGGGAATACTCTATTCGGTCCGACCCTTTCATTTCAAAGGGCGTCCCCTGCTGGATATGCTTTCCAATGCGATCGGGAACGGGTGGCTGAACACCCTGGCCGGATATCTGGTATGGAAATCCTATCCCGGGAATTTTACCTTTATTATGCTGCCCTATATGGCGGCTACCGCTTCGGTTTATCTGGCCACCACCATTGCGGATATCCCCGGAGACCGATTGGCCGGAGACCGGACCACCGGGGTGTGGCTGGGAATTCGTACCACGGGGCTGATCGCCGTAGTCCTGCTTGGTTTCTCCATCCTGATCAGTAGCCGGCAGCACAATTGGTTGGCTCTGATCCCCGCCGTTATTTCGTTTCCCTTTTTTATCCGGGCAGCCTACCGTCTCAATGTTTCCGATTTTCTCCGGGCGGCCCGGATCTGTACTACTCTGATGGCGATCGGGATCGGTTTGATTTTTCCCTGGTTTATCCTTTTTTTGGGTGTAATCCTGCTTTTAAGCCGATGGTATTATTTTCACCGCTTCGGATTGATCTACCCTGCCATCTTGACCCGGGACCGAACCTGAATGCCGGCCAAATTTAAAGCGGTTTTATCCTTGTTTCGTCCCTTCAATGGCGTGCTGGTCATGGTCAGCGTCCTGGTCGGAGCTTACCTGGCCCACCATCAGCCGGCTGTCCTTCTTGAATCCAGAGTTTGGTTAATGGCTTTCATCACCTGCCTGGTCACATTCGGCGCCAATGCCGGCAATGATTATTTCGATCTGGAAATCGACCGGATCAATCGCCCGGAACGGCCCTTACCGTCCAACCGTCTTCGTCCTGATTCGGCTCTGTTTTTATGCATTTTCCTGCTGTTGTTTTCTCTTTATCTGGCCTCCTGGCTGGGGCCTCATATCACCGGGTTGGTCTTTATTGCCGTTTTCATCTCCTTTTTCTATACCCCGTTTTTTAAACGATGGGGAATCATCAAGAATCTTACCATCGCCTTCAATGTATCCTTGGCCTTCATCTGCGGCGGCATCGTCGCCGGAAATGTCCATCATGCTTTCTTTCTCTCCCTCTTCGGATTCTTTATCTCCGTCTATCGGGAACTACTGAAGGATATTTTCGATTGCGACGGCGATCGGATCAACCAGGTCCATACCATTCCCGTCAAATACGGGATTGAAACCGCCTGGCGCCTTTCTCTTTTCAGCCTGCTATGCCTCGGATTCTCCATTTTCTGGGCTTACTTTCACGAAAATTATACCCTGCTGTTCCTGATCATGGAAACCGGTCTGGTTTTCTTACCCTTGATCGCTCATACCCTGTGGGTATACCATTCCGGTTTTTCCCTGTATACGGTCCGCTGGGGGTTGCGCTTGAGCAAGCTCCTGATGATGGTTGGTTTGGCCGTATTTTTTGTTAACTGATCGCCGGCATGATCCTCGAGC
Organism: Candidatus Delongbacteria bacterium; assembly: GCA_017997825.1. GTDB lineage: Bacteria > JAGOEH01 > JAGOEH01 > JAGOEH01 > JAGOEH01 > JAGOEH01. Next base: position 10,230 of record JAGOEH010000028.1, on the reverse strand, counting down.
CTCATCGGATAACCCTCTTAACGGATCACTAGCACCCTTTCAACATCGATCTCGATGATTAAATCAGACAGCGGGTAATGCACTCGATCATATCCTCTACCGTGATATCATCCAGGCAATCAGCCGTGCGGCATCGATACTCAAAACCCAGATAAACACATGGATGACATGGTCGGCCGGATTGCAGACATTGTTCTTCCGGATTGGGCCAAAACCATTGGTTGGTTGAGACCGGGCCCGGGATGGTGATCACTTTTTTGTGCAAAAACGCAGCCAGATAAAGTGGGCCGGTATTGCCGCATATAAACAGATCACAGCCACGGATGATTTCGTTCAGGGTATAGAGATTAGTTCTCTCCTGAAGGTTGATCAGACGCGGATGATCCCTAAGGCCATTCTTATCGAACTCTTCACCGGATTTGCCCGTAATGATCAGGATATGGGGCGTTTGATCCAGTAATCGATCGACCAGTTCGCGGTAGTGGCGCCAGCTTTTGTTGAGATTGCCTGCACCGGGATGGATGACAATCCGTTTGGCGGATGACGCTTTTTCCGGAATCCGTTGCAGGATAGAATGTTCGATCGCCGTTTCGGGATAATGGATGGCGGGCAAAATATGGAGATTTTCCAATTCGAGAAATGAGAAAAGATGGGCATAATGATAGAATTCCCATTGCCCCGGATTATGGGGAATTAAGCGGTCGAAGGCATAATGACGGTATTGCCCGGGGGTGCTGAACCCGATTTTCCAGCTTCTGATATGAAGCGCCGTTAGGCAGGCGGTCAGACGGACCCATTGCCCCGTGTCGATAACCGCCGAATAGGGATGAACCAGCGCCCGAAAAAAATAAACCGGGATCCGTTTGAGTGAAAAGATTTCAAGCCGGTGATAGAATGTCTCATAGCCATAAACCTTCTGATTTTCGTTAGCCACCAGCATTTCGATCTGAAGACCCGGATAGGTCCGATGGATGGCCTGAAGCAAGGGCAGCAGAAGCAGGCTGTCGCCTAATACCGATATGTTGATGACTAAAATCCGCTCTATAGCGGCGGGTTGCGGGCGCCGGGGAAGTAATGAACCCCATAGCATCAGACAGATCCGTAGTCCATATTTGTCAAGAAGTTTAAGGCGGTGATTGCCGTGGAGCCTCATGGCTTGAGCATCTCGACTACCAGGTTTTCCTGCCGTAGCAGCTCCATCCGGTTCAATTCATTCAGTCTGGAATCGGCATGCCCCTTGCGCTGGATGGAACTGAATCCGCAAGCCCCACCCATCTGCCGGAGCTTTTGAAAATCATGGATATAACGGTGTCCGGCGGCATGAACAATGGTATTTAGAGCGTCGGTGCCATCCTCGATGCCCGAAAACTCCGGATAACGATCCGCTAAATAACGGATAAATCCGGGATCGGGAATTCGGTAAGCCTGTATGAACAGCGCCAGATCCGGGACCACCAGCCGCAAAGTCCCTCCCGACTGCAAAACACGATAACACTCCCGCAAAATGAAGAGCCCCTCATCCCGGGTAAAATGCTCCAGAAAATGAGAGGCATAGATGAATTCAGCCCTCTGATCCGATAATGGAATACCGTTCAAGATATTATGATTGATGACCTGTCTGAAAAATTTCTGCTGGTCCGGCCAGGTCGGATTGCGGTACCAGCCGAAGGCATGCAGTAGATGCTTGGGAAACTGTAGAAAATACCGATACCAATAATGCGACATATAATCCAGATTGATCCATCCATCAATAATCTGGTAGTATCCGCATCCCAGATTGAGTTTAACGGAATCCATCATTTTTTCCTTTCCGGGGTACGCAACCGGTTGATCAGTTTTATCATGTCGGAAAATTGAATTTCCCGGATACAGATCGGATCGCTGCAGGTGTCGCATTCACACAAGGCACAGGGAACCATGTGATAAAGCATGCGATGGTTAGACCCGGGAGGATTCCATAAACGGGGACTGTCGCGCAGACTGAATACGGCCAAACTGGATCGGTTGAAACACGCCGCCAGGTGAAGGGTTACCGACGATGAGCCGATGACCAGTTCGCTGTGCGCAATAACCCAGGCCAGATCCTCCAGTCCGGTTCCATCCCGGAGATCGATGACCCGGCTCGACGAGGGGAGAATCAATTCCGGAGTTTCCTGCGATTTCCCGACAATCAGCAAATTCCGATCGGTCTGCGCGATAACATAATTGACCAGGGGAAGGATCAAGTGGCTGGGAAATGCATTGATGGCCGATTTCGACCCCCCTCCTCCCACCTGCAGAACCCAATACGATTCCGGTGGCAAAGATGCCGCCCGGGATGCCGGAAGATAGTCCGGAGAGAAATAAAACTCCAACCGGCGATCCCACACCAATTCCCTCCGGTTTCCCCTCAATGGTTCCAGCAGTTTTAGTTTGTTGTCAACCTGGTAATTGGCAATATAATCAGGATTGTATCGAAAGGGGATCGGCAGGTTCAATAAAAAACCCAGACCGCTGAACGTAAATCCGATTCGCCATGGAATGTGAGCTATATACATGGCCAGGATCTGGCGGGCGTCACTGCGGGTATCGATTGCCAGATCCAGACGGGCCTGTTTTAATGTTTTTACAAGATTCAACCAGCTTCCCCAGGCCCAGTGCCGGACCTCCGCTTTGGATAGCCAGGGGGTTTCAACCTGAATGATCTGATGGCATAGTGGATGATGTTGGAATATCATCCGGGCGTAAGACGTGGTGATGATGATGAGCTTCGATTCCGGATATAAGCGGTGAAGATTTCGAATCAGCGGGGTAACCAGCAGAGCATCCCCCAGATGATCGGTTACCAAAATCCCGATCCTGCGGATGGCCGCGGGTACCATGACGGATCGCCGCCGGGGGACTATCAATCCCGCCAGGTCCGTCAGATAGACCATGGCGGCCAGGATCGGGTTTTTATAACAATACCGCCGATGATGGTAGTTGGGTTGAAAGGGGGAACAGGATCGAGGGGAACGTGTCATGGTATCGTTTTTCATGGTGGGTTGAAAGTGCCCGTAATAGGCTGATTTCAATATAATTCTTTCCCCCGGAATGTCAAGATGAATTTGCTGTTTGGACTTGACTTTTGATCCTGAAAAAATTATCTTAGGGAAATGAGAATTCTGTTATTATCCGATTTACACGGCTCTTACCGGCATATCTACCGAACGGCCTGCCGTCATGACCCGCTTGACCTGATTCTGCTGGCGGGTGACCTGACCCATTTCGGCCCTAAAGAAGCCTTGGCGGATCTGACCGCCGAACTGGATCTAATCGAGTCCCATGTAAAAATCCGTCTGGTCTGGGGTAATTGTGATCCGGCGTCGGAGTTCATTCCGCTTTCGAACTGGTTCCGTGACCACTATATCGGAAACCGGGTGATCGAAGACGACCAATGGGTTCTGGCCGGTATCGACGGCGGGCTTACCTCTTTTTTCCGCACCCCCAACGAGTATTCCGAGCAGGATTACTCCACCGTGTGCGACCGGATTCTTCAGCATCCCGCCTGGCAATCCGACGGCAAACCGCGGATCGTTTTGTCCCATCTTCCTCCCTATGGAATTCTGGATAAAGTCCGGCTTAATCTCCACATCGGATCGCGTTCCCTGCTTCCATTATTGCAGCAATCCGATTTGATGATCTGCGGCCATGTTCATGAGCAGACCGGTGAAACAACCTCCGGCATCTGTCGGGTCATCAATCCCGGTCCATATAAAAATGGATCCTATGCAGTTTTGGAACTGGACCCGGATAAATCAGTTACTACCCGTTTTTTTACCAATGACGATTAATCCTGTCATATGCCAATAAAATAATCAAGGAGGTTCCGTTTATGGCCAGAGTAAAAAGCGCCATGGAAATAGCCCTGGAAAAAGCCGCCGGCCTGAAAGTCGATCCCCGACAGATCATCGAAATGGAAATTGAAAAAAAATCCGGCCTGCTCTGCAATCAACTGCTTGAGCCGGGTGATCTCAATCTGAAATCGTATCTGGATGGACTTCAGCCGGAGGATAAAACCCTGCTGCTGAGCAAAACCGAAGATCTTCTGCTTCGTTATATCAGTCTCAATACGAACTATAACACCGATCTCATCCTTCAGGTTTTTCAAGGCCTGAAAAAAATCAAAGATAAACCTGGAAAATTGGATGCCATCTACCAGGATGTTCACTATCTGCTCAACACCTATTCCGATCAGTTGAAAAAAGTGTATGAAAATCTGAAAATCCAATTCCGGGAACAGGCCAGTCAGATGCAGGAGCAATTGGGACGCCAAATGGGAATGGATGTGGACATCGACGTATCTCAGTATCCTGAATTCCAGAAATACTGGGCTGAAACCAAAAAGCAGATCGAGACCCAGTTGTCGGTTCATCTGGATCAATTACTGCGGTCGATCAAATCCTTGAAAAACCTTTACTGATTCATGAAAAATCCATTCGAATCTTTACGATGGGCCAAACGTGCCTGTCCGAATTGCGGAACCCTGCTGCGCTTTCCGACCCATAAAGGAAACCTCCGGATTACCTGTCCCCATTGCCGCCAGGCCTTTGTCATTCAGTTCCAACCAATGAGTCCCATCCACTGGAAAAAAGGGGTCTCACTAGGGGATAATATCAGGGGAAATCTTCAAAACTGGAAGCAACTGTGGCATCAAGCTCCATGGATGATCATTGTATGGGGGATTGCCTTGGTGATGCTGATTGTATGGATTGTCCGTCTGGTCATGGGTAGTCCCGGGCCCGAATCCGGTGCAGGAACGGTATAATCGGAGATTGCTAAGATGATGCGGATACTGATCGGATTTTTCCTTTTTTACATGGCGTTTCAGGCATTAGCCGCCGGGCATCTTTTTTTGTTTCTGATTCTGTTTGTTTTTTCAGCCTGGACCTTTTTGAACCAGTCCCAATCATCCTATACCCATCGACGGTCACCCTTTCAGGGATTCTGGGGCGGGGGAGATAATGTCCCCCCCGAACCTTATCTGCAGGGCTTCAATCAGATATTCCTCCGCTACGGACAGAGTAAAGCTTACGTCTTCCTCGCCCTTGTCGCTTCCAACGCCTATCTGTTGGTCAAGGTCGACGGACGGGTGACCGAAGAGGAAATGACAGCCTTGCGGGAATCCCTGATCCGCCATTTTGGACAAAATCTGAATCACAATCTGGTCAAGGACGTAATCGAGTTCACCCGGACTCAGATCGGTCAGCCCCAGGCATCCATCAATTTTCAGGACTACATGGCCTATAACGCTTATATATTTAATCATTATCTGATGAGCAGCCTCAGCAGCCATGATCGCCAGGTCTATCTGATCCTCTATTTTCAGATTCTGTATGAAATCGTTTACGCCAATCAGCTCAATCAGCCCCAGGAACTGGCTCTGATCCAATTTCTGGAGGAATACTTCAATCTTCCCCATACCATCATTCAGCATATCCGGCAAATGGCCTATTATTCGTCTCAAACCTCATCCTCCCGCTATCAATATGGGAGAAATGAGACCTATTTCCGTCCCAATCGGGAAGACGAACTCCAGAAAGCCTGGCAATTATTCGGATTGCATCCGGGATCCTCCCGAGAAGAAATCAAAAAATCGTTTCGGCGTCTGGCTAAAGAGTATCATCCCGACCGCTATACCGGGATGCCGGAAGAGCTGCAGAATAAGGCCAAGGAAAAATTCCAGCAGATCAACAATGCTTACGAGCTTTTATTGAAAGAAGTGGGCGGCTGATGGTCAGAATCTCCGCCGTACATTCGATGTCATTGCGCCGTCATGGTATCCGGCCGGGCGATCGTTTGCTCAAAATCAATTCTCACCCGATCGACGATACCTTCGATCTGGAATTTTATGGTGTGGATGAACCCCTGGAGCTGGTCGTTATTAAAGAAGCGGACCAGGCTGAAGTGATTCTTACCATTGATAATTTGGAGGATGGCGGACTGGAAGTGGACGATTTTACCGTTCGTTGCTGCCCTAATCATTGCCTGTTCTGTTTCGTCGATCAGATGCCTTCCGGACTCCGACCGGAGTTATATATCAAAGACGATGATTACCGTCTGTCGTTTCTGCATGGAAACTTTATCACCGGAACGGCTCTGACCGCCCGGGATATCAAGCGGATTATCCGGTTCCATTTCTCTCCGCTCCATTTCTCGGTTCATACCGTTCGTTCCGATCTCCGGATCAAAATGCTGAATAATCCGAAAGCCGGTTCGATCATGAAACAATTGAAGGAGTTAACTCGGGCCGGAATTCAAATCCATACCCAGGTGGTACTCTGTCCCGGCTACAATGACGGCGAGGTGCTGGATGAAACGATTACGGAACTAAGAAGCCTTTATCCTCAAATCTGCAGTCTGGGCATTGTTCCGATCGGACTGACCGATTTCCGCCGGCATCTGCCCGCGATGCAGGCCGTTGATCCCCGACAGGCACGCACCCTGATCCACCAGGTTGCCCCCTTCCAACAACGCTTTCAGGATAACGACGGATTCCCTTTTGTCTTTTTAGCCGATGAGTTTTATCTTTTGGCTGATCATCCGATTCCCGATACCGAACATTATGGGGATTTCGATCAATACGAAAATGGAATCGGGATGCTGGCCTATGGCAATTATTGGTTTAAAAAGATTTACCGCAAAATTGAGTTTCTTGAAATTCCCCAACCCCTGAAAATAGGATTCATCTCCGGAACGTTGGCCGCTGCTTATATGGAAAAAACCGTCATTCAATCCCTGAACCGCATTTCGGGACTTCATGCCCGGGTGTTGGCCGTTCCCAACCGTTTGTTCGGCTCTATGATTACGGTAACCGGCCTTTTATCGGGACAATGCATTCTGGAAGCCCTTCGAGATCGGCCGGAACTGGATCTGTTGTTTTTACCCCGCAACTGTCTCAATTCCGATGGGGTACTGTTGGATAATATGTCATTGCCGGAGCTGACCCGGCGGTTAAAGATCAAGGTTAAACCGCTGGATGATCACTTCAAAAGTCTAGAAAAGGCTATCCTCAAGGCGGCCAAATCATAAGAACCGCTCGAAGCGCTCCTGACCGGCTTTACAGATCGGACAAACCAAGGGAGGCTCGGGCCTGGCACATAGGTACCCGCATACTTTACAGCGCCAAACCGGCCGGCTCAATGAACCCATCGGCTTCTCCCCAGTCTGATTGGAGGGATTACCACCTTCTGCACCGCGCCGTTCAGGGATCGGCCTGACATCTTTTTTCCCGCTCAGCACCTCATCCGATACATATAAGGCACAAAAACAACACCCATACTCGTTTAAATCCGCATCCCGATAATCGCAGGGACAAATCAGATCCAAATCCTTCTCTTTTTCCCCCGATGCCAGCCGGCAGGGACATGCCGGATAACCATACCGCTGCTGATTGATCAGTAACGACCGGGCCAGTTCCAGTGTGAACTCCCGGTCCGGATTGAGATGATACCCACCGGATTCCGCTTCCCGGTTCAGTTTTTTATAAAATGATTCCACCTGCTCATCAGCGATCGGTTCTGCCGTCATAACTCCAGTGCCTTTCGAATTTTCTGCTCATCAAACCCTACAATACATTCCTTTTGATCGATTACCACGGTAGGATACGACGCGGAACCATTCCATTTTTTCAGTTCCGCTAACGCCTCTGACCGTTCCGGTTCGTCTGCCAGATCCATATCGATATAACTGTATTCCAACCCCCTGTCATTCAAAAAACTTTTCAGTTTCTTGCACCAGATACAGGTACTGAGAGTGTAAATCATAATCGGGCGAACTGATTTTCCCGGAACATTCTGCTTCACCATGCGTAACTCCTTGATTGAGAGATGATGATCGGAAGGCGTTGGACAAAGATCGGGAAAAATGATGGCTTACAGGGTCGGGATTTCTCCTGTTTCCATGTTCATTGTGTAAGTATAAGTCTTGCTGCCGTCATAAATTTCAATCGAGGCATACTGGGTTCCGTTAAAGGTCAGTTTCAGATAGCTACCGTCCGGGGATTCCAGCTTGATATAACCCGATTTGGGATAGAGCTCTTCAGCATCTTCGTCACTGTTGTCAATCACCACCTGATGACAGGTCGTCTTCAATTCATAGTATTCGTTTTCCAGGGTAGTGGCCTGATTTCCCGTGCCGTCAATCTGATAGACATCCTCCTGGGTGAAGGTAATGGTATAATTTCCGTCACCGTCCTGTTTAACCCGGCCATAGAGCGGCTCAAACGTACTGGAAACCATATCATAGTTGAAAACAACCTTTTTGATCTCACGCGAGCTGGTATCTGCAACGGGAATGATCTGATTGGAAGCGTCATACAGGGCAATGTCGGCCGTCAGATTCAGCGTGTCCCGGGTCGCTTTGTAAATCAGCGTCAGATAGAGTTTGTTGGTTTCCTTGACGGTGATCGACATGTACTGCGAATCGTTCTGCATCACGATGGTGGTATCAAGAACCGGTTTTCTCAGGTTTTCCGGTGGGAAAGCCTCCAATATCTGCGGTAAGGCGTGTTCAATGGACGGACGCTGGATCGGAATGCTCAGTCCCAGACTCATGATGGAGGTCATGGCGTGGGAAAGGGACGTCATATAGACCGTCATCACTTTGATCCCATTGTCTTTGGTGATGGATGCTACTTCCTGCTTATCCTCATCCTCATCATCCTTACTGCAGCCATTGAACAGGAGCGATAAAATCATCGCCGTCATCGTTAATACATAAATTGCTTTTTTCATAGTTTCCTCCCTGGTGGTTATTTAGGATGATTCGTTCATCCGGCTTTTGGTTCCATTCATCATTCATTATTCTAAATATAACGTGTGGAGCCTCTCATGTCAATAAAAAAAGTGTTTGACAAGATTAATGAAAGAGTGTAATATGTATGGGAACACGGCCGGAGCTCTCGATTTCCGATTATGAACGAAATCCTCCGGCCGAAGCTAATCAATGACGATAAGGAAATCAATCATGATCGAAACCGGAATCGTTGTGAAATCCCTGCCGGGCGGCAGGGCCGAGGTCAAACTGGATGGAGAAAGCTGTGGACAATGCAGCCAAAAAGGATGCTGTTCTCTTCATCACTCCGATCTGACTCTGATTGCACTCAATCCGTCCGGCGCCCGAATCGGTGACCAGGTCCAGGTCGTAATGAGCGAATCATTCCGTGTTTTTCTGGCGTTTCTTTTTTTTATTGTACCGGTGATTTTTTTGATGACCGGGTATGGAATCGGTATCCTGGCCCACCAGCAATATGGATGGTCATGGAGTCCTTATCTATTCTGTCTGATGGCTTTTGGGGGATCATTCGGCCTGGTGTTCGGGATCAGTCGAAAATTCCGTGATCGATTGCCGGTTATCCGGGCCGTTATGACATCACCCAGCATCAATCCAGCCGATACCCAGCCTTCCGATTGCCCCGGCGAAGATGCTTTGAATTGATTGTACCACCTGAATGATGCGATCGTCCAACAAAGTCTTTATGTAACCCATCATGATGAAAAATCTCCTTATATCGATATCCCGTCTAATGAAATTCTTTGTAATGCCAATCACCGATCCGATGTTTTGATTTTTCTGTTTTTGTAAAATAATTTCTATTGACATTCATTTTGAAATAGTGTATTTTAAATCAAATTGGACACCATTTGATTCGACGGGTTACATCAATTTTTCAATGTGGAGAGAGTTCCGGATTTGTTCAATTTTAAGAGCTCGAAGATTCGATTATCATTATATCCCCTTTATGATCATTGGCTTAATTGTGGTGATTGAGCGTTGAACTATGACAGTAAAATGATAGTGTGTTGAAGTTATAAGTTGTTTGCTGGAAATGAGTTTGTTGTATGGCTGATTTTAGTGTTGAATCCATCACGTATTTAAAAAAAGGGGGATAATCGTATTGGGTATTCGGTTATGGTTGCTTTTAACCGTATTAAGAATGATGGATGTATTACCATTTCAGGTCTGTAACTGAATTTATTGAATTATTTTATGTAAATCTAACTATCAAGGAGTGAATGCGTATGATGAAACAATTGTTGTGGATGTTGATTGTCCTTTTAATAATCGGTAACCTGACGGCGGCGCCCAAGCCTGCCAATTCGCCGTTTTCGGTTGAATTGAAGGGATTGACCGCCACCGGTTACGAAACGGGTATTGCCAAGAACCTGGTGTACTGGGCCGTCACCAAGCCGAGCACCACGGCTCCGGTTT
>JAGOEH010000027.1 GCA_017997825.1 Candidatus Delongbacteria bacterium | reverse complement strand
ATCGGCCCGCCGGATCATCATCAATGCCAAGGTACAGCGCCCGGGAGTCTGCAATGCCATGGAATGCCTGCTGGTGGATGAATCCATCGCCCGTGATTTTCTCCCCCGCTGTGCCCACGATATGATAGATCATCAGGTCAAACTCAAACTCTGCCCCACTGCCCTGTCAATTCTTCAGTCCATCGTCCCTCCGGATTTCATTTCTCCGGCAATCGAATCGGATTGGGATACGGAATTTCTGGATCTGATCTGTGCCGTCAAAGTCGTCAAGGGATATGAAGAGGCTGTTGAGTTTATCCGTCAGCATGGCAGCCGCCACTCCGAATCGATCCTGACCCGGAATCTGGAAACAGCCGATCGATTTGTGCGGGAGGTGGACGCCTCGTGTGTACTGGTCAACGCCAGCACCCGCTTCAATGACGGAGGCGAATTGGGACTGGGCGCTGAATTGGGGATCTCAACCACCAAATTACACGCTTATGGACCGATGGGGCTGGATGAATTGTGCGCCCGAAAATTTGTGGTGATCGGGCATGGCGAGATCCGATCATAATCGGTTCAAAAGGAAAGGAATCGTATGCCGGAAAGACTGAAAGGCCGGATCGTCATCATCGGATTCGGCAATATGGGAAAAGCTCTGGCCCGTGGAATTCAGAATGTCACCCAGGCCGAATTGTATGCATGTGAAAAAATGAGGGGGATGGATAACGGTGCTTTTCCGGAAGGATTGGACATCAACCGGATCAAGCTTTTGGTCGAAAACGACATCCCGACTCTGGGCCATACAATGCGACTCACCAGCCAGGATACCATCATTCTGTGTGTCAAGCCCCAAAATCTGATCGAAGCCGGCGAAAAATGGAGCGAGGTGCTGATCGGGTCGGGATCGGAGAAACCCCTGGTGATTTCCATTCTGGCCGGAACGCCGACTGAGCTGATTCATCAGTATTTTGCCGGGGATTGCCCGGTCGTTAGGGCTATGCCCAATATCGCCGCCGTGGTGGATTGCGCCGCCACCGCCATCAGCGGCAGCCCATCAACTCCCGAATCCTTTGTCCAACGGGCCAAATTGATTTTCGACTGTATCGGAAAAACCTGGATCATCCAGGAAGATCTGCTGAATGCAGTCACTGGTCTGAGCGGTAGTGGACCGGCTTATATCTATATGGTGATTGAAGCGCTGTCGGACGGAGGCGTAAAAATGGGGATACCCCGTCAGCTATCGCTGGATCTGGCCGCCCAAACCGTATTGGGAGCCGCTAAACTGGTTCAGGAAACCAAGCTCCATCCAGCCATTCTGCGGGATCAGGTGACTACTCCCGGGGGAACAACTATCTCCGCCATCCATGAACTGGAAAAACACGGTCTCCGTCCCATGCTGATCTCGGCCGTAGTCACGGCGACCGAACATAGTGCCGTACTGGCCGAACGGATCCGAAAAAAAATTGATGAACTCCATCATCAAAAACAACGCCCATGAATTCATATAATCAAACCTGCGTTTGCTGCCAACACCATCCGGTTGAAAAAATCGACCGATTATCCCCGCCCGGTATTTCCACCTCGTTTGATATCATGGAATGCCCTAACTGTAAAATGATGCAGGCTGTCCCTTCTCCTCTCCAATCCTTTGAATACTCAAGCTTTTACCAGAATCAATACCATTATGGTGATTATCTCAATCGGTCCACCATCACTCCATATCATCAATCCATCCTGAATCACGGCAGTGAACCTTATCAACGCGAAATTCAACGACTCCTTGCCATCAAACCGGATATCAAAACTATTTTGGATGTCGGCTGTGGTATCCCTTTTTTCCTGTATTTCGCGGCCCAGGCCGGTATGGATCCATTGGGATTGGACGTTGTTCCGGCCATCATTAATTATTCGGCCGCGGTCTTTAAAATAGAAATCATGACTACCCTGCTTCCCCAGGCCAACCTGGAACCGGCATCCTTTGATTTGATCCGGTATCACCACGTATTCGAGCATCTGCAAAATCCGATCGATGAGCTTAAAAGGATCACCTTATACATCAAACCCGGAGGACTCCTAAAAATCAGCATTCCTAACCGATTCTGCTGGAAATTGATTGTCAAACGTTTGATCCTTCATAAGCCCAAATCGTACAATGCAGTTGATCCTCCTCACCATTTTTTCGGTTATTCTCTGACCGCTATTTGTTCCCTGATGGAACAATTTTATTTTCGTCTGGTCTCCCAGTATTCAAATCCAATCGCTATCCTTCCCGGAGAAAAACGGTTTCGAAAAACCATTCTGAATTGGATTGATACCCGTTTAATTCCCTGTTATTACCAAGCTGATCTGAACCTGATATTCCAATATCAACGTTACTGATATCAAACCTTTCATCCCTAAAATCTCGAATGGGGGCATTGTTCAAGGTTTTGCATTTCACCAAATATCAATCAATCATCAGTCTTCATGAACGAGATACTATCATAGGTGAAGATGGGTTTCGAATAAACCGGTAAAAAAGGCCCGGGCATTGATCCCAAGAGACTGATGACGATAGCCCCCCTCCTGGATAATCAGCAACGGTATGGGTAACTGTCCGATGGAACGCCCAATTGAATGGAATTCCTTAAAGGAAAAATTCCAGGTACCGGTTGGATCCCCTTTGGCGGTATCGAACCCCAATGCTACAATCAGGAACTCGGGATGAAAATCCTCGATTTTTTTCAGAGCTTTAGCCAAAGTTGTTCGGTATTGGTTAAAATCCAGAGTTTCGGGTAAAGGAAAATTTAGATTATACCCGATGCCTACCCCTTCTCCTTTTTCTTCTACAAATCCAGAAAAATACGGATAGGCAAATGAAGGATGGCCATGAATCGAGATGGTTAGAATATCGTTGCGATGATAGAATATCTGCTGCTGGCCGTTGCCGTGATGATAATCGATATCCAGAATAGCGATTCTGCCGAAAGGTGACAGATATTGAGCGGCAATGGCGCAATTATTGAAATAGCAGAACCCTCCGAACATTGATTCTTCGGCATGATGGCCCGGCGGCCGTGTCAAAACGTAAGCCATCGGATAGCCTTCAATTATGGCGTCAGCTGCCGTCAGGGTACAATTGACGCCCCATCGCGCCGCCAGATAGGCATTCCTGTTCAGCGGGGTAAAGGTATCAAAACAATAATATCCGGCCCTAACCGACCATTCTTTGGGTGCCCGGGCGGCATTACGCAGCGGGAAAACATAAGGATAGATTGATTTTCCAGGCGCAAGGTCACGGCAGACTTTTTTAAAATACTGATAGTAATTGGAATGATGGACATCCAGAATAAAGCGTTCCGGATATTCCGCCACCTTTTTATAATAAAAGAATCCGGTTTTATTTAATTCTTTCTGGATCAGAGAAACTCTGACCGGAGATTCGACATATCCGCGTTCTTTAACATGGTGTATCCGGTGTTGATCGTTGACGACCAAAAAGATCTTAGGTTTGGTCGAGAAACCGGCCCGAAAGGAATCCAACTCCCGATTCCGGGTGTACTGAGGCGGTCGAAGTCTGACCGGATCCTCCCGGATGCTGTCGATAACACGATCAATATACGATACCGGACAATAGGTTCCATACTTGCGTTCCAGAATTGCCCTGACAATCAATCGGGCATGATCGTTCGGCAGAGTATCCCGTTTGCCCAGGCCATCAAAAACCAGATATGGAGGAGAATCATCTTCGGGCTTGACGGGGGTTTCATACAAGGTTCCGGTGATAGGCCGGGCACCGAAACGTTCATAGAATGCCAGCCGTTTCCGATTCTGATCCATAAATCGCCGGTCACGGCATAAAGCCGGATCATCGGGCAGGCACTCAAAAAATACCCCCCAACCATCCAACGATTCCGCCTCATCACGAACCCGTTGATAAAGTGCTCCACCCAGGCCTGATGAAATCCTCTCCGGTGAAACGGCCAGATAATCCAGATAACAAAATCCAAGATCAGACATATAGAGCAACAAGGCAAATCCCCGTACCGTCTCATTGATGCTCTCCGCAATAAAGAGCATGGTTTGAAACTTACAGGATAAGGGATCCCGCATCTGATCAATCAGCAAATTGATCTTGGATTCACTGATACTCGGAAACTGGAGACGGATGATGCTCTTTACTTTTTCCACCTGACGGAGGTTGGATTCCAGGCAGGGATTGGTGATTTTCCGGATACGAATCATTGACTATACCTCTATTCTCCATGACAATATTCATGGATCATCATCCTTGAATTCGTCAAATCAATCAATAGAATCAGATTTAGTTTTTATCCTGCAGGGTGATCATTTTTTCTACGATCAGGGCAGCATAGACCGCCGACAGTTTTTTCCGCGGGATGCTCAAGGTATAACAGGCAATGGGAAAAATCCATTCCAGCATGGCAATCAGGTAAGGGATCAGATCGGTCTCGAAGAGGGAAACGGTCCGGGCATACTCCCGCATTCGCAGAATCAGCGGATAGCCTTTAGCGACTTCAGGATCATTTCCGGGATAATGGAATTCGGGCAGAGTCCGGATAGAATCCACCTTCAGCAATTCACGAATAAACGGAATCAACGCTTTGATATCATCGTCCTGGTCGGTTTTGAAGTATTCAGTGGTCAGAATTACTTCCAGCCGGGCGAAATCGGAAACAGCATTGCGGGGACGGGTTTCGGAAAAGTCGATGATATAGATGTTTTCCCGATCGTCCAGCAGGATGTTCTGCAGGTTCAGATCGCCGTGACAGATACACTGATAGGTTTTAAAGCCCTGAGTATAGCGTTCCGGATAACGGTGTTTCAAAAAAAAGTAGGGATTGATGATGGGAGCGATCCCCAGTTCCGGGAATGCGATCTCCGGCTGATCGGCATCGATCCCGAGATCTTGTCGGGCCATATCGAAAATGGCGGTGCCGAAGAAATTGATGACCGGGTCCTGGTCTTTATAGAGATTCTGAACTCCGTACTGAGGTTGTCCATACCATGGTTTAAGAATACAGGTATAGACCCGGTCCACCATCGGCAGGACATCCTGAATGGGACGTTCATTATAGAGATGACGCAGCCATTTAAGGCGACCGGTGCCGGTGATCCCCAAGAAGTTATATCGCAATCCTCCAAAATCCAGATAAATGAAGGAACCCATGATGGAGGCGGTATTATTCAGGATGAACTTCTTGACATGGTTTTGATAGTTTGAAATCTCCCGTGTGATAATAGGAGCATCACTCAGTTTGAGGATGGTCGGTAGAATTTCCAGCCCTTGTTTATCTTTACCGAAGACCTGGAAAGTCCGGGCGGAGAATCCGCCTTGGAGTTCCACCAGTTTGATGGTAGAACACTCCGAGTAAATTCTGCGGGTAATCAATTCAAAGGCATCCGTCAGATGAAGTTCGGCCAGATTCTCGATCCGGAGTGACGGTTCCATTCCTTGCCAATCCTGAGGAACAAACAGATAAAGACGGCCCCGGGTATAGCGGAAATCCGGATCGAGTCTGATTCCGGCAATCGTCTCGAAACGGATAACCTGATTCAAATCGTCTCGGATACAATCGGTGACAACCGGTTGATAAGGCATTTCATGAACCGTGACCATTGATAAATATCGATCGGTCTGGAGATTGACGGGAGAAGAGGGCGTTGGCTCATCCATGGAGAAATCCATCGGAACGATCGGTTTGAAAAAATGAATCAAGCCGGAGAGGCCGGATTCTGAAAATCCGGGACGGATAACCAGGCCGAACGAGGAAACGCTCTGGGGAGAGCCCGGCTGATCACTGCTACACTCCGCCGTCATCCAGAATGCATAGGATCTCACCATCCGGTGATGTTGTTCCAAAATTTCTGAGGAATAATTCAGTATCCGGGAAACCGGCAGGGGAGTCGAGGCTTCAAAATCAAGCTGTATTTGAGGTGCTCCTTGGACCGACACCGCCTGATTGAGAAATAGAAATCCTTCATCCGGACGCTCCATCACCCGAAAATCGATCTCATCATCACGATGGATGGCTTTGAACCCGGCATAGCGAGGATAGGTCATCACCAACCCCGGATTCTCACTTGTCCGTTGGCGGTCATCGCTCAGCCCTCCGAACCCGATACAAAATCCGGTCTCTTCCATTGAAAAAACCGGCAATTGGTCCGGGCTCGCCGTCTCACCGGCCGTCAGGGGTTGAGTATTCAGAATCCGGAATGGAAACGGCTGATCCGGCAGTCGGTCGGCGATTACTCGGCAATCCGGATAGGGGTATTCCACAGGTTGTCGGGCTGAACCACATAAATCGGAAATCCGTTTGATGCCTTCTTCCCTGTTATCGGCTAACTCAAATTGGCCGGCCAGCCCGGTCAATTTCAGCACCTGTTGAACCGATGCATTCATGGCAGCATAGATCACTTTCTTTTTAAAACCGCGCTGAGTTTTTTCAATATTCAGCAACGATCGAATCCCGGCGCTGGATAAATACTTGACCTCAGAAAAATCCAGTATGAAATACCGATCCCGTTCAAGTCCAGCCAAACTATTATCAAAATCAATCGATCCGGGTGAATCGAATTTGCCCTCCAAAATCATGACGGTAAAATGAGCATCCTTGATCAATTCAATTTTCATAACTCCCCCTGATATAGTTGAAATCGTCTGCTGTTCACTATCCTGCATTCTGTTGGTGAATAGAAACGCGATCTCCAGGATGATAACATCGTGTTAATGTTCAGCTTAAAACGCGTTGAGTGTTTTGCCAAAAAAAATAATTCAGTGCTTACGGCAATCCGGATGATCGAAAGCATGATGCCGAAACTCTACTCTGGGATTCTGCTTTACCATAAAGCAATAATACACTTTATATCGTGACTTATTTACGAAATAATCCGATCAACTGACGGCATTTTCATCCATAGAAAATATTTTCCGATCAGCATCCAGCGTTGCCATCACCCCGATCGGCATGGTGACTTTATCGGTAATATGACCGATCATATACCCGTACATAACCGGGATATTGAGCGGTTCCAGCCGGGTGCGCAGAATCTCTTCCAGTCCGAGGGTATTGTCGAATGAAGGTTTGTAGTCGCTGGGCTTGACATCGGTCAGTTTACCGATGACGATTCCGTTCAGACTCTGGAGTTTTCCGGCCAACCAGAATTGAGTCAGCATCCGGTCAATATCATAGGGTTCCTCTCCGACCTCCTCGATAAACAGGATTTTCCCCTTGAAGTCGACATCATACGGGGTTCCGATCAAACAGGTCAGCAACGAGAGATTCCCGCCGATCAATCGTCCGGAAGCCTTCCCACCATGGATCCGTATCAGTCGGTTTTGGGTTTCCACTTTCCCTTCGGGGGTGGGGGGATTCTTGATTTCGCCGATCGTCTGATTACTGAATATGGCGCGATTCAGATACTCCATGGTATAATCGCTATAGGTGGACAGTGCGACCGGACCATGAAAGGTCACCAACCCGGTCATTTTGTAGACAGCCACCAACAGGGCGGTAATATCGCTATATCCGATCAACACTTTGGGATTTTTCCGAATCAGTTCGTAATCCAGATAGGGCAGCATCCGGGGTGTGCCGTATCCGCCGCGGATACAGAATATCCCGGCCACATCATCCCGTTTGAACATCTCATTGACATCCTGAGCCCGTTCTTTATCCTGACCGGCCAAGTATCCATATTGATCCAGCGCATGCTTGCCCACCACGGGTTCGAATCCGAGCCATTTCATAATATCGGCAGCCACTTCCACACTCTCAGGGCCTTCCAGATTGGAAGCCGGAGCGATCAGACCGATTTTATCCCCTTTTTTAAGGGCGCGGGGTTTAATAATTCCAGAAGCATCGGTTGTTCCGGATTGATTGGTCCCGCCCATGGCGGCCAGATTTGTAAGAGGTGAAGCCATTAGAGCGCTGATCATGGCGGTCTTGGTGAGAAAATCCCGTCGGGATATCATGATTTCAACTCCCTTCTACTGATTAGGATGGATCAAACTGTTTTACAATTCAGATTATTCAGTCACTATGGTCGATTATTTTAAAAGCATCATTTTACGAGTCAGGGTAATTCCTGCCGCACGTATCTGATAGAAATAGATGCCGCTGCTCAGGCCGATCCCAGCCGCATCCAGTACAATCCGGTGGCGGCCGCTTTCGCGATGATCATCCAGCAGGGTTTCAACATTCCGGCCTAAAATGTCGAATAAATCGATGCGGACCCGGCAGGCGGCCGGCATTTCAAACGCAATAGTGGTCACCGGATTGAAGGGATTGGGGTAATTCTGATCCAACACCAGGCGATGCTGATACAAATGATGGGGTTGCGTGTAGCCTACCAAAAGATTTCGATCGGTTTGAAAAACGAAGGTATCGGCGGGAGTCAAAGGTCGCGTTGTCAATACGAAAACCGTATCTCCCGGTGCCGGCATAACGACCGGTTCGGAATCGCTCAGCCAACTGGAAATCTGGGCCAGTGTATTGGTGTAGCTAATCTGATACGGTGGCGGTGTCTGGATAACGATCGGTTCGGTCGGATCCCAGCGTTTATTGATCATACCGGCGACTTCCGACACCAACAGGCCTACCGGTTGATGATTGACCATATCCCAGGCACTGAAAGGACACAGTATTTCTTCTTTTCCATTGCTGCGATTGAGCGCCGTATCAAGCGGGAAAGCATACTCACCGGTGCTCAGCGTATCGGGCTGTCCCCAGATCAGGGCTATATCGACCGGAGCCAATAGTTTTTTCCCGAAACTCGGTACCCCAACCCGGAATGATACGGTTGTCCCGGAATGGAGAACCGCATATGAATTAATTGAATCCAGGGCCAGATCAACTTCAGGGGAAATCTCAACACAAATTCCATCAAATGCCGGAGTCAGATTGACCATATTTTCCACATCAGGAACCGGATAACACTCCACCGGAACGGTTCCAGTCGTCAGATTCCGGATTCTCATACTCAGGGAATCCCGGCCGGTTGAATCGAAACTAATCTGGTATTGATCTCCGGTTAATTGCGTGGAATCGATGACGTGAACCGTGAATCGTGAGGTTGTGACACCTCCGGTGTGTTGATAAAATTCCGGATCAAGATATCCCTGGGCTTGGCTTAAAAATAGATGCTTAGCGATCACATCATAATCCCGGCCGAATTGGTTCCAACTTGACCAAACCACCAGCAGTTGATTGCTGTCGATAGCGGCCACATCGGGCTCCCATTGATAATTTTCGGTATAATCGTTGACCCGGGTTTCGAAACTTAGCCGTTTACCCTCTGAATCAAAAAAAGCGGCATACACTCCCTCCCGGCTGCCGTCCTGCTTCCAGCTTGACCATACGACCGCAAAATGATTGGCATTAGTTTTAACGATGCGTGGCAGCCATTGATACTGAGGAGTACTGCGGTTGATCTGAATTTCATTTCCCAACTTGGAAGCATCGGCATTAAAGCGTTGGGCATAAATCCCCCCATCATCTCCGTCCTCTTCCCAGCTGCACCAGACAATGATAAAGCTATTATCATCAAAGGTCTCGATATCGGCAAACCATTGATAATCGACAACATAGGTATTAACGGGAAACTCGTTTCCAATTCTTACTCCATCTGAACTGAAAATTTGGGCATAAACTCCATATCCGGCTTGAGAGGGATTATCCTGGCGCCATGACTCCCAGGCGACGATAAAATTTCCGTTGGAAAAATACTTAACGACAGGTCTGGACTGGCTGTAGAGGGTTGTCGTATTGATCCGAAACTCACTTCCCTGTTTTTCTCCGGTATTCTTATAAATCTGGGCATATACCCCGCGGTCTCTTCCGTCCTGATCCCAGGATTCCCAAACCACCACAAATTTTCCGTCATCAGCCACGGCGACATCGGGATTGGATTGGGATTTGGCAACAGTGGAATTGACCAGAAATTCGGTCGTTGGGACGGAAAAAGAACGGTTATAGATCCGGGCTTTAATGTCGTAAGCCGAATCCAAGTGGCAATAGCTCTGCCAGGCCGCCACAAAGAGACCGGCAGAATTGCAGGCCAGAGCCGGTTTTTCCTGATTGCCGGCATATTCGGTATTCATCAGCGATTCCGGCGTCAAAGGCTGATCCTGGGCATCAAAAACCCGGAAACAAATGTCACCCTTGGAACCGATTGCCGCCTGATCAGTCGAACTCCAGACTACCATATACTCTCCTGAAGGCATCCGGGCAATCTGAGGATCCCGCTGGACGGAACTCTGCCGGGTATTGATTGGAAACTCGGTCTGGGCAAAAATCATCGAACTCCATAATATCAATGCCAGTAATAACCATAATATCTGCTTCATCGAGTCACTCCTTATTTCATCTGGAAATCCAATAATGGATAGTTGGATGCACCCGGAATCGAATAATGCCACCATTCGGCATCATAGATCTCGAATCCTCCGACCTGGGTCATCATGGTTTTTAACAATAACCGATTGGCGATAGCATCGGCCGGTAAATCCTGATAATCATGTCCGGCTTCCGGCCCAAACCAGTCAAACACCGTCGGCATTTGTAACTCTTCACCTGTTGCCCGGTCAACAATCGATAGATCGACCGCTCCGCCTCGGTTATGGATGGATCCGGTGGTGGGATCCGCCACAAAAGTGGGATCCGGAAAGATCTCAAACATCAGATACTGAATGGCCCGGGGGCGATAGCCGTCATAAATTTTGAGTCCCAAGCCCTGAGGGTAATCCTTGCCGTTATAGTGAGTGATCCGCCGCAAACTATCCTGAATCAGAACCAATCCCTTGGCGGCTTTCAGCATCAACAGGGCTTCATCCGTAGAATAGAGTTTTTGAGATGCAAAATTGTCTACCGTATTATAGCGTAAATCCACCACGATATCCGGAATATAATCCTTAAGATTGACCAGTTCATCCTGATCCGTTTGAGCCAGGGCCCCAAGTCGAAAAAAACACAACAGCACAACAATTCGTTTCATAATGAACCTCGTTGATTCGTTCGGTTATTCCTGACAAAACTAACGATCCTATCATGGCTTTCGGTTTCGATCATTCCCTGGCCATCAGGTTGGATGATCGATTAACTATGGTATCATCAGATACAATCGATCACATTTTGGAAAATCCTATCACGTGATTCATGATATCAAAATGATCCTCGCCATGCAATTTCCGCGATCTGTAACGATCAAAACGGAAAGCGAGAATGTAATAATTATGAGATAGTATAGGGTAATCCATCTAAAAAGTCAAGCATGAAGATTCAGCTTTTCCGATACGGAACAGGAGTAAAACCGACAGATAGCCTGATTATTCCCATATCAAAGAAAAACAGCGGATTAACCAAGGGAACCCGACTAAAGTTTAAAAATCAGGGTAAGATAGGGAAAATAATCATCCATTGAGCGATGAGTCCGCCAGGCTTCCAAGGTATAATTTCCCTGGTAGGTTCGTTCATTGGAGCGAAGGTATTCAGGCAGATTGAGGACGGTCCCGAATTCGAGCGAAAGGGATTTACCCCGGGCTCTGACGGGATACTCCCAGCCGACTGAAAGAGCGGCACCATGTTTCAGATAGGCTTTATTGATTTCGACCCCGTCCCGGTATCCGGTAATATTGAAGTATCCCCAATACCATCCGGCGGTTATATAGAGACCGCGGGGGTGGATCAGGCGGCTCCGGAGCAGGATATTGAATTCGTTCCCGGCATAAGGAAAAGAAAAGCCGGGGGAAAAGGGGGCAATCGCTCCCAGCAGCAATTCGGCCGACGTAATCCGATTCAGATTGATACGCCCTCCCATTCCGACGCCGCTGATATTACCCAAATGAGCCATAACGGAAAAGCGTGGAAAGGAAGATTGAAGGGGATCCGAACGGAGGATGAGAGGAAAAATCCAGGATATCCCCAGCAGGATTATCATGGCCAATCCTTTTTTCATGGCTGATCCCCTTGTTCATTCCGCTTGTGATCCAGAAACCACTGGTATAACTCAGGGGAATGGTATGCTTCACTCCAGGCATCGTGGTAATCATAGGGATACCAGGTTACCTTCAGATTGCTTGCACCGCAGGCGATGAGTGAATCGATCATGATCCGGGTTTGCGACGAATCGATCACCGGATCACCGGTATTGTGAAAAAACCAAATCGGCAGGTCCCGGATCGCACAGGCTTGATCCGGCCGGCCCCACCCGGCGACCGGCGCTATAGCCGCAAAGCGCTCCGGATAGTGTATCGCCCAGATTATGGTCCCATATCCTCCCAAACTAAATCCGGTACCATAGATTCGATTCGTATCCACGGCATACTTGGTGACAACCTCCCGGATTACCTTTTCCGTCAGATCCGGGTACCATAAACCATAGGTTTGCGGCGCCACAATGATAAAGGGGAAATTTTCGGCACTATCTGCATAATCGCCCAATCCATAGGATTTGAATATATCGAGGCTCATGGTCGCCCCACCCTGTCCATGCAAAAAAACAATCACCGGCCATATCCGGGTCGAATCATAGTGATCGGGCAGGATAACGAAATAATTATAACTGACCGGGGTCAGCACCGGATCCTCCGGAGAGCTGCAACGTCCCATCCAGACACCAGCCAGACAAAGAATGATAGCCAGAATAGACTTCATAATGATATTTTACATTCCCCTCTTGATAAATGCAAGTTATTTTTCATTAGATAAAAAAGATCGGACAACCCGTCCGGGTGGATTCTCTAGCGTTAAAACCACATCCAGAGGATAAAATGGAATCAAAACCGCTCAAGGATAAAAGGGCTCCGATCCAATCCATGAGATCAAGGGTTGGAAGCAGGAAATTCGGATTGAAGGAAATGAGCACCCCGGTTTTGGCGGGCCTCCAGGGTGGCCTGGGTAATGGCTATAGCGGTTTGTATTCCGTTCCGGAGCTGGATGATGCTACGGGAAAGTTTGACTTTTTTATAGAAAATCTCGATTTCCGACTGTAGATGCCTCAGGATGGTTCGGGCCCGATTCAGACGCTGGGGAGTCCGGATCAGCCCCACATAATTCCACATCGTGTTTTTGATGGTGAGCCAATCTTGGGCAATCAAGGCCGGATCCATATCTTCGGTTTCATAGATCCAGTCGTAGATTGGTGGGAAATAATTATCGGATTCCTGGTCAGCGGCGGCGTCCATTCCGGCCCGATGTCCCCAAACCACGCACTCCAGCAGAGAAGTGCTGGCCAGCCGGTTAGCACCATGAAGTCCGGAGCAGGCGACTTCTCCGACGGCATATAAACGGCGTAAGGAAGTACGGCCATTCAGATTGATTCCAACCCCTCCGCAGAAATAGTGAGCAGCGGGAACAACCGGTATGGGCTGGGTGGTAATATTGATACCGGATTCCAAACAGGTGGTATAGATGCTGGGGAAACGGTTTTTGATCCAATCGGCATCTTTATGGGAGATATCCAGATACACACAGGCGTGATCCAGATCCAGCATCGTCTGATAGATGGCACGGGCGACCACATCCCGCGGGGCCAGTTCCTTCATGGCATGAAAACGCTCCATGAAGGATTTCCCTTCATGTGTGATCAGGCGGGCGCCTTCTCCCCGCAGGGATTCCGAGATCAGAAATCGTTCTTTATCCACATATAGCGTAGTCGGATGAAACTGGACATACTGAAGATTGAAACAGCGGGCACCAGCTCGCCATGCCAGTGCGATCCCATCCCCGGTAGCTTCTCTCGGATTGGAGGAATGCAGATACAAACGTCCGATCCCTCCGGTCGCCAAAATTGTTTTTCGGGCCAAGATGGGATACACGTCGCCGCTTAGATTGTTCAGCACCTGGATTCCAAAACAGGCCGGTTTTTGATAGATATCCTTCAGTTCCCTGGAGTGATGGGAGAGGGTGAGAAGATCGATGGCGGTGTGATCGGTCAGGATTTTGATCCCGGGATGGGTGCGGGCGCATTCCAGCACCGATTGGTGAATGGAATAGCCGGTACTATCCTTATGATGAATAATCCGGGCTTCGGAATGAGCCCCTTCCATGGTCAAATCCAAATCGCCGGATGGAGTCCGGTCAAAATCAACATTCAGTCGGTCGATCAAAAAGTGCTTGACTAAATCGGGCCCCTGGACTGCCAGTTGACGAACAGCGGGTTCATAGCAGATTCCATCCCCAGCCTGCCGGATATCCTGAATCAGCAATTCGGGATTTCCTGAAGGTCCCTGATAGATGATTCCTCCTTGAGCATGACAAGTATTGCCGCTCATCATGTCCGGAGTTTTGGTAATCATCAGGACATTCTGTCCCTGTTCGGCTGCGGTAATGGCAGCGGTGCATCCGGCTAATCCGGTTCCAATTACCAGAATATCACACCGAATCATAAGCTGAATTCCATCCGGATATCGCGACTCCGGGCGCTATGGGTCAGGGCGCCGATCGAAACCGCGTCAATCCCGCAGTCCAAATAGTCATTCAGTCGGTCCAGGGTGATCCCCCCTGAGGCCTCGATCAAAACGGAACGACCATGCGGATGATGGCGGATGATGGATACGGCTTCCCGGATTTGATCGGGGCTCATATTGTCCAGTAAAAAACCGTCCACGGCCGAATCGAGGCCCTCCTTGAGCTGATCGAAGGTATCCACCTCAAGCTCGACTGGAATTCCGGTAAATCGGTAACGTATCCGTTCGACGGCGGCTTTGACACCTCCGGCAGCTTTCAAATGATTATCCTTGATCAAAATCCCATCCGAAAGATCCAGCCGATGGTTGGTTCCGCCCCCACAGTGAACGGCATACTTTTCAAGCAGACGCAATCCGGGCAGGGTTTTACGGGTATCCAGAATCCGGACGGATCGTCCGGCCAACCTGGAAACATACTCGCGGGTTTGAGTGGCAATTCCGCACAGATGCTGAAGCAGATTCAATAAGGCACGTTCCCGAATCAGGATCTCCCGCGCATTTCCGCCGATCCGGGCCAAAATCTGTCCCGCCGGTACAGCTTCTCCATCATGGACCGGGATATCCAGTCGGTATTCACCTTCAAAAAACACCGGAACAATCAGCTCACCGCAAAATATCAGCGGTTCTACGGCCGAGATTTCAGCTTGAGCCAGGACATCCTCATCAACGGTTCCCTGGGTTGTTATATCACCCCGGGGAGCATCTTCCAATAAATACTGACGGATTCTATCCCGTAAATAATCAAGGGGTATGGTTTCAATTTGATTATATGATATCAACTTAACTCCAGCATTCTTTTCAAAGGTTTAAGCGCTCGAATTCTCAATTCCTCATCCATCTCGATCTGAGGAGAAAGGCTCGTCAGACAATTGACGATCTTATCCAGGGTAGTCAGTCTCATATCCTGACATAAGTTCAGAGGATCACCCGATGTATTCGAAACCGGATAAAACTCCTTTTGGGGGGCCCTGCGCTTGAGTTGGTGAATCACTCCCGGCTCGGTCACAATAATGAACTCGCGGAGTTTGGATTCAACGGCATACCGAATGATCGCAGTCGTTGAACCGACAAAATGCGCCAGATTCAATAGTGCGGTCGGACACTCGGGATGGGCCAGCACTTCCGCCGCCGGAAAGCGTTTCTGTAATTCCCGCACGGCTGACTCGGAGAACATCTCATGCACCTTACACGAGCCATGCCATAGCATCATCTGACGGCCGGTAACCCGATTCAGATAGGATCCCAGATAATAATCGGGAGTAAACAACAATTTGGCATCAGGTGGAAAGGATTCAATAATCCGCCGGGCATTAGCACTAGTCACAATCACATCCGACAACGCCTTGACCTGAGTCGTGGAATTGATATAGGTGACAACCTTACTTCCAGGGTGTTCCCTGATCCACTGCTGAAGCTCATCCAGTTCGACACTGTCCGCCAGAGAACAGCCGGCTTGCATATCCGGAATCAGGATGATTCGATCCGGATTGAGGATTTTTGCCGTCTCGGCCATAAATCGGACACCGCACAATACGATAACCCGATGCCGGCACTGCTGCACAGCCTGGGCCAATGCCAGGCTGTCACCTAAAAAATCAGCCACATCCTGCACCTCAGGAGCTTGGTAATAATGAGCCATGATCATCGCATCCTGAGTTTCCTTCAAATGAGCAATCTGTAGTTTTAAACTGTTCATATCCATCCTCGCTGATAAATCCATTCCAAACGGAATCTTTTCTCAATTCCGGATGGAATAATCCAATGTTCTCCTCTCAGGTAACCACGACCCTAAAAATTATTTAGGTACTAAACCGCAGACTGATCGGTTACCGGTCGGGTAATCCAGTCGGACCATCCCAGACATAGTCAAGAATAATAAAAAACCATGAAAAATCAAGCAATATTTTAAAAATTCAACCTATATGGAATAGGGTCAATTCAGTTTCTCTGTCTATTAAAAAGGTAGTCAATTTGTACCCGGAATTTAAAGCTTGACAAATCACTTAAAACCCTTCATATTAAAGAGGTATGAACTATTCCGGAGAGAATTTGAGTCGTGGCCCGGAAATCTACCAACCCCAATCGAGGATAATGAGCAATGAGAACATTGAAACTCCTGAGCATCGTATTATGGGCCGAGTTGATCATCGTCCATTCAGTCATGGCCCAGTCGTTATTCGATATGATTGAAAACCGGAAAACAGATGAGATAAAAACGATGATTCAACAACATCCGGACTTAATGAAACAGCCTGATCGATATGGACGATACCCGATTCATCTGGCGGCGTCCAAGGGAAATCAGGAATTGGTTGAGTTCATGATATCCCAAGGAGCTGATCCTAATTCCGTAACACCGCATCAAACATCACTAATGCATTTTGCGGCATTTGGGGGAAATGCCCGGATCGTTGCGGCTCTCATTCATCAGGGAATCGCGGTTGATCCGGTCAATCGACAAGGTGTCACACCATTGATTTATGCGGCCCAGATCGGAAACTTAGAAATTGTTCATCTATTGATCGAGCATGGCGCCGATTATCATTATCAGGATCCGACCGGCCGAACAGCCTTGTTCCATACCCTTGAAAACGGTAAGCAAGAGGTCGGCGATTATCTGATTTCATTAGGAATCAATCGATTGGATATACGATCGCTCAGCGGAAACACCCTCCTTCATGCGGCGGTAAAATCCGGGTTACATTCGAGCGCCCGGTCATTATTAAAATTAGGGATTGATCACGGAATCAGCAATCGATATGGGGACACTCCCATTATGATTGCATTATATCGTCATGACAGTCTGATGACCGATCTGATAGTTAAGCATGGAGCTCAACGGCCGCATGGGGATCAGACTGATTCCGCCGGTTTCGGATTGATCGGACAATACCCCATGGACTCCATGCCTCATCTTCATCACGCCGCTCTGTTTGCACCCGGTTTTATATCAACGGAGGACTCACCGGAGCGGGATATCTGCATATCCCCTGATTACCGGGAGCTGTTTTTTTCACGCCATACTAAAATTCACCAAACCATCAGAACGGAGCAAGGATGGCTTAAGCCCGAACCGGTTGCATTCATCCATCATCCCCGATCGCTCGAGGCCATGTTGACTCCGGATGGTGAAAGACTTTATTTTGTGTCTCAGACCTCTCTCCCCGGTCAATCATCGCTCACTCCCTTCCATATCCGTTTCTCCGATCGCGGTTCCCAAGGCTGGAATCCACCCCAGTCCCTCGACTCCTCATTTGAAAACTGTTTCTACCCCAGCCTGACTCACCAGGGCATCATGTACTATACCGGTCCTGACAATCAGATATACCGTACCCGATATCATAACGGCACATTCATGCCTCCCGAAAAGCTGGACAGCCTGATCAATGCATCAACCGATCAGTATAATGCCCTGATCGCCCCGGATGAGAGCTTTCTGATCTATACCTCCTGGCGAAACCATCCTTCTGATTTCGGTGGAGGGGATCTTTATATCAATTTCAGATCATCCGATGGCCAATGGAGCCGAGCGTTCAACCTGGGGCCGGAGGTCAACACCTCATTCCATGAATACTGCCCTTCCCTCTCACCGGATGGCCGCTACTTGTTCTTCACATCCGATCGATTCGGCAACGAGGATATATTTGTCATACCGGCCGATATCATTGACGGCTTAAAAATGCAAAATAAAAAAACCGAAATCATGGAAAAAAAGTAATCGTTTTTAAAATTACAGCGTATAATACTATAAAAAAGTCAATTGGAATTTCATAACACCTGGTGCGGAATCCGGTCTGACAGAAAAACAGATTGACAAACCGGGATAGAATAGTATATTCTCATCGACCGGCACGGTTTGATGGTAGTGTGAACCAGAGCACAGCAGGATATCCACGATGATAAAACCGATTATATTATGTATTGATGATGAAAAATTCATACTGGAAGAATTAAAAAAGCAACTCAAGCTTCGTCTGGAAGATCGTTTTATATTTGAAATGGCGGAAACCGCCGAAGAAGCTCTGGATTTATTTGCCGCTCTGATTCAGGAAAAGCATGAAATTCCGGTCGTCATCTGCGACTATATCATGCCGGGGATGCGTGGTGACGAACTACTCATCAGAATTCATCAGATCAAACCGGAGACTCTGAATATCCTTTTAACCGGGCAGGCCAGCATTGACGCCATCGGTAAGGTCGTCAATTTCGCCACATTATATCGCTATATCGCCAAGCCATGGGAAGAAGAGGATTTGTATTTGACGGTAACGGAAGCCATCCGAAGCTACTATCAATCCCGTACCATCCTCAAACAGAATCAGGAACTGGAAGAACTGAATGCATCATTGGAGCAGAAGGTAATCGAGCGGACCAATGAACTGAACCGAAGCCTCCGGCAACTGGAAATCGAGATTGCGGAACGGAAGGAAAAGGAACGCCGACTACAAGCCAGCGAGCAACAGCTTCGGGAACTCAATGCCACCAAAGATAAATTTTTCTCCATTATTGCTCATGATTTAAAAAACCCCTTCGGTGCCCTGATCAATTTTTCAGAACTGTTGGTAGAAGGCCTGGATGATTATTCCAAAGACGATATTCTGGATATTGTTCAGATGATTCATCAATCATCCCGGCATGGGTATACGCTATTGGAAAACTTGCTGGAATGGTCACGAATACAGACCGGTCGGATCCATCTCAATCCGGAATCATTTGAATTAATCCGGGCCGTGGATGAAACTGTATTTTTGCTGAATGCCAAAGCGATCAGCAAGAACATCACGGTGGACAATCAAATCGATCCTTCGGTCCGTGTCCATGCCGATCCCAACATGACCAAGGCTGTCATCCGCAATCTAGTTTCCAATGCTCTGAAATTCACACCGGATGGGGGCAAGGTATTGATCCGATCACAATCCTGTTCCGATTGGGAACAAGTCAGCATCAGCGATACAGGAATCGGGATCAGATCGGAGGATCTTGATAAACTTTTTAAAATCGAGGTCCATCATTCCACCCTGGGTACGGCACAGGAACAGGGAACGGGTCTGGGGTTGATTCTCTGCAAGGAATTCATTGAGAAAAACCGTGGGAAAATCTGGGTGGAAAGCCAATTAAAACAAGGGTCAACGTTCCACTTCACCCTTCCCTATCCAACAACCATTCTCTCATGATCACCAAACGATTCGGTATTTCCCCTCTCCCCTATCCTCATTCATTCACCTTGTGGATGGTATTGATCTGGCTTTACACCTGCGGAATCCAGCCGGCCATGTCGGCTCAGGAAATGCCGATCCCACTCCGTATTCAAGCCGCCACCTTCTCGAAAATGTTTAAATATGACAATTCCCTGCAAGGAAAGAATCCGATCCGGGTATTGATTGTTTTTGATGATAAGACCAAAACCGTAAAAAAGGAATTGGAGTCCGCCTTCCGGAGTTCCTCGATCGAAACCAGTGCTGTCACATCGGAGATGCTGGAGCAAACCATTTTGAACAGCGATGTGGTTTACTTTATGCCGGGGATGGAGGATCAGGCTCACCTGTGTAAAAAATACAAAAAACTCTCCATTGCCGGTATTGCCACTTATGCCGTCAAAGGGGATGTTTCGATCACAGTAGGTCTGGAAAATAATTATCCGCGTTTGATGGTGAATATGACCTCGCTGATCAGTGAAGGCCATGATTTATCCGCCGGATTGATGAAATTCGTCAAACTACTCAAATGACAGGAATCGTAATGAAACCTCATCGATTCATTCCTTTTTCTATTGTGTTGGTCAGTCTGCTGTTGATTCATTCCGGATCGATCCAACCGCTCCATGCCCAGCAGAATGATATCTATTCCGACATGTCATTGGAGGAACTCCTCAAAATCAACGTGGTAACGACGGCATCCAAAAAACCTGAGGATCTGTTTGAGGCTCCCTTATCGGTATCCATAATCACCCGTGACGACATCATCAATTCCGGCGCAACCTCGATACCGGAAGCCCTCCGGTTGGCCCAGGGTATGATTGTCCGTGAACAGACTCCGGGGAACTATGATGTTCATATACGGGGTTTTGATGAAGCCACCCGGAATTTTATGTTTCCTCTCCCCAACAATTCCATTACCCTGGTCATGATCGATTATCGGGTCGTCTATGATTATTTTTCAGGGGGTACCTTCTGGGAGGCTCTCCCGATTGACTGGTGCGATATCGAACGGATCGAAGTCGTTCGGGGGCCGGCTGCTGCCATCTATGGCCCCAACGCTTGCGCCGGCGTCATCAACATCATTACCAATCACAATCAACAGCCCGGATTGAACCTGACAACCCATGCTATGGCCGGGAACCAGAATTATATCGAATTGAACCATAAAATGAATTACAATTGGAGTAATCATACTCAACTCACTTTATCCGGGAATTACAAAAACCTGGATCGAATCGAAACGCAATACTACGATTGGTTTCAGAAGCGCTATGCCGATTATGATGACCTCCAAAGCATGATGATACTTGGATTTGATGAGACTTCAAACCATCCGGTCACCGTTAAAGAATCCTACCTGGATGCAGAGTATGATCAGAATCATGCCCAACAAAAAATGGGATTGAATCTCTTTTTTAACCATCAGTTTTCTTTGGAAAGCGCCCTGGATCTGAGTGCCGGTTATCAGAAATCTTACAGCCAGCGCTTCTTTTATAATAATTTCGTCACCCCCCTCTCCGAATACGACTGCCACAGCGGGTACATCGATTTGAAAGCCAAGCACAAGAATCTGAACACCCAATTGAGTCTTAACAATGGACAGCATAATAATAATTATTATTGGAACCGATACAAGTATACCATTGCCAATATGCTGGTTGAATATGACCGGCATTTTCCCAAATTGGACCTGCGCTCCGGGTTTAATATCCAGCAGATCAACTATCACAGCGTCCTGCTAAGTGACGGATTCGGACTTGATTTTGAATCGGATCGTCAGATCCCGAATAATTCCAAATCGATCCGTTCTATGGCCGGGATATTTTATGCCGATTACCGCCCGGTGCTTTCACTCCGCCTGATATCCGCCTTCCGGATTGAACACTATGACCTGAATGACAAACTCTCCATTATGGCTCAATTGGGAGCAATCTTCAGGGACAGTAAGGATAATGTTGCCCGGATCGTACTTTCCAAAGCCGATCGGGCTCCTTTCATGCTTGATTCTTACATCAACCAGAGCGTCAATGTCCCCATCTGGATGGAAAAAGGGCATGATCACTATGAACCGGCTAATATCAAGTTCTCATCCAATACCAATATCGACTATCTCTCCAATTATACCGGTGAAATCGGCTGGCGAACCAAGATCATCAAGA
This sequence comes from Candidatus Delongbacteria bacterium, assembly GCA_017997825.1. Classification (GTDB taxonomy): domain Bacteria; phylum JAGOEH01; class JAGOEH01; order JAGOEH01; family JAGOEH01; genus JAGOEH01. Next base: position 4,084 of record JAGOEH010000027.1, on the reverse strand, counting down.
ATGTTTTTGCAGATTTTGAGCTTTTCAAATCCTTTCTGCTTAACAACGTCGATCTGGCAATCCTGAACATCAATCGAGATACCACCACTTATCCCATTCCGATGATGATCTATGAAATCAAATACCGCAACAACAACAGTTATTATTCAAGTCTGGAAGGATTTGGATTCAATCTGGAATACTCTCCCAACAGCCGTTTGACACTTCGATTTCATGGAATGGTTCAGCACAGCGCTCAGCACTTTGACCGGGATAAGCTTAAAGAACACTATCTGACCAATTTCCGTTATGAAGGGAAACCGGTGGATTCGACTCATATTGATAGTCTGATCATGGAAGAGATTACCAATGTCCCGGTATCCACCACCCCCGAGTATGTCGGCGGACTATGGATTCACTATGCCTTCCGCCCCAACCTCCATTTCAATACCAATGCTTACTATATCCAAAAACAGGTCCTGGAGGGTATTGTATTCGATCAGAAAATCACTCAGACCATCCCCAGTTCGATGCAGATCAATATGAAACTTTCCTATCGATGGAATGATGCCATCACCCTTTACGGTTCCCTGCGGAATCTGATCGGAAAACACCGCGAATACGCTTTCACGGATAATATATACCGGTCCTGGTATTTCGGGATTCAGATCACGTATTGACTTTGAAACGGAAAAAACCATGAGACTCAGCCGGCTTCGCATCCATGATATTTCAATCCGTCATAAACTTTTAATCATTGCTCTCTCATCATCGATTTTTTCGATTGTGGGCGGATTCTCCTTTGTAATTATCAGTGACATTAAAAACTTCCGAAATGAGATGATTAACAGCACCACCCTTAATACCCGATTATTGGCGGAGTTTTGTGCTCCTCCGCTGGATTTTCAGTATCGAACCGGAGTCCAGGAGATATTGGACAAACTACAGGCTATTCCCTATATCACCCGTGGCGTTGTATTCGATGGACAGAACCGGATTTTCGCCGAATTCAACAAAGACCCGATTGATTCACCCGTTCCCCGCCTCCCGGCCGGCCGTGATTCCAGTTACTTTGTCCACAACCAGCTCCATGTTTTCCTGCCGATCCAGTATAACGGAGAAATTAAAGGCACCATTTATATCAATGCCTCGACCTCGATCCTGGACAAGAAAATCGCCAATTATATTCGCGGGATGATGTTACTCTTGGTGATTCTGATTGTGTTGACCTATCTGGTCAGTGTCCGGCTGCAGGGTTTCGTATCCCGGCCTATTCTGAAGCTGGCAGAGATCACCAATCAAATTTCCGAAAAAGGCGACTACTCCTATCGGGTCAACAAACTCGGAACGGATGAAATCGGGATTTTATACGACGGTTTCAACAATATGATGACGACGATCCAGTTGAAGGAAGAGGAGCGGGATCGAGCCACCGAGGCTCTCCGGCAGAGGACGGAAGAGTTGAGTGAAACGCTGTCCCGTTTGAAATTAACACAGGCTCAATTGATCGAATCGGAAAAAATGGCCGCCCTGGGTCATCTGGTCGCCGGAGTTGCCCATGAAGTCAATACCCCATTGGGGGCGATCCGTTCCTCAGTGGAAAACATCATCAAATCGTTGGAACAGATCCTGATGCGGTTACCGGAGTTTTTCTGCCGCCTCACTCCGTCCGAACATGAACTGTTTATGGATATTCTCCGGGCAGCCGGAGAATCGAATAAACCCATCTCCACCAAAGATGAACGTCAACGGAAAAGAACCATGATTCAAGAACTTGAACGTCATCAGATCCCCCATACCGAAACCCTGGCCGATAACCTGATCGATATGGGAATCTATCAGTGTCCGGAAAACTGGTATCCCTCCCTGAGTAATCCTCAATCCACCGCTATTCTTCAGATGGCTTACAAGATTTCCGGCCTACAGAAAAGTGCCCGTAATATCATGATCGCCACCGAACGGGCTTCCAAAGTAGTTTTTGCTCTTAAAAGCTATGCCCGTTACGATCAATCCGGATCCATGGTCCAAGCCGGAATTATTGACGGGATAGAAACCGTACTCACCCTGTACCATAACCAAATCAAGCACAACATTGAGGTTTTTCGCCATTACAGTGAAATTCCTTCCATCTGGTGTTATCCGGATGAACTGAATCAGGTATGGACCAACCTAATCCACAATGCATTACAAGCCATGGATTATCATGGAAAGCTCGAGATTGAGGTCTGCGATGAGAATCCGCTGATCCGGATCAGCATTACCGACAGCGGCAAAGGGATTCCGGAATCGATCCGGGAAAAAATATTTCTGCCCTTTTTCACCACCAAAAGCCAGGGAGAGGGTAGCGGATTGGGTCTGGATATCGTAAAAAAAATCATCGATAAGCACAACGGCCGGATTCAGTTCGAGACCGACCCCGGGCGGACCACATTCCATGTTTATCTGCCCAGATTGACGGATCCATATCATTCATCAACCTGAATCGAAAGGGATGCCGATGAGAAAAAGAGTAATTTTATGTGTCGATGATGAAGAGATTATCCTGAGCAGTTTGAAAACCCAGCTGAAAGAAAAATTCGGTGATCTGTTCCGATACGAAGTAGCGGATAATGCAATCGATGCCTTCGAGATTATTGAAGAGCTGAAAACAGAAGGCTCAGACATTATTATCATTGTTTCAGACTGGCTGATGCCCGGTATCAAAGGGGATGAATTCCTGTGCCGGATCCATCGCATGTATCCTCACATCATCAATGTCATGCTGACCGGACAGGCCGATGAGCAGGCTATTGATCGGGCCAGACAGGAGGCCAATCTGCTGCACTGTATCCTTAAACCCTGGAGTGAGCAGGAATTGACCAATACTATCCAGATGGCCCTGGATTTACTTCAATCCAGACCGCAATCCTAAGGATTCAGGCCATGATTCTTATTATTTTTTTTTGGCAATGATCACAAACACCGCATGGTCGGCTAAATGAGGATCTCCCCGGATGATCGGGTAGGATTCCCGATACTCGATCACCATCCTTAGATCATGCTGTAAAAAACAAAGCAGTTCCCAATTGCTTTTAGGTCTGGATGGGGAAAGCAGATGCTGAAATCCCATATTGATCTTATTGAAAATAATCTTCCGTCCCCCTGAACGAAGATTTTTGTACAGCGCCCTCATCACATTCCGATAATCAATATAGTTAAGGATATCGGAATAGACAATGCTGTCGACAAAACCCAATTTATGAAATAAACCGGATGAGGCTCTGTTCCCTCGTTCTTCGCCCAGAAAGGTATACAGCTTTTTCATGAATCGCTTGAAGTCTCGATGGTTGTTTTCCGTCAAGCGATGCAGATCCATCCGGATATAGGTATCGTGGGAAGAACTCGGATTTCGTTGGTAGATTCCGGAGCTCAAATCGACAAATACTTTTTTGTGGCGATGGGACGGCAGATGGTCAATTACGGATTTAATTCCGCATCCGACATCGATCAGGGTTCTGCCCAAAATATCCAGATAGGACAACCTCAGTAGAAATTCCCGATACTGATTTTTCCGCTCCAGATTGTATACATCTCCCCAACAGGTATTCCATTCCTGAATTTTATCCTTCATTTCCATATTGATAATATCGGAAGGAATACCCAAAATATTTAGATACAAATTCAATTCTCGATGAAAAAGCCGAAGGATTGGCTCTGGACAATCGATTCGAGTTGGCAGGGAATCCTTAAACGTCCAGTCGGTATCCCCGTCCGGTGGGAACGATTTACTGGTTACGGCTTTTCAGCAAAATAGACTGGTTACTGACTTCCGGATATAATTTTATATGTTGACAATCCAATTGATCTTTATTATAATATTTCAACTTTTATTATCGACAACGGGAAATCACAATGATTCACTGATGGAAAGCCTATCGAACGGTAAACCAGGAGGAGCGGATGTCATTGTTCAGGAAATTTACCTTTCATGGCGGAGTCCATCCCGATGATGGAAAAGAGCTCAGTGCAGACTGCACCATCGAGACGATGCCGCCACCTGCTACAGTATTTATACCTTTGGTTCAACATATAGGAGCCCCGGCTCATGACGTGGTCGGGATTGGGG
>JAGOEH010000213.1 GCA_017997825.1 Candidatus Delongbacteria bacterium | reverse complement strand
GATACAACCTGATGGGTGAAACCGTCAAAGAGCTGACTCATGCCACTCTGGAATCGGGAATTCATCGGGTATCCTGGGATGGAACGGACCGACACGGTCAAAAGGTAAAAAGCGGGGTTTATTTTTGCCGGATTCTCACCAAGCAAGGAGCGGCAGTCGCTAAAATCCTGTGCACCCGATAAATCAGAATCGGAAGGAAAGCCATGAAAACGGGTTGGCTTTTGATACTATTGAACGACTAGCCGAAACCTCAACACATACCAGCCGGGGAGAGGCGCCCACCCTCTCTCGGCCGGGATTCCCCCATATCGGTTCTATTCACCCATCCTCTTTAAACCCCCTACAATCCATCCATCCTATTTAAAAATTAATCAAATTCGATTCCCGCACCATTAGCGTGAACCAAATGATAATGAAATCAATCACGATCATGATCTCCGGGTGATGGAATTCCTCGGAATCACCCTGATAATCCTTCATCGAATTACATCTTACCCTCTATTTCGATTATAATCTGACAAAATTGTCGAATCCAATTCGACAATTTTGTAAAACTCCAATACCCACCTCAACAACATCAAAACTATTATCTTATTGTTTTATATTTAGTTACACATATTCTCCATCACACATGGCACATATCCTGCGATTATCATTTCAGAGGATAAATGAATCCGAACCTCAAAAAAAGAATAAACCAAAACCGATCGGCGATGTCTAATCACTATGTCTATTCACCCTGTTAAGCCAAACGCTTTAAGCCCTCAACGCAGGAGACCATAATGAAAAAACCGAGAACGGAGATAAGGGAACACGTGACCGGCTCCATTCGGATCAGAACACGGATGGCGGTTGTGATCGCCATGATCATGCTGAGCGGATCAGTGATCATGCAGGCAGCCCATGAAAAGATGAAGCTGATCCCAGCTCAAAGCAGCAGTTTCGAGATGGGATCGACCCGGGGAAACTCCGATGAACAGCCGGTTCACTCGGTTCGATTTACTTACAGTTACTGGATGGATACCACCGAGGTCACCCAGGCGGATTACAGCACGGTGATGAATGCCGCCTACAGCAATTATGCGGCACCATCCTGGGGCAATCCGCATGGTGTGGGTGCCCGCTATCCGGTATATGCCGTGGAATGGTCGGATGCCGTTTTATATTGTAACGCGTTGAGCAAGCGGGACGGATTGGATACGGTCTACAGCTATCAATCGATCTCGGGGCATCCGGGAAACGGGAGCGAGGTCAAGGGAATCGGCATGGATATGCAGGCTTCGGGCTATCGTCTTCCGACCGAAGCCGAATGGGAATATGCCTGCCGGGCCGGAACGACCGGTGATTTTTACTGGGGAAAGGATTGTGATCCCTATCCGGCTTCATCCTCCGACAGCACGGAGATCGGCCGGTATGCCGTTTGGTCCGGTAATTCCTGGAACCTGAGCGCCGACATATCCGGTTTCGGCACCCATCCGGTGGCGGAGTTGGAACCCAATGCTTATGGATTGTATGACATGAGCGGCAACGTCTATGAATGGATCAACGACTGGTATGCCGATTACACCAGTGATGAACAGGTCGATCCGACCGGGGCGAGTGAAGAGAGTTATCATTTTGTCAGAGGGGGAAGCTGGGGTAATTCCGCCTGGTATCTGCGTTCGAGTAACCGGAGCTTTACATCGCCCGATTACTACATCTATTTCTGCGGATTCAGGACCGTTGCACGGAACACCACAACCGCCACTCTTGAAGGACAGGTGCCGACCATGATGACCCACTATTTGTCTCAGAATTACCCCAATCCGTTCAATCAAACCACCATCATCCAGTTTACTCTGCCCGGTGAAACCCACGTCAGTCTGACCATTTACAATATCCTGGGATCGAGCGTCCAAAATTTAATCGACCGACGACTGATGGCGGCCGGTACTCATAGCATTTCTTATCAGGCCAAAGACCTCGAATCCGGGGTATACTTCTACCGACTAGATACCGATGCATTCAGCCAGGTCAGAAAAATGATCGTGATGAAATAATTCTATGAAGCGATATCAGAAAGGAAACCCGATTATGCCCACCCGATCCGCTCTGGGTTTGATGTTTTGTCTGATGCTGGCCGGTTTGACTATGTTGTGCAACCAATCCCCCACTAATAACGGCAGTAATGGAAGCAGTGCGGCCGATACGAGTGATAACGATACGACCTCCGGCCAGTCCGGCCTATCCGATACGACATCGGATGGATACACGTTGTTTGCTCCCAATGGATCTCGCTATACCTATCTGATCGATATGAACGGGAATACAGTCCATTCCTGGAGTCACACCCGCAGCGGGGGGTATTCGGTTTACCTGCTGGAAAACGGGCACATCATGAGGACCGCCGAAGCATCCAATTCGACCTTCGGCGGTGGAGGCAGCGCCGGGTACGTCCAGGAGATCGACTGGAACGGGAATGTCGTCTGGGAGTATTGCTATTCGAGTTCCACCTATCTGGCTCATCATGACATCGAGCCGATGCCGAACGGGAATGTCCTGATCATCGCCTGGGAAATCAAAAGCGCCACTCAGGCCAAAGCGGCCGGGAGTAAACAGAGCAGCACACTCTGGCCGGATCATGTCGTCGAAGTCAACTCATCCTCCCAGATTGTCTGGCAATGGCATGCCTGGGATCACCTGGTTCAGGATTACGATTCTTCCAAACCCAATTACGGAGTAGTGGCGGAACACCCTGAGCTGTTGGATCTTAATCTGCGGGCCGGCAGCGGTGGTCCGGGCGGCGGCGGCGACTGGCTCCACATGAACGGGATCAGCTACAATCCCGAGCTGGACCAGATTGCCATCACCTCCCATTATATGAATGAAGTCTATGTGATCGATCACAGCACCACTACGGCCGAAGCCGCTTCGCACAGCGGCGGAAAATCCGGCAAAGGCGGCGATATTCTTTACCGTTGGGGATGTCCCTCTAACTATGATGTCTCAGGTACTCAATATCTGTGTGTCACCCATTGCGCCTTCTGGATCCCCTCCGATTGCCCCGGCGCCGGCAACCTGATGATCTTCAATAATGGCACCAACAGCCGCAAATCCGGAGTGTACGAAATCCAGCTCCCTCTCCAGTCGGACGGCACCTATCGCTGGACCACCGGCCAGTGCTATGAACCCACTACCCCCACCTGGAGCTATACCGGCAATAGCAGTTTCTATTCCTCCAACCAGGGATGCTGCCAGCGTCTGCCCAATGGAAATACCCTGATCACCGATCCGGACAACGGCCACCTGTTCGAAGTCAACAGCGCCGGCCAGATCCAATGGGAATATACCTATAAAAGCCTGATTGCCCGTTCACTCCGCTATCCCAAAGACTATTCCGGATTGTCCAAACTCACTCCCTCAACCTCCTCAATCCATGAATAGATTCAGGTGTTCTAACATGTTATCGAGGGTATAATCAGGTAATTCAACCTGGAGATAAACCGATTAGTGGCCGTTTGGGTCTGCGGAACACAGGATCGGCATCCGATCACCAACCCGGAGGGCCCCTTCCGGATGAAGGATAACGGTTGTCAGGATTGTTTCCAGGCTCAATCAGAAAGGGAATAGTGCGATGATCAGTATGATAACGACTCGACCGGCTTCATTAAAAACCGCCTTGAATTTCAGACGGATCATGATTTTAATTGCTTTTAGCCTGGTTTGGCAGGTCGCTCAAGCCCAAGCCGCTTCAAGTCTGGTCATCAACGAGTTCATGGCCGATAACGCAGCGACCATGCAGGATCCGACCGACCAGAGCTATGATGACTGGGTGGAGCTCTATAATGCCGGCAGCCAGACCCTATCGCTCCAGGGATACTATCTGACCGACGCGCCAGCCGATCCCTGCCAATGGGCCTTCCCGGATACCAGCCTGGCCCCGGGAGAATGGCTGCTGATCTGGACCGACAGTGATAATTCCGATCCGGGTCTGCACGCCAATTTCAAGCTCAGTAAGGGTGGAGAATTTCTCGGTCTCTTCCGGGTTGACAGCCAGGATACCGTTGCCATTGACAGCCTGACCTTCGGCAGTCAGTCCACCGATATCTCGTACGGACGCTACCCCGACGGCAGCGATCAATGGCAATCCTTTACGACTCCAACTCCAGGCAGCCGTAATACCACTGAAATCACCGAAATCATCGATTCAAGCTTCATGATGTTCGACACGACCAAGGTCTATCGCTATGACCTGAGTTTTTATTATGACGGCTGGTCCGACTCGCTGGAATATTACTATGAAAACGGAGAGAAGTATATCCCGGCCAAACTGGTGTTTGAGGGCAAGGTATTGGACAGTATCGGAGTACGTTATAAAGGTAATTCTTCCTACCAGATCTCGCGCAGCACTCCCAAAAAACCCTTCAAATTCAAGTTCCCCAAATACAAAAGCCAGATTCTGTATGGGATCGCCGAACTGAATTTCAGTAACTGTGTCAAAGATCCAAGCTTTATGCGGGAAGTACTTAGTTACCGGATCATGCGTCAATGGATGCCGGCCTCGAGAACAGCCTATGCCGAGATCTATATCGACGGCAATCTGATTGGCCTGTATACCCAGGTGGAAGAGGTCGATGAATACTTCCTGGAACGCCGCTTCACCCAGCCCGGAGGCAATCTTTATAAGGCCGGAGATGACGGATGTACTCTTGAATATCTTGGGACAGACCAAAGCGCTTATGAAGCGGGACTGGAAATCAAGACCAATGAGGATGCCAACGATTATTCCGGACTGATCGAAATGATCGGACTGCTCAATCAGACCAGCGACCAGGAATTTACCCGGATCATATCCCAGCGTCTGGACCTGGACAACTGTTGTCGTCTGATGGCGCTGAATATGGTTTTGTCCAATTTCGACAGTTATCTGGGATCGGCCAGAAACTATTATCTGTATGACGATCCGGAAACCGGATTATTCAAGTTCATCCCCTGGGATTTGAATGAATCATTCGGAGCTTACACCACCAATAACTGGAATGCTGTCACCCTGGACATCGTCAACCCGCCGAATTTGCCGGTCCGCCCGATCTTCAGCCGGATTATCGCCAATGATTCACTGCGGTCAATCTATTTGAATTATATCCGTCAGATCATTGAAAACTCGTTCACCTATGCCGCTATTCTACAGAAAACCCAGGAGATTCAGCCCTTGATCGACGCCCATGTCCAGGCCGACACCAACAAACTCTACAGTTACGCCAATTTTACCTCCAATATCCAGAGCAACGTCACCATCAGCCTGGGAATCACCGTCCCGGGAATGTCGTCATTCACCCAAAACCGCCTGGCGAGTCTCCAAACCCAGCTCAACCAGTATCAGACCGCCATCGGTGCCAGCAACCTGAACCATGAAGCATTC
>JAGOEH010000212.1 GCA_017997825.1 Candidatus Delongbacteria bacterium | reverse complement strand
TCAGCTATTACCTGACTCCCACCTGGGAAGCCAATATCCAGTTGTTGGCGGATTTTAAACATAAGAAAGATGTAATTAAAAAATATGATTATGATTTCGATCAAAACAGTTATATCAATCGAACATCCGATACTATACAAATTATGAATACATTTCAGATTACGTTGGGGATCAAACATTATTTGCCGATGAAATCCGAATTATCATTTTACTACGGGATGTATTGTTTGATGCGGTTTCCATGGAAATATAATGATTTTCATGGAAATTACGATGATTATCCTTCCAATGAAATTTTCTATAGAACCTTTAGAACCTATAATAAATTAATTGAATTAGGGATACCCCTGGGGGTTAACTATTGGCTTACGGACTATTTATCCGTCTCAGCCGATCAAGCATTCGGAGCATCTTATGACTATCAAAATGAACAGCTTCTTTATATGTCAACCCTTTTAGAACAATTGTATGACAAAAAGTGGAAATATGGAATGCTGGACTTCCATTGTGCGATAATAATTCATTATTAGATAAATGGTTATTGAACTGTTTCGAAAAGGAATTAATATGCGATTTATAAAGCGTGAAAATGCAGAACGGATTGTTATTCTTTTTTTGTATTTATTTTCCATAAATAGAGCTGGAGAGTTATCAATTTTTAAAAAGACAGATTTTGTCGATCCAGTAAATAAAATCGGATTCCAATTGATTTTTAGCGAATTGGATTTAGATAGCCATACTAAAGCTTTCGGTATTAGCTATTACCCAACGACAAATTGGGAGGTGTTTTTAAATGCAAATATATATAAAGAGAAGATAAAATGTGAAACTGACCATTTAGTATTTTATCCTGTACCCAATTTTGTATCCAATTCAAATCATGTGGATATTGCTTTAGGGATTAAAATGCATTTCCAGCAGAAGAAGAGAGTTTCACCTTACTGTGGTTTGATGATTGGAGGAATGGTTCCTTGGCGAAAGTTTTATACCGACTATATCATTATCACTGAATCGGAATCTCGGCAGTTTTATTCAAATATGGATACCTATCGGATTCAATTGGGAGCGAAGTTTCCTCTTGGAGTAACCTGGTGGATCAGGAATTGTATATCGCTTGATATTTCAAATCAACTGGGTATTACTTATGATTATCAGTCGATAAAATATTACAATAAAGATAATGCTTCAAGAAGTACAAGGAAGGACCAATCGACAACCTGGGAGTATGGATTGATCGATTTCAGATTCATCTGTAGCTTTTACTATGATCTTTGAGCCATTATAGTATTTGTATTGTTATAACAGATGGTGGAAATGACCTAAGAGATTTTAAACAGAATTGTGTTGACATTGAATGGATGATGATTTATATTTCACCCATGATCAATTCAATCCCAATCAGGATTTGCCCCCTGTCCAACCTGTCGGCTTCGATCCGGAGATCCCAGCGATGAAACGCCTCGGACTGCTGATCCTTCTGCTGCTGATCGCCTATTTCACCTGGGAGAAATGCCTGGGCTGGTATATCCATCGCTTCAATTCCCACCTGCCCCAGATCGGCGGGTTCTGGTCGGACTACAAAAAATATACCGATGCCGATTCCTCCAAACAGGACTGGTTCAAAGTCGAGGAACTTCGAAGCATCGCCACCGAAGAGGGGATCGCTTATCTGAAAGATCTGAACGGGATCCTTCAGAAAAGCGGCCAACTGGTCATCAGTATGGACCATTTCGCCCAGTTCTACCATATCCTGCCCGAATCCTTCAAACAGGATCATTTTCCTCCCTATCGCTATATCGGCATCAGTCTTAATCCCGAATGCCGCCATGCCGTCTTCAATTACCGCGATGGCCAAACCCTCCTCTACTTCACCAATCCCCAGGATCAGGCCTTACCCGGTGAGGTGCTCTTTCCCGGACTCTTTCCGGAAGACTCGAGTCTCTTCGCCTTCGATGCCAAACCGGAACTCCAGGATTGGATCATGGTCGATACCACCGATCTGACCATCCAATACCGATCTTTCCCGTTCCGAACATTCTTTAATTGGGTCGATACCTATTACAGTTCTCATAGACAAAAAATTATCCGGGATGAGTTCCTGATCGTCGACTGGATCGACCATATCGACAGCGTCTATATCCTGGCCCCGGATTCCACCGGTTCATTCATCATCAAGGTCCGGACTTACCAGGATTCCACCCTCTGGCGGCAGGATTTTCTGCCCGACCATCTGCCCTATATCCGGGAATGTATTCAATCGGAGGAATACTCATTTTGAAACTCGTGGGGTTCGTTTTAGTGATCCTGTTGCTGGTCGGACTCGGATTTTTGCATTTTTTGATTTTTCAGTGTCCCCAGCTTCCGGAACGGATCGATCAGATCCAGGATCAAAAGGGAGCCAAGATTCTTTCAGAGGACGGCGTCGTCCTCAATACCAATGAATTCTCGGTCTGGCTGAAGAAGGATGAGATTTCACCCTATTTTTTCCAAGCCCTGATCGCCGTGGAGGATCATCGATTCTACAGTCATTCCGGAATCAACCTGCCTCGACTGGTCAAAGCCGTCACCAAAGATATTCTGATCAAGCTGCATCTCAAATCGGGGGTGATGGAGGGCGGTAGTACCCTGACCCAGCAGTTGGCCAAAAATCTGTTTCTGACGCCCGAGCGCTCCATTATCCGTAAAATCCGGGAAATTTTGACGGCATTTCACTTGGAATACCTCTATTCCAAGGATGAGATCATTACCGCCTATGCCAACCTGGTTCCCTACGGCACCGACCAGACCGGGCGTTCCATTTATGGAATCGAACAGGCCTCGCTGGCCTTTTACAACAAGCATGCCTCCGAGCTGAGTCTGAACGAGGCGGCCTGTATTGCCGGGGTGCTGAGAACCGGCTCCTACTATAATCCCATCCGCCACCCGGAACGGGCTGACCGCCGCCGACGGGTGGTGCTGAAACGCATGCTGGACTGCCGCTATATCGACCAGCCCACCTACCAACAACTCAAGGACAGCACGATTGTCATCGAACGCCGGAACTATCTGAACGGCTCCATCCAGTACTTCCTGGATTACGTCAAAAAGGATTTTCTGACCCGCTTTTCATGGGATATCTATCAGAACGGCTCCATCCGGATCAACACCACCCTCAATCGGGACTACCAGACCCTCTTGCAGGAAGCCGTTCAGCGGAACCTGATCGAAATCGACCGCAAGCTTGGATTCACCGTGCCCTATGACAGCGCAGCGCGGGGAGACCGAAACGCCTATCCCCAGGTCGCCGCCGTGGTCATCTCAGTGCCGGACGGAGCTGTCCGGGCTATGGTCGGGGGGCGGGATTACTTCCAATCCCAGTTCAACCGCGCCACCACCGCCTTCCGCCAGTTGGGTTCCTCCTTCAAACCCTTCCATTACCTGATGGCCTTCAACGAAAAGGTTATCTTTCCTCATACCCGGTTTATGGACCAGTTGACCATTTTTATCTTCAACCGCCAAAAATGGTTTACCCAACAGGCCTTCCTCGATACCCTCACCCAGTGCCTGCCTTCCTCGATTGCACCTCCCCGACTGACCGACAACCTGCAGGAGATAGCCCTGATTTATCGCGCCCTGTATGACCAGATCCGATCCGAATCCGAACTCTCCTCCCAACAACGTCAGGAACTGACGATCCTGATGAATTACGGGAAACTGGAATTCTATCGCCCCGAAAACTATACCAAAACCTATCGGAATGACTGGATGGACGTCACCACAGCCCTGGCCAATTCCATCAATACCGTCAGTGCCCAGATCCTGACCCGCTACGATATCGCTAAACTGGAAAACTTCGCCCGGCGCCTCGGCTTCCAAAAAATCCCCGATAAAAGCCTTTCCCTCTCCCTGGGAACCCTGGACGGCACTCCCTGCCAAGTGGCCGGGGCTTATCTGATGCTGGCCAATAACGGATACTTCCATATTCCGTACGCCATTCATTCGGTGATCGACCAGACCGACAACCGCTTGTTCCAGCCCTACTATTTCCATCTGAAGATGATGAACAGCTTTGTCGTCTATCGCACCCGGAGCCTGATGGAGGAGGTCGTCAATCACGGAACCGCCGCCTGGGTCCGCCGCATGGGCTATACCCAGAAAGCCGCCGGCAAAACCGGAACCTCATCCAATTACGCCGATGCCTGGTTTTGCGGATTCACCCCCAACCTGGTCTGTATCGTCTGGATCGGTTTCGATAATAACCGTCCCCTTCAGTATAAACATAAAAGCTTCGCCGGCGGAGAACTGTCCCTCCCGATCTGGCTCGATTTCATGAGCCGGGCTGTCCCCAACCAGACCGACCTCCACTTCTCCGAAATCGACGAAACCGATTTTAACCTCTTCTTTCAGGAACACAACAGCTACCAGCTCTTTAAAAAATACTCCGAACAGATCCGCTCCCGTCCTATCCCGATTACCCCCTGATCATCACACCAATCTTCCATTATTCCTTTTTAGACTCTTGGCTTCTTTATCTTATGACATCCTGTTTTCCGTATTATGATTACACCCCCCACTTTTCCAATTCTGCTCCTACAATCCCCGGTCATCGTATGCCCGGCCCGTTTGGCCGGTTCAAAACAATTAATCCGGTTATGTGAAATGGATTCCGAGATAATGACTAGAATGGATACCATATTTGGATCGCAATTCTTCCCATAAGGCGGGTGTCGATGCCGATCCGGATAAGATTGCAGAATGGTAGCCTGATCATCGATCGCCGGTTTCCACCCCATAAAAGAGAAAAGCCAGAGGAGTCGGCCGAACTCTCTCTGGCTGGGCAAGCTTTCAATTTAATGCACGGAGGAAATGAGCTCCGAGAGGGTTGCCCTCGGAGCCAAGGGAAGCACGAAGTAACAAAGTTGGGACAGCCGACGCCGCCTTTGTCAGCCATCCCACCCTAAAATAATGCATTTTTGGTGCCACCGGCCGGAAAAAAGCTCTCCAATAAAAGCTGGAATCATGGTAACATCTTCGCTAATAAATTGATAGATTATTATCAACGGCCTGATCCGGCCGACACGCGCGCGGTGACCGCCGATTCCCGAATGGCGGATTAAAATCACTTATCATACAATGGGATGAGATAGAATAGGCTTCACCGGCCCGAATAAAAAAAATTTACTCAGGGAGTATTTGGAGTAAAAAAAATTTACTCAAGCCGAGGGGGAGATTCATTTCGCTCACGAGAAATAGGGGACGGGTCAATCGGAAAGAAAAGAGGTAGGTCATTACAAAAGGGAACCCAAAGGAAGGGGAATGAAGAAATAGGGGTGAGCTAGGGTAAAAGAAAATCGAAAGGATTCGACAATGTGGAAAAAGGGGTTGACTTTTGAGACGGAAAAGGCTATTATTGAAGAATTGCCGAAG
>JAGOEH010000026.1 GCA_017997825.1 Candidatus Delongbacteria bacterium | reverse complement strand
CGAAATTGCTGTCATACGACCAATGGTCCGGCAATTTACCTGAAAAGGGAACAAGAACCATTAACGCCCAATAAACTAACAGAATCAGGGCGGCGGTAAGGGCTTGGCCCCGGCGTTTCAAGTGTAGAATGATCATAGAGGCGAAAAAATAGCATAGACCGATTCGAGGTAATACCCCGGGAATCCGCATATGAGCAAAATCGAAGCGAGGATAAAGCGCCAGTAGCCAGCCGATAGCAATCAACAGAATGGTCCGCTTCAGAATCTGATAGTATAACGAAGATCGCCCGGTCGTCCCCTCCGACCGTTTGGCAAATGAAAACGCCATAGCAACGCCCATAATGAAAAGAAAAAACGGAAACACCAAATCCGTGGGGGTACATCCATGCCAGGAGGCATGGCGCAATGGCGGCAGCACGTAGGACCAACTGCCCGGGTTATTTACCAGAATCATCAGCACAATGGTAAATCCACGAAACGCATCCAAAGAAATCAAGCGATTACCGGTTTTATTCATTTCTTCTCCCTGATTGAGGTTGGACGGATCATTCGATGGACTATTCTAAGTAATATTTCAATGCTTGTCAATATCTAATTGATCCGGCCGGTTGAAAATTTTTCCGGCCGAATACCCCCTCAAGATCCGTTTCAATAGGTCACTCATACCCTATCAACTGCATCATCATTCACCTAACAATCATGCTTAACCTATCTAAAATCCTATTGGGGCAGCAATGCTACCACCGCATGGGACATGGAAATAATCGTAAATGGTTTTTGAATAAAACCAACCCTGGGTTCCTTGAGTATTTGCAAAATCTCACCTTGCGGACTATATCCGGACGCAATCAGGATTCCGATCTGCGGATTGATTTCCCGGATCCTCGAAAAGAGTTCCAATCCGGTCATTTTCGGCATCACCATATCCATCAGCACCATGGAAATTCGTTCCTTATGGCGCTGAAATATTTCAAGCGCCTCCTCTCCATCTTCCGCAATCAACGTCTCATATCCCAAATAATTCAGAACATCGTTGGACATCGAGCGAATCACCTTTTCATCATCGATCACCAGCACAACGCCACTGCCGTAATGGATCGACAGGCGATTGGCGGAATCGGTTCCCTTCGTATCCGAACTTAATGGAAGATAGATCTTGAAAACAGTCCCCCGGCCTTCCTCACTATATACATTGACAATTCCCTTGTGGTCACGGACTGTTCCATAAACAACCGAAAGCCCCAGACCGGTCCCTTTTCCAACCGGTTTGGTCGTAAAAAAAGGTTCGAAAATTCTCTCCAGATACGATTTGGGTATTCCATGTCCCGTGTCTTTAACTGAAACTTCAATATAGTCTCCAGGAATTGGACTTCCAGGCTGACGGTCGGTAAAAAACTGATCCAGATATAAAACCCGGGTCTGTAATTCCAACAGCCCTCCTCCCGACATCGCATCACGGGCATTGAGGCATAGATTTAAAAAGGCATTTTGGAGCAGTGTTCCATCACCATTGACAATATACCGATCAGCTGACAGATCGCTTTGAATCGAGATTTTCTTATCGATACTGCGTTTCAGGATGATTAAGATCGAGTGGAGCAGGTCATGGACATTAATCGGAACACTAATATTCTTGGCTTTTCTGGAGAAAACCAACAATTTCTGAGTCAGGTCGGCAGCGCGATTGGCCGAACCAAGAATAAACTCAGCGTTTTGTTTGATCTTAGGATCCTGTTCGGACTGGAGCAAGATCAATTCAGTATATCCGATCACTCCAGCCAGCATATTATTAAAATCATGGGCAATACCACCCGCCAACTGTCCGATCACCTCCATTTTTTGGGATTGCCGAAGCTGTTCTTCCATACTTTTTATTTCGGTAATATCTGAAAAAATGATGATCATACACTTTTCTTGATTGCGGTCATAAATCGATCCGGAAATCAGGACCTCGATTGATTTATCATCACTGACGGTCAACCTGAGATTGAGATTCTCGATTAATCTCTTTTCCAAGATTCCATGACTTAGATCCTGGAGAGTGGAACGCTCTGATGAAGAGAACAATTCAAACAAACTCTTTCCCTCGATCCAGTCCGTTGGGTATCCGGTGATTTTGCCGAAAGCGGGATTACTTTGATAGATTATACCATCATCAACTCGACAGATGGCGATTCCAAGCGGCGAAGCCTCAAAAATGCTCCTGAATTGCTGTTCCTGGATCTTTAGTTGTTCCGCCAGCCGGTATTCCTGACTGGTATCCCGGAAAATCAGAACCACTCCAATTATTATTGACTGATCATTTCGAATCGGGGCACCACTCAACGACAAATGATACGCCTGGCCCGAGTGGTTCTTAAGAATACAGTCGGGAATCACAATCTGTTCCCCGCTGAGGATGACTTGCTCGATCAAGTCGGGAAGTGCATCCCGGGTATCGGTGTGGAGTAGATTCATAACATGCTTGAATTCGATGGATCCCTGGCGGATGAAGGTTTGGCCGGTCAGTTTTTCAGCCACTGGATTCATTCGAGTAATCCGTCCCTCTAAATCAGTCGCTATAACCCCATCACCAATGGAATAGAGAGTAATCCTCAGGTTTTCTTCACTGGTTTTCAAGGCCTCTTCCATTCGCCTCTTTTCAGCGATAACCCGAGCCTGCTGCAGATTCTGATAAGCTTTCAACGACAATAGATTCGCAAATATAAACAGCATTTGGGCGACATGATCAAACTGTTCCTTGGACATGATCGTTATTTCAAGGAATGCGCTATGAAATGATTCCCGTTCGATGCCGATTTGATCAGCGTAGCTTAGAATCTGGTCATCATCCAGTCTTTCATTTTTGATCTGACCGATCAACCAGTTGGCAATATGCCGATCCCCAATGGTAATACTGGCGCCGGCATCATACAGACCGGCGCTGAGACAGGGTTGAATGGTAGGGCCCAATCGATTGTGCCGCCCTATAATGGCATCCGAATGATAGCAATTTTCTCTTCCTTTATCGGTTTGGCGGATCATATTACAGAGACGGCAGAAATGGCTGGTTCTGGTAATCGGTGTCCCATCCGTTCGGGTAATCACCGAAGCGACGCCAGTGGCGTCGGCAAACGCATCCTGCAACGTCTGCAGTTCCTCCACATCAAACAGATCCAGAATGTCAAGCTCCGAATCATCCATTTCCGGCGACTGCAGCACGTTCATCCGCTTCTGCAATGCCATTTCACTCCGCTTCTGGTCGGTAATATCAACCAGTGTATACTGTATCATATCGCCACAATCGGTCCGAAAAAGCCTTAAGGTTACCCGGCCATCCCATAACTCGCCATTGGGACGTTGATACCACCAATTAAATTCCACCGATCCTTTCAAGCGACACTGCGTTATATAGTACTTCGCCTTATCCTCGCTGGATATCCCATCATACTGGATTGGAGCGGAAACAGCCAACACGGTTTTGCCGATCAACTCATCCAAACTAGATAATCCATACAACTCCAGCGCGGCCTGGTTACACCAAACATAGGTTCCCCGATCGGCTTCCATAAATACCAAGGGTATCAACAACTGATCAATACTGATCCGGAATGGAATCCTATTCTCTCCGGAGATGCTTGAATGAGAAATGGTCATCATTCGTTTTGTGCTCCGTTTTGGATTCGATTGAATACTACCAAGTGATGAAAACTAAGAAATAATAAAAATCTTCAATCTCTAGCTTCAATATAGGTAAAATAATCAAATTTTCAATAATTTATTATAGTTTGAAATCGGTTATCCCAAAAGCTATTTTTACTAGTGTAGGATCATCAGCGGAATCCATTCCCGATGATGATATTTTTCATCTCTGTTCCATCAATCCAAGCGATCGGGCAATTAATCCCATCACCCGACCGTTGATTTGGATCATAAAAGTCTAGAGCTGACCGGTGATAATATCGAAACGCTCCAGAATAGGCAGATGCTGAGTGCAGGCTTTTTCACAGGCTCGACAGCGAATACACTTTTTAATTTCAGCTTTAATATCCACCTTTTCATAACGCTTATAACTATCAAGACTGCGGATCGCATGGTCCTTGCCCTTCAGAATATATTCATTAAAGAACTCCATGACGGTCCAGACCGGAATATCGACCGGGCAGACATTACAGTATTGACAGGTTGTACAGATATCCTCGATTTTTTTCAAATACTGCTTTTTCAGGGAAGCCAGCTTCTGATCACTGAAAATTTCGAGATAATTCAAGGCTTTGACGTTTTCATGCAACTGTTTTTGGTTGGTAATCCCGGCCAGGGCAACCGTAATCCCTTGCTGACCCATGATGAAATTCAATGCGGTCTGAACCACGCTGATTCCTTTTTGATCAGGGCTAACCAGTTTATTAAAATAATCCTGGTGCTGGGGAATCAAACCGCCGGCTAAGGGATTCATGATCACCACTCCCATTTTATGATCGATGGCCGCCTGGATGGCTTTTTCCTGTTTGGGAAAATTCAGGATATTATAACCAATCAGCATCCCGTCAAAAACCTTTTCGTTCAGCATTTTAATTGTATCCTGACTGCCGGCATGGGATGAAAATACAATGTGCTCAATCAATCCCTCCTTTTTAGCCGCCACTGCCGCTTCATAAGAGCCTCCGGGTTTCATAACCTCTTGGAAATGGTTATAATCCATAATACACCACATATGATAGAAATGAAGCTTTGACTTTCCCAGCCGCGTCAGAGTGGTTTCCAGACGCCTACGCATTTCCGCCCCTTTCAGATCCCCACTTTTGGATGTATAATAATACGGCAGGGGTGATTTCTGGTCCTTCATTTTTCGGTCGATTTCCTTGAAAGCCAGACCGAAAATCTCTTCGCTCTTTCCCCCCACATAGGTCGGAGCCGTATCAAAATAGTTGACGCCCAGATCATAAGCTTCCACCATAACTCGGGCCGAATCCTCCAGATTACCTTTCCGAACCGATTCGGAATCGAATCGCATCCCTCCGAATCCCAGAATGGAGACCCTTTTTCCGGTTTGCCCATACTCCCGGTACAGCATTTTTGGAAAGCCGGAGGGATCAACTTTAGAGGCCAAGCTGATTAATTCCGGTTTCATCATCTCCAGAAAAAACGCTAACCCTCCCACTGAACTCATTTTCAAAAAATCACGCCGATTCAAATTCATAATCGTTCTCCTGATAAAGAATAAATCCTTTGCGTAATGGCAAAAGAGTGTCGCCGGGAACACAGAATCGCGCCAATCCATGCTCGGTCTGAGCCATTGGTATCATCAATTCAAATCCACTCCCCCATCCCATACTATAGTAATAGAATGTTTCGCATTCAATGTCAAGATAAAAATTTATTTCGATGATTGTGGGCTTCGATCGGATGGAAACAATGGCTTAAAACGGATTCGATCCGTCTTCAGGATCGGATCCGTTTCCATAATTGACAGTGAAAGACGGATCAATCGATCCACCTCGGAGTTGTGTTCCATATCATTCAGTCGGTAATAGATCCATTTTCCATCCCGACGGGCTGCCACCAGGCCGGCCTGCTTCAGTACGGCCAGATGACGGGACACAGTGGATGGGGCCAGTCCCAACAGATCGATCAGGTAACATACGCATCGTTCCGATTGATCGAGAACGGCCAACAGGCGAACCCGGCTCGGATCGGACAAGGCCTTGGTGATGGCGACATAAGTGGTAAGTTGCATCCTAAACCAGCCCCTATCAAGAGGTTTTCTTGACAGCCCGGATATCAGCCGAGACGATATAATGTTCCAGGGCCAAATCCGCATCCGGGGACCAGTCGTGGATATAACCGGCGCTCTCTGTTTTGGGGATGATCTGGATTCCGGTAAATCCACTTTTGCTAAGCATCGCTTCCAATTCTTCCGTTGAAACGGCTCCGGCCGAACAGCGGGTATAGAATTCCATATTCTCGCGAATTGCCGCCGGCAATTCTCGGATCCGGACCACATCAGATACCGCCAATCGTCCACCGGCTTTCAATACCCGAAACGCTTCATCCAATACCCGGGGCTTATCCGGTGACAAATTGATAACACAGTTAGAAATAACCACATCGACCGAATGATCCGCTACCGGTAGATTCTCAATCTCACCCAAACGGATCTCAATATTGGTCCGGCCGCTTTTGACAACATTGGAACGGGCTTGGCTGACCATTTCCGGTGTCATATCCACTCCGATTATCCGGCCGAACTGACCGACCTTTGCGGAAGCCAAAAAACAGTCTAAACCACCCCCACAGCCCAAATCCAGCACTATTTCACCGGGTTTCAGCTCGGCGATGGCCTGCGGATTACCGCAGCCCAATCCAAGATTGGCGCCCTCCGGTACCCCTTGAAGCTCATGACCGTCATAACCAAGCTGTTTTGAAACCTCATCGGCCGTCGTATTGGATGAATTTGATCCACAGCATCCAGACGGCGAATGGCACCCGCAACTGTGCGAGGCCGGATTTGAAGCACATGAAGAAGCACCGGCAGCTTGTGCATAACGTTGCCGGACAGCTTGTCGGATCTGATCGTGTTCGATAATCATCAATCGGTACTCCTTCCAGGACTAAAGGCAGCAAAATAAATTTCTACATTTCGACAATTGTAGAATTGTTTTATAAATTTATTAATTAATTCTGATTTTGTCAAGGATATTTTGGGGATAAACAATAATAAACAGGAACGAGCCAATCAGAGGTGTCAGCTGTTCACGGATTGCGAGACCCGGATCATGGGGATACCATCATCCGGGTCAAATCCATGGCGGAATTAGTGCTGGTTGAGTACAATTCCGACCGGGCAACAATCAGGTGGTGTTAAATCTTTTTCACATTAGCGGCGTTGGGGCCTTTGGCACCTTCCACCACTTCGAATTCGACTCTATCACCTTCAGACAGGGTTTTATAACCCGTGCCCAGAATGGCGGAATGGTGAACGAAGACATCCGGGCCGGATTCGGGAGTGATGAATCCAAAGCCTTTTTTTTCGTTGAACCATTTGACTGTACCTTTTGACATGACGCTTTGACTCCTTTTGGGGGTTGTTTTCTTCCTGCCGATGGGGCAAGAATAGGTTGAACACGTTCTATTCCAAAAATTGAGGAGATGAACCGTACCGGTTCCGATCCCTCAAGCGGAATTCTTCAGACTGGTTTTCCCTGATTGAATTTTCTTCGATCATTGGGATCCAGGTAATACTTTCTCAGACGGATGGATTGGGGAGTCACTTCCACCATTTCATCGTCGCGTATGTATTCCAAAGCCTCTTCCAATGAGAATTTGACGGCCGGAAAAATTTTGGCTGCTTTGTCGGATCCAGAGGCCCTCATATTGGTCAGCTTTTTTTTACGCTGAATATTAACTTCAATATCATTTTCCTTGCAATGCTCTCCGATGATCTGTCCTTTGTAAACCACATCGCCGGGTTCGATAAAGAATTTGCCGCGATCCTGCAGGGAATCGATCGAATAGGCGGTAGCCGGTCCTTCATCCATCGAGATAATGGCTCCATTGGTTCCCTGATTGATAGGACCCTTGAAATACTCATACTGATAGAATCGATGATGCATCACGGCATCGCCGCAGGTGGCCGTTAGAACCCGGGTCCTTAGTCCCATCAATCCCCGGGAAGGAATATGGAATTCCAGTTTCTGCATACTCCCGATATTGACCATCTTGATTAATTCACCCCGGCGCTGACCTACCAATTCGATCACTTTTCCGGCATATTCATTCAGGACGTCCACCACCAAGATTTCAATGGGCTCGGTCTTTTTACCGTTGAGTTCCTTAAAAATCACCTTAGGTTCACGGATTTGAAGTTCATAGCCTTCCCGCCGCATATTCTCGATCAGAATGGAGAGATGGAGAATTCCCCGGCCGGAAACCTTGAACGAATCAGGAGTAGTGGTATCATGCACCCGTAGGGCAACATTGTGTTCCAATTCCTTATACAGACGATCCCGAAGTTGTCGGGATGTAACATATTTGCCCTCGCGGCCGAAAAAGGGGGAGTTGTTGACGGTGAAGGTCATACTGATCGTCGGTTCATCAATAGCAATGATGGGGATTGGCTCAGGATTTTCAGCGTCCGCAATGGTATCGCCGATATCAATTCCCTCGATCCCGACAATGGCGCAGATATCACCGCATGCAACACGGGATACCTCTTCCCGTCCCAAGCCGCTGAAAACATAGACTTGCTTGAGATTCACACTCTGGATCGTACCATCCCGCTTGATGATCGAAAACTTATCTTCGAGATTGATTGAGCCGCGAAAAACACGCCCGATTCCGATCCGTCCAACATAATCACTATAATCCAATGATGTAATCTGCATCTGGAGGGGGCCCTCATTTCGAGGAGGTGACGGAAGATCATGGATGATGGATTCCAATAACGGAACCAATCCTTCACGGGGATCATCCAAGCTTCGTACCGCCCATCCTTCCCGACCACTGGCATAAATCACCGGAAACTCAAGCTGTTCTTCATCGGCATCCAATTCAATAAATAAATCATAAATCTCATCCAAAACGTCTGCCGGACGATGATCAGCCCGATCAATCTTATTGATTACAATGATGGGCTTAAGATGTAATGATAAGGCTTTTTCCAATACAAAACGGGTCTGCGGCATCGGGCCTTCAAAGGCATCCACCAACAACAGAACACCATCCGCCATTTTTAACACCCGTTCAACCTCGCCGCCGAAATCGGCATGCCCCGGGGTATCAATAATGTTAATCTTATAATCCTGATAACTGACACTAATGTTCTTGGCAAGAATCGTAATACCACGTTCCCGCTCAATATCATTGGAATCCAAAAAACAATCGCGTACAACCTGGTTTTTCCTGAACACTTGACACTGTTTCAGGATCTGATCTACTAACGTCGTTTTACCGTGATCAACATGTGCGATGATCGCGATATTTCTGATTTTACTCACTAAAACTCCATCCAAGACCTGAAAATCAACCAAATAAAATCTAGTCCTGTGATAACCTGCTTCAGATTTTATATCAAGATGTCCGTGTGGGGATCGATCTGATACTCTGATCGGTTTTCGAAACTGCTGATTTGCAATTCTCAGGTAAAAATTGAAAGAACTTCTTTACTCGAGCCTGACATGCCATCCCGGCAAAACAACATCATCCGAAACAGAATGACTACAACCTTTTTTGCCAGACTCAGTTAAGAGAGTTGGTCCGAATAATCACTCTCTTAATGGCCTCTAGTATAACCATTGTTTTATCAAAAAGCAAGTAAAAAAATCAGTTTAGATCAAATTTTCTGATTATTCTTCGATAAAACATCCAAAAAGCCGGTTGATCCAGTATCTGTCCTATTGCATCCTCACCACCATCTTCACCGCCTGATTCCACTGAATGCGGCCGGCCTCCTCCTCCAGCAACGAGTCCTGGCAGTGAACAACAGGATGGTCGTATTCGGCTATCAGATCCTGGTGAAGCCGTTTACCGGAATAATACCATCGATAAATATCGGGGTGATTCATTCCCGGCAGAATTTCGGCCGGCACTGTATCGGTTTTCGGGTCCATATCATGTCGGGTCTTATAGTAGATATCGATTTCCATTGGGATTTTAAAATCTTGATAGGCTTGCAACCTGTAAAACTGATAGGCCCACTGTGTTTTAATCGGTTCGATCAGGGAATCCGCCACCAGCCGCCATCGATTCGATTCCTTTTTAGCAAGTCGATAGACAATCTCATCCCGGATTAATCCTCCCAAATCATTGGTTAAACGGGTCAATGATTCGATTCCAGGCCGTTGGTCCTCCGGCAGTTGGTCCAGATACTGGAGAAAACTATCGATACTCCAATTCATTTCCTGACTGGTAAGCAGCGGAATCTCCAGCGCATTTTTCAGACCGGCGCGAAGCCGGCGCAATCTCTCATCCGTCAATCGTTCCCCGGTTTCTCCAAACGATCTGGAGGCTGCGCTATTCCGACTATCTCCCGCAATCCCATCAAATATAAGTTCCAAGCCCCGGCGTTTGACGCGAATATCCATCGGATTCAGATGGTTCCGCAAAAATGAATCGGCTACAACTTCCTCTTTCCGGCGTCTGATCTTTCGCTCCAATCCCTCTTTTCTCTTATGATAATCACTTTCAGTCAGCATCATCATTTCCTTACGATCCACCAACTGTAAATATCGATATCCTCCTTCAATCGGAAATGGACCGAGCAACTGACCGGCTTCCATACTGAACAGACCATCAGCTCCCGCCTGAAAATCCTCAAGCTCCCAACCATCCAGCTCATACTCCCGGCTGAGTGTATCGGCATCCGGCAATCTGAGATTTTCCATCTTAATTGAAACGGATGGCGTCGATCCGTCCTGATTCAATGCCGGAGTCCCCTTTACCATAAGACTTCTCAACCGAAACCGAATCTGACTTAAGCGAAAGGCCCGGCGCAATTCATCGTCACGAACCTTTATCTTCTGAGCCACATGGGTCTGATAATAATCCCGGACGACTGCACGGCGGATTTGGCTTTCACAGTACCGGCTAAATAAGGATTCATCAAAAAGCCGATCGACCTGGGCCCGCTTATAGGCCAACCGTTTATCCAGCATTTCCTCCAGATAATCCCTCAGTCCATCCTTTCCTTTGCGGATCGAAGGAAAGGATGGATCCAGCTCATACGCCATTCGCAATTCCTGAATAGTTATAATCTCGTCACCCAGGCGAGCGATTTCCCCATACTTCAGGGGTATTTCACCGGATCGACAGTTTATCCATACCATGACGACCCCAATGATCCACACCATTGAAATTCCCTGCCATCTCGAGTGCCGTATCATTGGACTATCAAGAGGGGTCGGTGATTGATTCGGCTTAGATCCGGTCACTATTCCTCATTTCAGATAGGTCATTTTTTTAATCTGACGGATCCGGTCGGTTTTTAAACAACAAAAATAGATTCCGGAAGACAGATCCGGTTCACTCAGGATGACATTATGAAAACCGGCGTTCATGATTTCATCGCGATAGACCGTCAATACCCGTGTTCCATTCATCGAAAAAATCTCCAGGGTGACCGGGGCGGTTTGCTCCAGAGTGAAGCCCAGCATCGTTTTTGAATTGAAGGGATTGGGATAATTCTGGTTGAGTTGGGTTTTCGGCTTGGGAACGGAAACGGGTTCATCGGTACCGGTTACGGTAAAAACCTGGCTGAGCATGGCTTGGATTTCAGGATTCTTCATAAACATTGTCCAGCATAATTCGGTTCTGGCATTTTCAATCATCGGGGCGATGGTCCCCTGATCGATAGCCAGAAAGCTATTGGCATACCAGTTTTGGCCGGGATTGAAGGCATCTCGGAATCCGAACTCTCCAAACAGGTTAGGCCCCAGCACATAATAAAAGTGTTTGAGGCTGGCCATCGATTCAGTCGGGATATAGGGCATGGCACTTAAGGCCGCTGTCGGAGTGATCGTTCCGTTATCCCCTGATTCAGTCGGTTCCTGTGCCGCGTACCCCCAGGGATTATCACTGGCTGTCAATCCCCATACCAGAGAATCATATCCGGGATGGTTTTCCTTATTCTCGATGCACCAAGCCCGATTGATCAGGCTGATATTTCGGTTATTCTCAAAATAATTGCAATACTGATCCCGCTTATTTCGGGGATCGAATCCCAGGAAACTGTAGTGGGTAAAAAACAGGGGTCCGCCCCGGTCCCAACCGACCCATTGCTTATAGCCATAAAAGCTCTTACCGTTCGAATAATAACTTTGTGAAGTCCAGCCGGTCTGATAAAGACTGGCCGGGACCGAATGGGTGGGCGAGGCGATTGCTAAAAGATAGACAATCATACACTCATTAAAGCCGTAAATCGGAAAATTCATTTGCCAGGCAAACTGGGGAGACCAATGCCAATAAATGGCGGGACTATTATTCTTTCTATACCAGTCCCATTCCACGCTTTCCCATAAGGCGGTCGACCGGCTCCGGATCTCGGTTTCGACCGGATTAGTCTGATCGAAGTACTGCCGGATCGCCAGGATTCCTTCCACCAGGTAAGCGGTTTCCACAAGATCTCCGGCGTCATCGTAAGTGCTGAAGGGGATGGTCTGGCCGGTCGTTCCGTTGATCCAGTGTGCCCAGGCGCCATGATAGCGAGGCGTGCTGTCCTGGAGGAAAGTCAATATTTTCAGAATACGGGCCGCAATGGAGTCCCGGGGGGCGAATCCGCGTTCGGCTCCCACCATCATGGTGAAGAGTCCAAAGCCGGTCCCCCCGCTGGTACAGGTTTCTCCCGATCCCTTCCGTTCTCTGGCCAGTCCGCTGACCGGATGACCATAATCATAAAAATAGCGGAAACAAGCAGCCTGAACCGAATTAAGGAGTTCGTCGTCATCGGCAAAGGCCCGGGTGGAAGCCTCGACCGTATCGGAACAAAGAGATTCCTGATTGCTTTTATTGATCGCCACCACATAGTAGAAGAAATTTCGATTATTCAGCCCCGAAAAATCACAGTAGAAATGGAAACTATGGAAAACGTCATTCAATCGGGTATAGACTCCGGTACGGGATTCGGAGCGATAGACAAAATACCCCATCAGATCGCTTTCGGTGTTTTCATTCCATTGAAGGTCAACCCGTCCATCAGCGCCTTGCGCTTTCAGCCCGCGTGGGGCAGCCGGAGCTGTTCCGGGGCCGCTGCCGGCTTTGATGGCCCGGATCTCATCGATCCACATCCGATGCTCCCCCTCATCGACAGCCCGCTGCATATGAAAAATTGTCTTTATCTTGGTAAAATCACATTGACTGGTTCCGGAGGTGAAAGCCTGGATCGGAATACTGATCTTCTGCCACTGAGTAGAATCTCCATCGATTCCATTAACATAATCCCCCATAAAAATCGGACTGCTTTTTTTATTGCTCAGATCCTCCAAACACAAGCTGGGTAGGTCGGCCTGATTGATCTCATCCGGGGCATTGACCCACCACGTCAAGCTGTCGTAACCCGTCAAATCATGGCCTTTCCATCCGACCGATGCCACCGCTATTCCCCAATCCCCCCCGCTTTTGGATATCCAGTGAAGACGCAGACTGTGGGAACCCAGATAGGGATGCAGATTATCCACCGGAAATTTATCACCGTTCAACTCCAGATAGCTGGGTGATTTCTTGAACCCCCAGGATGCGTCATATAAACCTCCGGCATCCGGGCTTTCATTGAAAAAAATGATATCATCCTGAGCGATCAGGAGCGTCAGACTCCATAACCACATCAGCACTATTCGTCCAAAACGCATGGTCAACCTCGCTTTTTAGTCTTTAGAGTCAATCTGGATCAGGACATGGACCTCTTTTTTATTGAGAACCGGGGGAATCAGATTGCCGGGAACCGTTTCTCCATCGATCCGGATCGATAAAGGAGAATTCATTCCCGATCGGATCCGAATCATTCGGATATGGTAGATGCACCCTCGGAAAAGGCGTTTAACTTTAACTTCATTCCATTCCATCGGGAATCCCGGTTCGACCCGCAAGCCGTCATAATCCGCCCGAATCCCGATCAGGAAATCCAGGCAGACCCTGAACAGCCAGGCCGCCGATCCGGTGTACCAGGTCCATCCACCCCGGCCGAAATGAGGGGAGTCAGGACCATCGATATTTCCCGGAGTAACATAGGGTTCAGCCGCATATCGTTGCGGATTCATGCCCAGATGGATCGGACATATTTTACAGAAAATCCGGTACGCCCAGTCATAATCGCGGAGAGCGGCGGCGGCCCAGATCATCCAGGTGGCGGCATGGGTATAGACGCCTCCATTCTCACGAATACCGGGAGCATATCGGGATAGATAGCCGATCTCGGGATCGGGATGGCGATACCCGGGATATAACAGCAAGGGTCCGATCTCTTTTTCAAGATACCGGCTGACCGATTGCATAGCTTGGTGCTGCCGTTCAGGATCGGTAGTTCCTGCAATGACGGCCCAGGTTTGGGCATTCAGAAAGATTTTTCCTTCTGCATTGGCATCCGATCCGAACCATTCCCCATTATCCTTGGTTCCCCGGCGAAACCACTGGCCATCCCAGCCATAGTCATTCAGAGCGGTTTTCAATCGGTCAGCCTGGCCGGCCATACGATCGGCCTGATCATTTCTTCCGCAATGCAGCAGGATCGGCCGGAACTCATTCCATAAATAATAAAGAAAATGGGCCATCCAGATCGATTCGCCCCGGCCTTCAATTCCGACGGCGCTTAATCCGTCATTCCAATCGCCATGCAGAATCAAAGGCAATCCCCGGGGACTCATCCGCTTTTCCACACAGTCGAAGGCTCTCAGACAATGCTCAAGGATCGGAGCGGACTGATGGGTATCACAGAAAGGTTCTTCCAATTCCAGCAGCGACCAGTCCAAGGTCTCTTTCAGGTACTGAACCACCAAAAAAGGCAGCCACAGAAGATCATCGCTCATTCCTGCATCATGACCGATTTCGGTAATGGGATGCCACCAGTGGTAAACCTTACCTTGGCTGAATTGGTGGCGGGCATGGAGCAGAATCTGACGGCGTGTCAGCGTGGGATCGAGATATAAAAATATCTGGCTGTCCTGGAGCTGATCCCGAAAACCATAGGCACCGCTTTGCTGGTAATAAGCGGCGCGGCCCCATATTCGGCCTGAAATGGCTTGATATTTAAGCCATCGGTTCATCATCAGATTCATAGCCTGATCGGGAGTATCCACCCGGGTGGTATCCAGCCTATCGATCCACTGTTGCCGAGTTTGATTAAACAGCCGTTCCACTTCTCCATCGGTTGTCAGACGGCGAATCGGATCATCCATTTCCATGGCCTGGGTTTGGACTCCCAGAAAAAAATGAGTTTCGTTCGATCCGTGGGGTGACAGATCATATTCTTTTTTGAAGGAAGCGACTGCATCATGCCAACGCCCCGTCGAGCGGGCCATCCGATTCCGGGAAAAACCGGCCGGGGCCGCAAAGGATCCATACTGGCCGATGACACTTTCTTTGGCTGAATCATAATCATCGACCGGCTGACTGCACGCCCAGAATGCCGTATAGGGCCATTCCGTATTCCAATGGCCGCGTTTGGCCGGGACCTCCCACAACACCTTGTCGGCCGTCAACATATTCATCTCCGGCCGGAAAGAGGTGCTGATGAAGGTCCGGTGAAATTCCCGATGATGATCCGGCGCCGCCCCAAGACACCATTCCAGATAGGTATAAATGGAGATGCGGCGGGATCGGTTTCCCAGATTCTTCAGTTGTACACTCCAGATCTCAAAGGTCATTTCAAAGGGAACAAATACCCGAATGGAACACTCGATTTCCTCATGACATCCGGTAATCCGGGTATATCCGATTCCATGTCGGCATTGGTAGCGATCCGGACGGCTGCCGGCCGGCTGAACGGTCGGACACCACAAATGCCCGCTCTCTTCATCCTTCAGATAAAAATACTTCCCCCAATCGTCCCGGATCATATCCTGATTCCACCGGGTCAGCCGATTCAGATTGGAATGATCGATCCAACTGAACCCGCCGCCGACCTGGGAAATGGTAAGGCCATATCGGCCGTTGGAAATGACATTGATCCAAGGGCGCGGAGTATCAAACCGGGTGATGATATACTCGTCTCCATGTTCACTGAAATAACCATAATCGGTCTTAAAAAAACCATTCATCATATATCTCTTTGTTGGGATTGATTGGATCAGAACCTGATTTCAACGGAAAAGCGATGGACATAATTCAAACGGCCCCAATCGGAATAGGCATAATCGATCAGGACCGGATTGGACGAAGACAGATAATAGATACATCCCCCTCCCACGGTGAGCCCTTTTTCACTATCCGACTCGTTCCAGCTGTCCCATCCCCCGCGCAGGAAAAAGCGTTTACGAAATCCATACTCGGCGCCGCAACTGATGGTCTCGGAGTTATCGTTAGGATGCCGGGCCTCCAGTGAAGCCGTTACTTGATGGATCGGATTATTAACCAGCTCGAGGTTCAAACCGAACCGGAACACCAAGGGGAGATCCCATTGATCGGTTTGAAGATCAGCGAAAATAGTCTCATTATCACCCCATTCCTCCGGATTGAAATCATAATTAATGAAAAGGTCTTTGCCGGAATACTGGAGTTTAGGTCCGAAATTTGAGATCGCCATTCCCAGGGTCAGCCATTCCAGATCGGTCCGGAAAAGAAGCCCCAGATCGATGGCGGTGGTTGTAGCCGTCATATGCCATATTTGCTGGCGAATATATTTAGCTGTGATCCCTATAGCGAAGCGGTCGGTCAAGCTGCGGGCATAGCTGAGTCCCATGGCCATATCCATCGCGCTGAAAAACTCGCCGGTGCCCTCCTGGTCGAATTCGGTCCGAACCGGCATATCGGGCACCGACAGCGAGGTGAAGCTGAACCCGAGGCAGCCATAGATTCCCAGTTGAACAACGGCCCCGGCATAATTATAATCCAGATCAGCCAGCCAATTGGCATGAGAAAAATGAAATGCTCCGCTGGAAGTCAAACGGGTCATTCCAGCCGGGTTCCAATAAACCGAGCTGACATCATTGACGGAGGCGACTCCGGCACCTCCCATACCGATCCCGCGGGTTCCGGCCGGAATCTTCAGGAATTGGGCGGCTGTCGTACCCGATTTTGTCATATCCCCTAACACACCGCCCTGCAGGGAGATCACCCCGGTCAGAACGACAACAATCATCCAGTAAATTATAGTCTTCATCTGTTTCTTCCCGGTTATTTAATTATGGCAAATCGACCGATTTTTTCACCCATCGATCCGGCATCCACATGGAACAGATAGATTCCCGGAGCGGCATCCAATCCATCCTTGGTTTTAAGATCCCAACTCTCGGAACCGTCCAGCATCCCGCTATGATGTTGTAGAGTCTGGACCAGATCCCCGCTGACGGTATAGATTCGGATCGTACAGTCTGATGGTAGATGGATAAAAAACAGTCGTCGCTCTCCGCGGCCGGTAGCATACAGACGGGATGGTTCCCATCGGGCCGCTGCCAGATAAGGATTGGGAACAACCGCGATCGAATCCATGCCGGCCGAACCCCTGACCGGATCCACCCGGCCTGCCCGACTGGTAAATTCAAAGCAGTCCCCGCTGCGGAAGGGGGTCTTGATTTTGATCTGCAGACAATCACCCTCGTTCGGTAATACGGGTTCTTCCCCACTGAGAGGCGCCAAGAAATTCACCCGCCACACCTCACGCGGGGTACTGCCCTCCTTGATGATAATGCGGATATAATCCCCGGGCGATACAGCACTGTCCCGAGTGGCCGCATTGGGTTCTTCCAGAGCAAACAGAACCTTTTGGTTTTCATAGAGATCCCAGACCTGAAAATTGACTTTGAAACGCGGTACAAACCACCAACTGGTATCACTCGGACCAAACCGGATCTCATAGCCGGAAGGATACCCGGGCCGGCGGCGGTCAAACCGGTAGAGTTTATCCACCGTAACCGACAAATTGGACTGCCCCTGGGTCCACCCTGATCCGAGACCGTCCCATGCGATCGAATCATTATAAACCATCAGACGCATTCCATCAAATAAGGGATTGAAGTCTTCTCCCCGGCAAAAGAAGGAATGTTCGAAAATCTTGACCGGTTGTTCCGGCTGAGTGATATTGATCAGACTATAGGATACGGAATCCTGAAGGGTGGTATCGTCAAATACCAGCCGGTAAGTCTGAGCCTCTTTGACCTGGTTGGGATCCAAAACATCGATCCAGATGGATCCGGTGCCGAAACCGCCGACCCGCCGGAGCGAATCGGTCAACCCGGCCGCGATATAGCCTGCCGCCGGCACACTCGGCGTAACCTCGACGGTGTTGTCGTCCAGACTGACATTTCCATTGACATCCCGCACCACCACCCGGCTGCATTCCGAGGGATACATATTGAGGGAAACATCCCCTCGGTCATAGGAAACCACCGCATAATAATAAGTCTTGCCGTTCATGACATCCCGGTCGGTCCAGGAATGCCGCAATCCTTTGTTTTCTCCCATATAGACCTTGATTCCCTGATAATCCAGCGGAAAAAAGCCTTCCACCTCATTTTCCAGATCGAACTGAGCGACCGGCTGGAGAAAGGTCTTTTCTCCAAATGCATTGGTGATAATTCTGGCATCCAGGAATCCCGGATCAGTGCTGCGATATATTTTGTAACCCTCGAAATCTTCCGGGGGATTGGAGAATAGATCATAGCTCTTTTCGGCTCGATCATCCCAGTAAAGGGTGACAAAACCATTGCCGGCAATCGCTTTGACTTTCGGTTTTTCGGGCGGTCGGGCAAAATTATAGTTGTTATTATAAACATCCTGGACAATCTGTTTGTTGCGTTTGATATCCTCCAGGTTTTCTCCGAAAACCAGACATACCGAAAAACGCTCGGTCAGCATCGGTTTGAGGGGAAAGAGACCTGAACCATAGAGAAAAGCGATATTGCCGTTCTGAAGCTGGGTATCGAAATGACTGTAAGAAACCCGGCTCCAGATTTCATCATCCTTCTGGAAGGAGACACCGCTGCCGATATAGAACACATCAAAGGCCGTCAATCCGATCTGATCGGATTCATCCTTATCGGTAGCATCAAAATTGGGTTCACCGGAGGTAGGTCGGCCATCCCCTTCCCCGGTATCGCCGGTGCCGGCCAGGCCGTCCGCACCGACATCATCGCGTTCGTTGTTCCAGTCCATATCGTTGTCAATCAGGTCATCGCGGCGTTCATCGATCATCTCGTCTACCACCCCGTTACCGTCATTATCGATTCCATCGGCGTACTTGAATCCCAAATGCAGTTCAGCCTCATCGATCAGACCATTGTGATTATCATCGATTCCGTTATCGGGAATTTCACCCAGGATCATGGTGGGGGTGATGGTTGGACTACCGGATTCTCCGTCTCCATCATCATCGATCCGGTTGAAGGGATTGCCGGGACTCTCCAGAAAGGCATAACCGCACCAGCCGGTAGGTCCCCAGCCGCCCTCGCCCAGATTATTGGAATCCCATGAATAGGTGATATCATCGGCCAGTTCAAATGACGCGTTGTCATCATTGGAATCATACTGGCCTCCGACACCGACATCCACATACATCCCAAAAATAATCTTTTGATAGGTAGAGGTTCCCTCATTGGTAATATCATAATGCCAAAAAATCAGATCCTCGGCCAGGGTATTGGACCACTGGAATCCGCGGACTCCCATCTTAAGTCCCAATCCGCGGCGGGTCAGATCCGTCGTGTCGGGGTAAAATTCCTGTCCGTCATCGGAATCATCATCGACCACAAAATAACTCTCCTGATCGGCATTGGTACGTTTTCCAAAATACCCGTTCCAATACCCGTCCCAATCACTATCCTTATCCGGCCAACTGGATGGCCAGGAACCCGGATTGTCGCTCATCGCAATCTTGTCCTGGAACGGATTGGCATATCCGGGACGGGGTTGCCATCCCCGTTCGATCCCTTCCGGAGAGATATCCATCAATTCCCGATACCCGGCCTCGCAGATTGAAATGGTATTTCCCTGTTGATTGGACACCTGCGCTACAACCAACGGCGTGATCCCATCCATATACGGATGATTGCTTCCTCTGGGCCAGACTCCGGACGGCTGTCTTCCCCACCAGCCCACTTCACCAAAGTTGTAAAAAATGGTTTCCACCAGATTGCCATTATGGATCCCCTCTTTTCTGTATTTCCGATCACCCCGCTGATGTTTGGGAACCGCCCCGAAACTCAACGAGTGAAGCACCAAAATGCCCACCAGACCCACTATTATCAAATGTTTCATGATTCGTTCCTTTATCCGGCTCATAATGATATCTCCAGATCAAATCCAACCAGAATTTTACGGGGTTCCGAGTAATAATCCGGCCTGAGCAGCCAGTCATCCAGGGTGTTGACCCAATTTCTCCGTTCCCCGATATACTGACTGACCAAGGAATAACCGGATCGCCCGGTATCATTATAGACAGTCAATTCATTCTTCCGATCAAAGAGATTATAGACCTTGATATAACCGGTGAGGGTCTGCTTTTTCAGATTAAACCGCCGGGAAATCTGAAGATCGATGGTGGTGACAAAGGGTTTTCGGCCACTATTCTCGAATGAAGTCTCCAGATTCTGCCGGGCCGGGGTGTAGGGCAAGCCGGTTTGGAACTGCCCGATCACGCCCAGATGAAACCAGCGGGGATTATCATAGATCACGGAAAGATTAACGGTATGCCTCTGATCCCAATCCAGAGGAATTACCTGAATATTACTCGACTTCGGGGGATCTGAAGTCTGATTATAGAATTCATGGTTGGGATCAGAAGCATTTCCTTCAGCAATCTGGTAAGAATAATCCAGGGATATGGTTAGGAATTCATTGGACTTCGGATACTTATCGAAGGAAAGAGTAATTCCCCGGATATTGCCGTAATCCCGGTTGACATACCGGGCATAGCGGTCTCCCAAAACATAAGTCTCATAGATTTGGGTTCCCAGTAGATTCCGGGCATCCTTGTAAAAGCCGGTCACCTCGAGCCCAATGGAACCGAATAGTTCCTGTTGAAATCCTATCTCATAGATCACCGTAGATTGAGGTTTCAATTCAGCATTACCCATCAGAGTCGACAATCCTCCGGGCGCCACTCCGAACCGAGGATTATAAAACACATACTCATAGGTCGGAATCTGAAAAAAATGGCCATATGAGCCATGAACGACCCCGGAGGCAGAGATTGGAAAAGCCAGTCCCAGACGGGGACTGATCTGGTGATGGGTCTCGGCATCCCGATAAGGCGCTTCATCGCCGGGATAAACATCGCCCGGATCCCGCAAATCAATCGGCACCTTCCCCCGGGAATCGAAATAATCATAGCGTAATCCAATGTTGACCGTCATATTGTTCAGCTCGATCTTATCCTGAAGGAAAGCGGAAGCCTCCACCGGACGGAAAACAAATCGTCCGCGATTGAACAGGAATCCACTGTCAAAATATCCCCCATTCTCCAAACCATTATAGTACGCCTTGAGATTTTCAGTCTGTAATCGGTTGTGTTTGAATTCCAATCCTGATTTGAATTGATGAATCTTGGTCATTTGTGAGGTGATTTCAAATTTAATCAGATTAACCTGAGTGTTCCGATAAGTGTGATCCATATTGGTACCGCCGGTATAAAAACTATAGGCATCCTCCAGATTTTGAAAAAGCTGGGGATTAGCGTACCGGGCATCATCGAGATCCTCATACCGATATGATTTTGTATCATAACGATAATTCGAATACTTGAAGGTATAAAAGGTCTGGGGAGAAAGGGTATGGTTGAGGCTGAGGATATGAGTCATTCCATACTCATGTTTTTCCAGATCCCCATCGGGATTATATTTGTAGAGATGATTATAGCCGCGGGATTCCAGCTGATTGGCCATTAGATTGTAGCTGATCTTGATGGAAGGAGTAATCTTCCACACCAGTTTGGTATTCACGAAAAACTGGGATGATGGATTCATCGCCACCGGCTGATTGTCCCCGGACTGGTGAATGGTGACTGAAGTCGGATCAAAGACGGAGGAATCGGTAGGGTTGAAACGTCGCTGTCCATATTGCCAGCCATCGGTTTGATAATACCGAAGAGAAATATAGTAACTCAGAATCTTTTTTAAACCGGGAAGCGGCCCGGTCAGATAGGACTGAATATTGGTCATATCCAGCGGGGATAAATGATCGATATGATAAAACAGCCGGTCGTGGGAACTCACATAATCTCCCAGGTGACCGCTGAATCCGGCTTTGGTTTTGGTTTCAGGATCCTTGGTCACGACCTCCACAATGCCCGACATGACCTGTCCATACTCGGCATTGAAGGTTCCGCTGATAACCTTCAATTCTTCAATGGCATCCTGATTGATATTGACCGCCATCCGTCCGGAATAAGGATCCGTTACCGAAACCCCATCCACCAGATAAGCGATTTCGGTTGAACGTCCTCCCCGGATATGAAATTCACCGCGGCTGTCTACTGTGACCCCGGCCTGAAGCTGGAGAATATCGGTAAAGCTTTCCACCGGCATTCCTTGGATTTCCTGGGCGGAAACCGAGAGTGACGAGGAGGTTAAATCCTTTTGAATCAATTCCTTTTTGGCTTCCACCATAATCTCGTTACCGAGGTTCAATGTTGTGGAATTGAGCTTAAAATCCAGACGGGTAGTCCGATCCACCGAAACCCGGATCGAGGTCATGGTGACCTTCTGATATCCCAGCATCGAGACCTGTAAGGAATAGACGCCGGGCGGGATATTGAAAATTAAATAATCCCCTTCCAAATCGGTAGCGGCGCCAAGGCTGGTCTCTTCCACCATCAAATTGACCCCATACAGGGGCTCTGAGGTCTCGGCATCGATCACCCTTCCGGCGATCTTCCCGGTTTGTCCGGCCTGAGAGAGACCGGTAACCAGAAAAAGAATGAGAATGGAGAATCTCATTAAACTAAATTTGGATTGCATAATCATTACCATTATACCTTAAGGGTTGAAAAGTCCCAGGACTCGACCGAAACGATCGATTGGAACGGGATTCGGCTCGATACGGATCGGGCAGGGTAAAGAAAAATGGAGCGGATACCTTCGCGCAAGTGGAAAATACCCGCTCCGGGGGATCGTTATTTCATCAGAATCATTTTTCGGGACTGAGAATAGTCCGGAGTAGCCAGACGGTAAAAATAGACTCCTGCTGCCGCCGGATTCCCAGCATCATCACATCCGTTCCATTTCAATTCATGCTGACCGGCCGGCTGAACCGAATTCAGCAGAGTCGCTATCATACGGCCGGACAAATCAAAGATCTCCAAACGAACCCGGCTGGACCGATCCAAGGTATAACGGATGGTGGTCGAGGGATTGAAGGGATTGGGATAATTCTGGTCCAACTGAGTAGTGAGGGGAGAGGGCCGAGGGGTTCCGGGTTCCTCAACATCAGTGGTCTGGTTGGACAGAACGACATTTCGGTACATGAAATATTTTTCGAAGTTGGGATCGCACCACTGGGTTCCCCACCATAACGGGCGATAATCCGAAAGGGTTTCGATATTCATCACATCCAATGAGCCATAATCCATATCCCAGATAACGGCACTTAGTTTGACCGTATCGCCGTCGGTATAGCCGAACAGGTCGGTATGGACGATCATCTCGAGGGAATAACCATGATCCTTGCCGTTACTTTCGGTATGGGTAACAGTACCCTGAGGCTCAAAGGATTTCCCTTCCATGGCGCCGGTCGGACAGTTGCCGTTGGTTTCAAAAACAGCCGAGGCTCCCTGGGTATCCGTGAAATACATGGCCTTCAGTTCCAGCCGCCCGCCGCCATCCGGAATGATCCCTTTGAAGGTCATCCACAGAAAGAGTCCGTCGGCTTCCCAGCCGGTACTCCATTTACAGACCGAGGAATCATTGGATTCCACCCCAATGTACAAATCGGTTCCCTTATGAGCGAACTTGACGGTGGCGATACTCTTATCATCATAGGTGTTATTGGGCATTCCCCATTGCTGGTAGTATCCGCCGCTGGACGAATTGGTCCCCTCTCCGATTTCGACATAATCGGCATTCTTCCAGAAGGCTTCATCCAGCTTGCCGTCGAGGGTAATGGCGGTTTCGGTTTTGACGGCGATTTTGGTGACCGGGTCAGCCAGCCGCAAGGTACGGAACTCGGACCCCCATTCGCTGCCCCACCAGGTTTTATAATAGGAACCGACCTGCCATTCTTCGCCGCTGGTCCCGGTTTGGCCGTCCGGATCGAAAATATTCATCATAACTTCAACATTGTCAAAGGGATTGGTATAACCCAATTTATCAAGATGGATGACTATTTCAGCCGTATAACCCGAATCGATCTGAGTGGTGTCATTGACAATGGTGGCGGCCGGTTTGAAAGCCTGGCCCTCGGCAGACCCGCTCAGGCCGCTTTCGAAAACAATATCCGGATTGGTGCCGGCAGCATTGAAATAGAGTTTGTATTCCAGAGCGGCACCGGACTTGGTTTTGATCTTCATGAACAGACCATCCCCTTCCCAGCTTCCGCCCCATTTGCTGACATATTTATCATCCGACTTGATGGCGATATAAAGATCCAAGCCATAATGGAGCATTTTTACGATGGTGGTGGTGGTATCCATATATTCGCCGTCGACCAACAGAACGGAAGTTATTCCATATTCAACATCACCGGGAGTAAACTCCGGACGAAAGACAAGGTGGTCGAAACGGCGATTCCAATCGGTTTCGTCCAGTTTTCCGTCGACCACGATCGGATTTTCAGCCGATTGAATCTGCAGATAAACCGGATCGGTATGCCCGGTCAGGGTATCGGCGTGCATCAGGACAGCCGGCAGACATAAACAGGCCATAATTAGCAGTCGGCACACTCTCAACGTTTTCACAATCCCTCCCTTGTTGGGTGTCAAATGTTAACCGTTTCAATCGTAGAATGATTGAAACGATGTCGAAGCGCAACCGCATGATCCTCCGATCACAATGCCGGTCGAGATCTCTTCCCGGTAAGGAACATCGGGATCGACCTCTTTCTTGATCAGTTTGAGCAGATACCGGATCGCCTTGCTGCCCAGTTCCTGAATGGGGACATGAACGGTTGTC
The DNA here is from genome assembly GCA_017997825.1 of Candidatus Delongbacteria bacterium. GTDB lineage: Bacteria > JAGOEH01 > JAGOEH01 > JAGOEH01 > JAGOEH01 > JAGOEH01. The sequence goes on along the minus strand of JAGOEH010000026.1, from coordinate 1,528 downwards.
AGACTGGGCAGAAGGAAATGCCCCAGGGAAATATCATCGAATCCCACGATGGCGACATCCTCCGGAATTCGAATATGCAGGTTACGGGCTGCTTCGAAGGCTCCAACCGCCATCATGTCATTGGCCGCGAAAATAGCACGCGGCTTACGGCGTTGCGACATCAGACGGGTCAATCCATGATATCCGGAGCGCGCGGTAAAATCTCCCGATACAATCAATGAATCGACCTGATCAATTCCATGAGCCTTCAAAGCCGCCGCGAAACCCTTATAACGCTCCTCCGCATCACAATTGCCCTCCGGCCCGGTCATCATCCCAATCGACTCGTAAGCATGCCCGATCAGATGCTCCGTAATAGCGAATGATCCCTGAAAATTGTTGATATCGAAACTGATCACCGATTTCAACGATTTACTGGAATTCATCAATACGATCGGCCGCTTACTGCGGTTAATCACATCCATGATCTCATCCTGGATTTTGGGTACCATCAGAATCACCCCATCGACCCGTCCGCTTCCCATAAACTGAATCAGGGTCTCCACCGCATCACGCTGTCCATGCGAACTGGCAACCAGGACATAACGGTTTTCCCGATAAGCCTCCTCATCGATGGCATGGATGACATTCATAAAGAACTCATCGGTCAGTTCGGGCAAAATAATGCCGATGGTTTCGGTGAATTTACCGGATAATCCGCGGGCATTGGGATTGGGCACATAATGGTACTCATCCACCAACTGCAGAATCCTTTTGCGGGTTTCTTCCCGCATCGGTCCCTTACCGTTAATGGCACGGGAAACCGTGGCGATCGAAACCCCGGCCTGTCTGGCAATCTTTTCAATATTGACCCGCATGCGTCGGCTCCATTTCTGATGTAAACGTTTTTTAGTTTTTACTCATTGTACCTTAATAAGATAGATTTCATTTATGTAAGCGTTTACATTTTTATGATACACAATTTTTTTTATCATGTCAAGTCCTAAATAAAAATAATTTAAATTTATTCTTTGACCCCGCCCATCAACAATCCCTTCATATAGTATTTCTGAAGGGCTAAAAACAGAATAATGACCGGCAGCACGGCAATGACGGCCCCGGCCATGACCAACTCCGTATCCTGGGCATGCTCACCCATCAGATTGGCCAATGCCACCGGCAGGGTATATTTTTCTTCCCGGGTCATTACGATCAGAGGCCACAAAAAATCATTCCATGTACCCATGAAGGTGAACATGCCCAGGGTAATCATCACCGGGCGGGCCAATGGAAGAATGATCCGGAAAAAAATATAAAAATCACCGGCACCATCGATCCGGGCAGCTTCTATCAGACTGTCGGGAATCCCACTCAGATACTGACGAATCATAAAAATCCCAAATATGCCGGCCATTCCGGGGATTATAATCCCGAAATAACTGTTCAGCAATCCGAGCTTATTCAACAGTAAAAAAACCGGCAGCATAGTAACCTGACCCGGGATGATCATGGTCAGCAACAACCATTGAAATATCAGCTTTTTTCCAGG
>JAGOEH010000211.1 GCA_017997825.1 Candidatus Delongbacteria bacterium | reverse complement strand
AATGACTCCAGAACCTGACGGGAGGGTTTATGCATCAGTTCCAGCACATGGGGCGCCAGGTGTTCCGGAGCGATTTTAAGCTGTCCGCTGATATGATGCTGAACCAATTCTTTCAGATAGGCGGTTGTAACCAGATCGTAGCGGATTCCGGACGTTACGAAGGCTTTTTTGATACCCGGGATCCGCCTGACCCGCCGGTACAGATCGATCAAAAGATCTGAATCGAACTGGAAGTTGGAACAGAGACTCGGGAACAGGCAGGACAGCCGGCGGCATCGGCGGCATTGATCCGGATTCCGGTAGTGGACCCGGTATAGATTGGCGGTCGGTCCGCCCAGATCCTTGATATACCCCTTAAATCCGGGCTGATGACGGAGCCGGTCGATTTCACGCACAATACTGGACGGACTTCGGGATTGCACGATCCGCCCCTGGTGAAGGCTCAAGGCGCAGAAACTACATCCTCCGGGACATCCCCGGCTGATGGTGACCGAAAAACGGATCATCTCGAAAGCCGGAATAGCCTCCCGATAGGAGGGATGCGGGAGATAACGGTAAGGCAAATCGTAGACGGCATCCATGCCCGATTCACTCAACGGGGGTTGAGGTGGATTGATCACCACCCAGCGCTTCTCACAGGCCTGAACCATCCGATAATCCGGCCGGAATTTTTCCAGACAGGTGAGCGTCGTTTCCATCAGGGCCTTGGGATCGGCCTTGATGGCTTCAAAAGAGGGCAGATCCACCCGGATCCACGGCAAGGAAGAGCAACCACGAAATCGGTTATCGGGGCGAGCCACCGGCTCCGGGCGAGCCACCGGCTCCGGGTGAGCATCCTGTTCAGTAAGAACACCTTGTTCAGGGAGAACACCTTGTTCAGGGAGAACACCTTGTTCAGGGAGAACACCTTGTTCAGGGAGATCGGAATCCCGGGTCACAACATAGGCGATCCCGCGAATAGAACGATAATCCCGGTGATGGTCGATGGCTCGTGTGATTTCCAAAACCGCCGATTCCCCCATACCATAAACCAGGATATCGGCCTTGGCGTCCAGGATAATGGGGTGTTTGATGGTTTCCGACCAGTAATCGTAATGGGCTACTCGGCGGAGACCGGCTTCGATCCCCCCGATCACCAGCGGTATCCCCTTGGAAAGCCGGCGCAGCTGCTGGCAATAATGGATGATGGCGCGATCCGGACGCATACCGGCTCGACCGCCGGGGGTATAAGCATCATCATGCCGGATTTTTTTCAGCGAGGTATAATGACAGACCATCGAATCCATGTTACCCGAAGTCACGCCCCACCATAACCGGGGATGTCCCAGCCTTAAAAAATCCTGATCCGATCGGGGCTGACTCACAATTCCCACCCGATATCCGTGATGTTCCAGCCATCGCCCGATCACGGCCGCACCGAAAGAGGGATGATCAATATAGGCATCCCCGGTCACCAGGATGATATCGGCCTGTTCCCAACCCCGCTGGTTCATCTCGTCAGGGCTGATGGGCAGAAAATAATCATGGTTCATGAATGCAATATAGCCTCAAGACCTCCAAAAGTCAATATGGAAACGCCGGACCGAAAGGTATTGCAACGGTCAGTTTCCCTTCAGGATCGATTCAGGATAGGAACCCTACAGGCCTACAGGCCGCTCATCCGCCTTAGGGCCAAGGGTCGGCACCGGATCAATCGGTCAGTTCCAAGCTGTCGACCAGACAATCCCGGGAATTGCCGCCGATATAAACCCGGAATAAACCGGGTTGGCTGAGTTTTTGCATCGATGGGCCATAAAACATCAATTGATCATGGGTCAGAATGAACCGAACCTGTTTTTTCTCACCCGCTTCAAGAGCGACGCGTTTGAAATCTTTCAATTCCCTGACCGGCCGGGTCACCGTAGCCGCCACGTCCTGCAGATAAAGCTGGACGGTTTCCACTCCCGGGTATTGTCCCGTATTGGCAAGCGTAACATCCAGGATCAGGCTGTCGCTGGGGGTTATCCGATCGGCCGAGAGAGTGAATTCGGAGTATTCGAAACGGCTATAGCTCAAGCCGTATCCGAAGGGATACAATGGAGTCAGAGGCAGGTCCAGATATTTGGATGTAAAATGATTGGTATCGGAAGGGGGGCGGCCGGTATTTTTATGATTGTAGTAGCAGGGAATCTGTCCCACACTGTAAGGGAAGGTGACGGGAAGCTTGCCGGAGGGATTGTAGTCGCCGAACAGGATATCGGCGATGGCGTTGCCGGCTTCGCTGCCTGCGAACCAGCATTCCAGGATAGCCGGGCAGTGGTGATGGATCCAGGGAACAGACAAGGGACGGCCGTTCATCAGCAGGACGACCAATGGTTTTCCCAGGGCATGAATGGCTTGCAGCAGTTCCAGTTGGACTCCGGGCAAGCCGAGATCGGAACGGCAGGCGGCTTCTCCGCTCATAGCGGCGGATTCACCGAGTGCCATCACGATCACATCGGATTCGCGGGCAGCCTGGAGGGCAGCCTCAAAGCCGCGGCGGTCGATCGAATCGATGGGGCATCCCCGCTGATGGAGGATAGGGACCGTCGACGGCAATTTGGCCTTTATTCCCTGCAGCAGACTAACCGAAAGCGCCGGATCACCGGCGCAGGCCCAAGAACCCAGGATATCCCAGCTATTGTCGGCCAGAGGCCCGATTACCGCCAGACGGGAAACCGTGGTCGGCAGGGGCAAAACCGGGCCGTCATTTTTCAGCAACACCATGGATTGGCAGGCCTCCTGCCGGGCCAGATTCCGATGCTCACGGCACAGAAGCAGCGTTTTTTCTTTTTGGGGATCTCCATAGGCCAGGGGATGATCGAACAATCCCAGCCGGAACTTGGTCCGCAAGACCCGGCCGACGGCCTGATCCAGGTCCGATTCCGGCAGTTTTCCCTGAACAACCAATTCTTCCAGGTGCTGGGAATAGATCAGGCTTTGCATATCCATATCGACTCCGGCCTGAAGCGCCAGCAATCCGGCTGAGGGACGGTCGGCCGCGAATCCGTGATCGACCAGTTCTCCGATTGAATTCCAGTCGCTGACCACCATGCCGGTAAATCCCCAGCGGCGGCGGAGGATATCCGTCAACAGCATCGGGTTACCCGAACAGGGAATCCCGTTGATTTCATTAAAAGCACACATCAGACTGGCACTGCCGGCTTCGACAGCGGCTTGAAAGGGAGGCAGATAAATCTCGGCCAGGCTCCGTTCCGACAGATCGACGGTATTGTAATCCCGTCCCCCTTCGGCGGCGCCGTAGGCCGCAAAATGCTTGACACAGGCCGCCAGAGTCGAAGGAGAGGCCAGATCGATTCCCTGAAATCCACGGACTTTTGCCTCAGCCATGCGGGCTCCCAGCAGGGGATCCTCGCCGGAACCCTCCGCGATCCTTCCCCACCTCGCATCCCGGGCTATATCGACCATCGGGGCAAAAGTCCAATGCAATCCAACAGCCGTAGCTTCTTTGGCGCTGACTTCGGCCGCCCGACGAACCAGTTCCGGATCCCAGGTCGAGGCCTCCCCCAGCGGAATCGGAAATATGGTTTTGAATCCATGAATCACATCCTGCCCCAGCAATAACGGAATCTTGAGCCTGGATTTCCGCAGGGCTCTCTCCTGAACCTGATGGACCAGTTTGGACCCGAATACATTCAGCATCGATCCCACCTGCCCCTGTTCAATCAGTCGAAGCTTATCCGGAGTAAGCCTTCCGGCTTGAACCTCCTCCCCGCTGCCGGAATATTGGCAGAGCTGACCGATTTTTTCCTTCAGCGTCATCAAACGGAGAACAGAATCCACCCGCTCTTCAATCCGAAGGATAGAGCTCGGTACCGGGTCACCATAGGATCGCATCGGCCCCGGTCCCAGAATCCATGCCAATCCCATTCCCAAAATCGATCCATATATCCATTTTTTGATCATCATTCGGCTCCATACCATCATGTTAGCACCTATCTCAGACATCAACAATCATTCCCTCTCCCCTACACGGCTAAATGGGACAAGCCGATACTAGAAGAATCGGATCCACAACGCAATGACCGTCAGGATAAGGATGATAGACAAGATAATATTCAAGCGGTGCCAGATCGGATTCTTCACATCCATGCGCCGGGCCGGTTCCGACACCTCGGTGGTCTGCACGGTTTGAAATGTCAATCCGGCCACCTTGGAGGCCGCCGGAGCTTCGCTCATCAGACTGACGATGATCAATATCAGTGCCGAGACGATGAACAGAAAAATGGCATAATGTAGAAAATTGATCGAGGCCAGGCCCACCCAAAACGGATGAGTGATGGAGCCGGCTTTAACCGCCAATTCAATGACCAGCCGGATTACGCCCAACACTCCCCCGCTGATCAGAGCCCAGATTGCGCCCCGGGCATTGACCCGTTTCCAGAAGATGCCGAACACAAACACGGCGGCAATCGGGGGACTGATATAGCCCTGTACACTCTGAAGATAGATATAGATTTGGGAACTGATATACTTGATGAAGGGAACCCACAGGATACCCAGGATAACCATACAGCCGGTCGCCAAACGCCCTACGGTCACCAGCTCCCGTTCGGAAGCCTGAGGTTTGAAGTGTTTATAAAAATCCATGGTAAAGAGGGTGGAACTGCTGTTGAAACAACTGGCCAGGGAGGACATCAAGGCGGCCAGCAAACTGGCGATTACCAAGCCCCGGACACCGGTCGGCAGAATCGGACTGGTGACCAGAGTCGGATAGGCCATATCACCCTGGATCTCAGGATAGAGGGCGACCGCGATCATACCGGGCAGGACCAACATAAAGACCGGCAGAATTTTAAGAAAACCGGCCATGATGGTTCCACTTCGGGCATGGTTGATATGACGGGCGCTCAGTACCCGCTGCACGATGTATTGATCCGTGCACCAATACCAGATGCCCAGAATCGGAGCCCCAAAAATAATCCCGGTCCACGGAAAATCGGGATCACTCATCGGTTTGAACATACTGAAAAATTCCGGCGGAAGCTTCTGCTCCAGTCCGCTGAATCCGCCAACCTGATTCAACCCGATCATGGTAAGGGTCAAAGCCCCCAGCACCAGAATCACCGTCTGAACGATATCGGTATAGATAACCGCATTAAGACCGCCCAATATGGTATAGATGCCGGTCAGAATCACCAACACAATGGCGGAGGTGGTGATATCAAGCCCCAAGACCTTGTTCAACAGCAATCCCCCGGCAAACAGGGTCACCGAGATCTTAGTCAGGACATACGCCACAATCGAGATACTGGTCAGGTACATCCGGCAGGTTTTATTATACCGGCGTTCCAGGAATTCCGGCATGGTGAAGACCCCCGATTTGAGGTAGAAGGGAACGAATACCCAGCCTAAAATCAACACCGTGAAAC
>JAGOEH010000210.1 GCA_017997825.1 Candidatus Delongbacteria bacterium | reverse complement strand
CAGAAAACCGGATAGATAAAAACCATAACCTGTGACCAATTGATTTTAGCCTGTTCAGTTTTAACATCCTCCGGAAGCGGAAGATCATCGCGATAATAGGCTTCCCGGGTATATTCATCGTAAGATAAATCACTCTTAAAATTCATGGCTGCAAGATCGGAAACCTGGCAGGAGTGCCCGTCACATTCCAAGGCTTCCCGAAATGTATCCAGCACCATTCGGGTAAAGGACTGGGGATCGGGATGACAGTATACAATAAAAACCTTCATACAAAGCTTTCAAATGACGGATTGGAAAGATAATTAGTTTTTAAACCCAGCGGATGGAAAGCCTGGGACTGAGGATCCAATTCATGATTCAACCTTATTGGCTCCATCAACGGCTTTTTCAATTCGATTTGACTTAACCGGTCACAGTTTGGAATTCCTGGCAGTCAATATCTATCCACCAGAATCCATGATTGACCATTGGATATAATAATCGATTAGTATCAGGTTGTCAATTCCATTTTTATAATTGTTACGGCATACGGATCAATAGCCTGAAGATCATTCCGAATTGCTATCCATTGTCGATATCCATTCGGATGTTTTTTCTTTAATTAATATGGATAATATCAATGATTGGACTGATGGAGATTCATCAATCCTTCCCGAACAACAGATAGAATTTTTTCCGGCTGCTCTATCCAGGCATAGTGTCCGCATTTTTCAATAATGGTCATATGGGAACTAGAATAATAGTCGGCCAGACTGATCGGAATGGATTCACCCAAAGGATCCTGACGACCATGGAGAATGAAGACTGGACCATGGTACCGAGCAGGATGGAGAGTAAGATCTGCCTTCTGCTTGGCTATATCCTTCCATATCCAATCTCCCATAGTAAGGTTAAAATCCGAGTCTTTGATGGTTTGAGAAACAAGTAATGATTTATTACGATCATAGAAATATCCCGGCATCATGGCTCGAATGCATTCCACCTGGGCATGGTGAGGATTCTGGGATCGGCGTGTCGAATCGCTCCAAAAACGGATCAATTCCCAGTCGTAGGCAGTCAGTCGGCTTTCAATATTATTGCCGAAATATTTCTCGGAATCAGTATTCAAACCCATTGAACTCATTAAAATTAAAAAAGATATCGAGTTGGGTTCAGTATCGGCATACAGGGAGGCCAGAAATCCGCCATAGGAAAAACCTAAAACCCCCCATTGTTTAAAACCTAGACTTGAACGCAAAGCTTCAAAATCAGACAAGGTTAATTTCAATGAAATGGTGGTAGAATCGGATGTGGCAGGCAAAGTCTTACCGGTACCGCGTTGATCGATCAAAATGCATTGACAGACTGGAGAAAGCAGTTCACACAGACTCAGATAGCGTTCGGAATCATCTCCCGGACCACCACCGATAATCAAAATCGGCTGTCCGGTTCCAAAAATCCGATAGTAGACATCAAGCCCCTGATTGTTTATGGTGCTGTATTGAGCCTGGATACCTGACATCAACCCAATCACGGCCAAGAAATACCTGATAATCGTTCGAAACATCAGACCCCCCTGGTAAAAAGAGCGACCTAACACCTAGCAAATGAAAACATCAAAGCTATCCTAAAAACTATCCTGAACATGTCTTTTAGTCCATATTTCATTTTCTAATAATTAATGACAATTAAAGGAACAGGATCTACCCAAGACGTCACAGGCTACCAATAATAAAACCGATTACAATCACTGTTGGTTATGACTAATCGTGAGAGTCAATATAATCGATGAATGGGATGATGTCAATTTTTTTCTTATAAGGAATGTTATTTTTAAATGACCCAAGGGTAATTCTTACTTGTTCCTCCATAATTAAACCATCGAATACAATCAATCCGGTTTGGATAGGAAACAGAATTATAAATTCAAAGAACAGCCGGCAGGATATAATCGGCTATAATAGCGATCACTCCACGTTCCTGAATATCGGCCGTTCCCCAATCTGAATCGGGGTATGACTGAACGGCGATGATCAAGTCCAGGGATGGCACACAAAAAACAAACTGGCCGCCGTGACCGATAGCGGAAAAAACCGGATAAGCGTTGACCTCGCCCAGCCACCACAGATAGCCGTACCCGATTTTGTTCCATTCACCCCAGGTGGAAGTCCCGGTACCGGCGGTGGTGATCAGCGACCGGGTTACCCAATCCTCAGGCAGGATAGTCTTCCCGTTTAACTGTCCCTGGTTGAGATAAAGCAATCCCAGCACTGCCATATCGCGGGGCGTCATGATGATATCATTTCCTCCGAAACAGTTACCCTGGGGATCTTGGCTCCAGTCATGGACCTGAATCCCACAGGGATTAAAAAGGTTTTGACGCCCATAGTCGAGAGCGGATTGGCCGGCTGCCCGAGCCAGTATTACGGCCAACAGATGGGTGGCCGCCGTCGAATACTGCATCCGGGTTCCCGGATCGAACGTCAGACGGGTACTCAAAATGGTTTTGACCCAATCAGTACTGGAGGTAAAAATAAAATAGAACTCCTGATCTCCTGGAAATCCACCTCTCATTTTCAATAGATGATCAATGGTCACCTGATAAATCCTGGCATCTGTTACCTGAGCGGCGAACTCGGGAAAATAGTCCATCAGCTTCTGCTCCGGGCTAAGGATTCCCTGCTAAATGGCGATTCCGATCAGGGCAGAAAGAAAGCTCTTGGATACGGATCGAACGGTCTGATAATCTGCGGCATCCCGTCCATTATAGTAACGTTCGGCTGCAATCCGGCCATGGCGGATAATCAGCACCGCATTGATATACCCTTTTTGACCGATCTGATAAAAAGCGCTGTCCAGCAAAACCGGATCGATCTGTTCCGCCTGAGGAGTTGAGATACTCCAGGGATAAGGGATCACGTCATCCGAAACCGGTTTCTCATCCTGATGGCATTGCAATAGAATCAACAATAAAACCAGTATCGGAAGGTTCCATGTCCATCGATTCATCACTATCTCCCAACCGATTGGATCGCGCCCAGGCAGATTGAAAAGGGGAGGTTTACCGGCCATTATCCAGCACCTGGCGAACCGCTTTCAACAAGTCATCATTGCGGAACGGTTTTTGAATCAGATGGAGTCCCTGATCCAGGATGAAATTGGTATGAACGGCATCGACACTGTACCCGCTCATAAACAGACAAGGGATATCGGGGCGGTTGCGGCAGATTTCATCATAGACGCTGCGCCCTCCGCGTTTCGGCATAATGATATCCAACAACAGCATGTCGATCACGCCGTGGTGATCATGATAAACCTGTAGTGCATTCTCACCATCGACAGCCGTCAATACGGTATATCCGGAATTCTCGAGAATCCCGATCGTTAGATTAAGAACCTGGTCGTTATCCTCAGCCAACAGAATAGTTTCATGCCCTCCTAAAACCGGGCTTTCATTATCCGGATTGTGATTATCCGGAGCTTGTTCAATCGCAGGCAAATAGATTCGGAACCGGGTTCCCCGTCCCAATTCGCTGTAAAGCTCGATCATACCGTTATGCTGATGAACCAATCCATAAACGGTCGAAAGCCCCAAGCCGGTTCCGTTAAGCCCCTTGGTGGTGAAAAAGGGCTCAAAGATCTTGCTCTGGGTTTCCTGATCCATTCCGCATCCGGAATCGGTCATGCTCATCATCACATATCGTCCCGGTTTAGCCCAATCATGACGGGCACAAAAACGATCATCAAAGATGACGTTACTGGTCTCGATCGCCAATTGTCCTCCATCCGGCATGGCATCGCGGGCATTCAGACTCAGATTGAGAATGACCTGCTCGATCTGACTGCGATCGGCATTGATGTGGAGTAAATCGGGGCATAGAGTAATCACCAGATCAATATTCTCACCGATCAAGCGATGGAGCATCTTGACCAGGTCTTCGACCACCTGATTCAGGTTGATGGGAGCCAGTTGAAGAACCTGCCGCCGGCTGAAGGCCAGCAATTGTTTGGTCAAAGATGCCGCCCGCTGTCCGGCTTTATAGACTTCCATCAAAACCGATCGGTTGCGATCATCTGGTTCAAGACCACTGATGACCATATCGGTATAGCCTAAAATAGCCGTCAGAATATTATTGAAATCATGCGCAATTCCGCCGGCCAACTGCCCGATGGCTTCCATTTTCTTGGATTGTCTAAGTTGATCTTCCAAGCTCATCCGATCCGTGATATCTTTAAGCGCCACCACCCATCCGGATGAGGGGGTCTGAGTGTCCAATACCGAAGCGCTCAATAAAACCCAGACCTCTTTGTTATTCTTGTGACGCATCCGGGATTCCCGGGTATTGGTCAATGCCTTTTCCGGATTTTCATACAATACCTCACTGACCTGTCGATACTCTTCAGGACTGAAATACAAAAATGCCGTATTCTGACCGATAATTTCATCCCGGGTATATCCCAGAACCTGCTCCATATACTGATTCATATTCAGAATCCGAAGGTCGGCATCCAGCATACAGATAGCAATAGGGGCGGCATTGAATATGCTTTGCAGCATCGCCTCTCTGGCCTTCAGTGCCTCTTCCGCTCTAATCCGTTCGGTGATATTAATCAGCGAAGCGATCGAAATGGTGGTTCCGGGAATCATCTCGACATTCATGAAAACATTGCAGAGACTGCCATCATGTCGGGCCACTCTGAATTCATAGGAATTCGGAACCGTTCCCGGATTAATCCGCCGCTGCTGATGATAATAGACCATCTTTTCACGATCCTCCGGAACAACCATCGTAGTCCAGCTCATTCTGCCTTCTATTTCCTGCTTGGAATAGCCGACCAGCGCGGCAAAGTTGGCATTAGCCAGTAAAATGGTGGTATCCTTTTCAACTAAAATATTAGCTGTTGCCGTGTTCTCAAAGATGGTCCGATAATACTCTTCGCTCGTCTTGAGCTCATCCTCGGTTTTTGTTTTATCGGTAACATCCCGGGAAAAAAGAGCCACGGTCCTGATTTGGCCGTCGGCATCAGTAATCGGTGCCATGGTGTTCTCGAAATGTTTATCGTGGTAGCGATCGAAGAAATGATCACTGGAGCCCGATTCAATACACCTCCTGATTCGATCCATGCGGGATGAAAAGATATCAGAGGGTAAAAGCTCAGCAGCACTGTGCCCGACAATCTGATCCCGCGACCGGTTCCATCGCTTCTGGAGCGCCTGATTGCCGGCCAGAAATATTCCATCCCGATCACAGATCGTAATTGCATCCATTGAAACATCGATCAGGGCCTGTAACTGGTTCTTGCTCTGATTAACAGCATTCTCAGCCTGTTTACGCTGGGTGATGTCCCGCATGATGGTTGATAGATAAATGATTTGGCCGTCATTCCCCCGATGCGGGATAATGATTTGGGATACCGGGATTTCATGACCATCACGATGCAGGAGTGCCGTTTCCCCGCGCCAGCCTCCATCGATCAGG
>JAGOEH010000209.1 GCA_017997825.1 Candidatus Delongbacteria bacterium | reverse complement strand
CCAGACCGAATCTTTGGAAGCCGCATAAACAGCGCCATTAAATACACGAATACTATAAAGCGTGGTCTTGGGGTATTCGCCGACATTGGTCCAGTTCCCATCCTGCAGCATGCGGCCGATTCCGTCCTTCATCGCATAATAGATGCTTCCGTCCGGAGCGAAATCGAAATCATTGATCTTCTGGGTTACCAGTTTGCTGTTGACCTTGACGGCGGTTCCTCCGCTCAACGGCATGCTGTAGAGGGTTTTGGTCACCACAAAATACATATTCTGATTACCGATTTTCATCAGCGAGGTATTGGCCGGAGCAGTGTTATTACTCATAATCGTGTTTTCGGCCGGTTTATCGGGGGTAATCAATCGTACCGTCTTATCCGCCATCGTCACATAGACATTTTCATCCTTGTCGCAGCCCACTGCCACCGGATCGTCCTTATCGCCGAATCCGCCGTATTCGATGGCCGCCAACGATACTTTGATGGTACCGGCGTACTGGCCGAAATTGAACGCTCCGGGAACCATCACTTTCACAATCACGGAATCGCTCTGGATCAAGGGTGGATAAATGCTGACATCCTTAGCCGAACCATTATCGGTGATTGATAATACCGTTCCCTTCTGATTGTTGAAATAAAACTTGTTCAGACTATCCACCGGATTCAGGTTGGTTACGGTAATCGTTACCGGATCGACACCGGCCAGTGCCGTTGCGGGGGTAACCGAACTGATTACCGGAACGGAACCGCCTTGATCATTGGGATCATAAACCCCATCGGGATACTCATCACTGCAGCCGGCCGCCATGCCGATCATGATCAGGGCCGATAAGCCGGCCATTAGCGGTTTCCAACCGCGGTATATACTTTTCATAATCCTAACTCCTTTATTTTCAAATTTATGCCTTACAGTGAAAACCGCATGGTCAGACGCTGGATGTTGTCGAATTCGTCAAAGGGGGTATTGGAATAATCGAAACTGATTCCCATATACTGAATCCCGATACCGTAGGTCAGATTGTATTCCTCATGGTTGAGCATGTATCCGCCGCGCAGAAACAGCATCTTTTTCAGACCGTATTCCAGGCCGAAATTGACATATTCCGGATAATCCCTTGGATGGACTGCATCGATCGAGGCAAACAAGACCTGCTCCTGCTGATCGGGCATGACGAAATCAAAGGTATTTATCGAAAGCCCCATCTTGAACATCAACGGCAACTGAAAGGCATCCTCTTCCAGTTTGGCCTCGCCTGAAAAATCCCGAATGCTCATCCCAAAGGTCAGACTCTTGAACCCGGTTTTAAAAATAGTCCCAAAATCGAATGCCATAATCGATTCGACATACTTTTTGACATCCCGGTTATACTCCCGGTCCAGAGTCACACTTTTGCCGTAATACTGCTTGACATACTTGACCTGGCCTCCGACGGCAAATTTATCGGAAAGAGCCAGAGCGTATCCAAATCCCAGCGCAAAGGAGGAGGGATTCAGAACTTCGGTATCGATAAATCCGTCGGTGTTTCCCCAGACCATGGTTCCCTGGATATCACCATAATCGACATTCTGAAAACTGAAACCAAAAACGCCATATTTTCCCATCCAGGGCCGGTAGGCGCCGCTGAAGGTTTGGTGCTTGATATCGGCAATCCACTCGTTCTGACTGAATGTGACATCGAAGGTATTCGGCAGATTGGCCATATTGGCCGGATTGAAAAAGAGAGAATTCGATTTGGTCGGATAGGCGGTCATGGCGTCGGCCATGGCGCCACCGCAGGCATCCGAGACCACCGATAAGAATTGGAACCCGGTCTGGGCCAGCTTTTTCTGAGCGGCCATCAATTCCGGGATGGACGCGACCATCGTCACGATGACCGCTAAAACGACGATTCTTTTTATCATGGGTTTCCTCCACTATCAGAAAACATTGATTATACGTTACCGGCTGACGGAATAGAACTTAAACTTCTTCTTCTCGGTAATGAACTTCAACAGATAGTTGCCTTTGGCCAAGGTGTATTCGAATCGGCTCTTCATTTTGGGACTGAAAGCAACTACTTCCATCGGTACAGTCACATTATCCGCCTTGACGTTATCTCCACTGGAGGAATAAACCTCAAAATCAAAGGTACTGTCACTGAAAAATACCGGTTTAAAGTTATCCTGATCGACGGTCAGAACCAGATAGCCATGATCCTTGGTTTTATATCCCGAAACAGCCAACGCCGTATCATTCTGGGCATAAATGCATTTAAAGGGGGCTTTTTCCAGTCCGGAACGCTGCATCAGGGTATCCATCAAAGCTGTGACTGTCACTGGTACAGTCACATCGTTTGAATCGTCGACCAAATTGATAAATATCTTGTCATTCGCGGTTGAATCCTGCCAATACAGCTTATTGGTCGAATCATCCAATACCGCAAGGGATACCATCGAGACCGTATCATAAACCATCAGGGTATCGTTCAGGATCTGATCGGCCTTTTTATCCAGCGCACTCATTTCATAGGTTTCATCTTCATATTTGGAGCAATACCCCCAAACCCCGATCAGCAGCAGCATCAGGAGGATGCTCGTGAAGCGTTTGTATTGATTAAGTTTCATTGTATAAAGCTCCTATCTTAGTAATTGATCCGGGGTTATCGGATAATAATAAACTTCCGGAACGTAGATTCACCGGAGGGAGTTTCGAAGTGAGCGATATAGATTCCGCTGACCACGATCTGTCGGGATGAAGTGATGTTCCACCATTCCTTATCGCCTGATCCGGTGGTATGGTGGAGGGTTTCGATCAGATCGCCGCGTTCGGTGAATATTTTGATAGTACATTCTTCCGGCAGATTCAGGAACATCAGCTTATTGGTTTCCTTGGGGTACTGCAGGGTTTCGTTCCGGATATTGAAGGGATTGGGAACGACACGCAGACTGGTTTTCCAGTCTTCGGCCGCCGGTCGGCGCAGATAGGCCGCTTCGATGGTCCGCGTCAAAAACAGGCTGCTCTTGAGCGGGGTTCCGGGCTCGAAAATATTGGTACTGCCGTCATCCACAGACTGGATATAATAAAAGTAACTCTTACCTCGTTCAGCGGTCATATCATTAAACTCATGGACCACATCCGATTTACCGCATTTGAAGAGTAACTGATAGGTAGTATCATATTTTCCGATAGCGCGATAAACTTCATAACCGTTAAAACCGGGATGGGTTTCGGCATTATCTGACCATATCAGATTGATGCGGTTACCGCCGGAGATGATTTCAAAGCTCGTGGGAGCAGGAGGCGCCTGAGGTACGTTCAGCTCGGATTTCCAGACCTGCATGGCCCGCCGGAAGGTTTTCATCAGCGAATCGCGGCCGGTATAGACCCAGGCATTTTTATAGGCATCCTTATTGGAGGCGGTTCCGCCGTCCGGCAGAGTATAGGGGCCTTCTTCCCTGAACCACTTTCCTCCCACCAGTTCACACATCTCACGACTCAGACCGCCGGCGGCTTCTGCAAAGACGATCCGGATACTGTCGCCGGGAGCCAGGGTATAAGGACCGAATCCCTGAGCCTGCGAGATACCGCCCGAGCCGGCTCCGGAATACTGGTCGGCATAGCCGTCACCGACTACTTCCGCCTGTGTCGGATCACAATGCCCTTTGATAACCTGTTCGTACTCGGCAGTCATCTTGTTCTCATTATACTGATCATTGCTACGGTTAACATTGTCATCCGAGCCGGTCCAATAGGTGCTGGTCGGCTGTAGTTTATCATCACTCTTATCACTGGCCGATTTATCGGCATGAATGGTAGTGACTCCGATAAACTGAGCGGCGCCCAGCCGGCCGTCCGGATAGGTTCCCTTAAAATGGGGCGAGCCCAGATTGTCCCAGGCATGCCCGGAATGCTTGCCGTGCCAGGAAATCTGACAACGCATGCTGTCCTTGGCCTCATCCTTAACCCGCACCACATCGATCATATTGTTCAAACCCCAGCGGGTGGAATTCTGCATTCCCCATTTGGAGACGTTACAGCCTTCGGAAGCCACCGCCCAACGATACTGCCAGTAAAAATAGACACCGGTCAGGGTCTGCTCCTTGATACTGCCCTTGGAGTCATAAATCCCGGTATTTTTAAAGATATACTCATTGATGTAGAAATCATCGATACTGTTCTCGCCGAAAGCGTAGATCTTTCGGGTCATGGTAACACCGATCGAAGTGTTGACTACATTGTAGAGCATCCGGTCGCAAGGCAGATTGGGATCCGGAACATCCACTTTATCGGAAAAGGTCAGGGCACTGGCCGGATTATCATCCACCAAAATGATCGGCTTTTCGAATCGGCCGTGCATTTTGAACTCGATCGGCATAAACTCGTTTTCATCGAACCATACGCGTGGACCGCAATGGACGACCTTATAAGGAAATGTCCGGTTGACCACCGGATCATCAAAATTGGTGGCACAGATCCATAATCCCTTGGCCGCCTGGCAGTCCTGGTCATCATAGAAGGCCGGCCATTCAAAACCGGTCTGCTGCACCGCCACAAAGGCTTCCTCCGGTTCACTGCCGCTGGCCATGAACCAGTTTTGCAGGTTGCCGATTCTCAACTCCTTCACTTCCGAAGCCTGACTCAGGTTCACAATCACCATCTGAACCAGAATCAGAAGTCCAATCATCAGTCTGTATTTTTTCATTGTCAGTCCTTTATCTTCGTTCGCTTCCGAAATCATCCCGGAACCGAATCGGTTAATCTCCCTTATTTAAGATCAAAGGTTACACGGCAGCCGAAGAACACATCCCGGGGATTGAGAAAGGTCAGGGTCATATTGTTGGGATTGTCGATATAGGCTTTGTCATCCAGCAGGTTTTTGATATAACCACCATCCTGTTCCACCCAGCCGCTATCCTCATATTTCAACCATTTCCCGGTCTCTTTCTCGTAGTAGATCACCGAGGTGTTGGTGGGGACGAAGTTGGCGGTAGTCTGAATCGACTTCATCGGGACATAATCCACACTGGATTTCCGGTAATCGCCCAGACGATCATCGCCCGGAATATTGGGATAATCGCTGCTGGAAGGCAGATGGAGCGAATTCATATAGGCCAGATAGTCGTTCCCGTCCACGAATCCGTATCCGCCGGGGCTGAAATATTTGTGATTGAGAAGATTGGTGATGTCGACAAAGAAAACCAGGTTGACGCTGTTCACCTTAAAAATCTTGGTGAATTTCAGGTCAACATTGGTATAATCGCGCCACTGGACGTTATTGACAACACCCGCCACACTCGATCCACCGGACCAAGTCGCCCAGGATCCGGCGCGCCAGTTTCCGGTCAGGGTCAGATCCATTCGGTCAAAGATGTGCTGGCCGAAAATCTGAGGCCCAAATTTTTCCGGAGTATGAAAGGCGGTATTGATGATCACCCGGGGACGGGCTTTGGGTTTATCCTGCTCCAGATCGCCGATGTTCTTTTCGTA
>JAGOEH010000025.1 GCA_017997825.1 Candidatus Delongbacteria bacterium | reverse complement strand
TTTTTCATCGCCAGAGCTTTGACATACAGGGATTCGGCTTCGGAAAGGCATCCCTGGTTCTCATAAATAAAAGCCTGATTACTAATTATAGAAGCCAGTTTAAGGTTATCCAGGCCATATATCCTCTCAATAAAAATCCGGGCCTGGTCGAAAAGCGGTTCGGCATCAGCATACCGTTTCTGAACTAAATAAAAGGTGCCAAGACTATTCAGATTCTGCACAATCGCCTCATGATTGCCCTTGTAATAGTTCTGACTGATATCCAGGGCTTGTCGATACAAGGGTTCTACCTGAGCTTTTTTCTCAGGAATGTGCTGATATGTTCTGGCCAGATCAAGCAAACACTGGGCAACATTTGGATGGGCGGCTCCAAAGACCGTCGTGTGAATTTCCAAGGCCGACAGGTAGAGCGAAACAGCTTCAGCATACCGGCCTTGCAGCTTATAGATATCTCCTAAAAAAGAATAACTGTCAGCAGTTCGGGGATGACTAAAACCATAATTATTATCTCTGATCTTAAGCGCCCGGGAATAGCAATCTTGCGCTTCAGTATAGCGGCCCTGGATAGAATATACATTACCCAGGTTATTCAGGCAGATGGCAACATCGGGATGATTATCCCCCAGAAATCTTATCTTAATATCCAAAGCCTGTTGAAATAAAGATTCTGCTGAGGTATAGTGTCCTCTTTCCAGCTGGATTTGAGAAAGATTAATCAGACAGGTGGCGACTTCCGGATGATCCGGACCATAAACCCGCCTAAAAATTATTAAAGCTCTCTGGTATAAAGCTTCAGCTTGTTTATATTCACTATGCCCACAATATGAGAGAGCTAGGTTATTCAAAAGATATGCAATCTGGAACGAATCAACTTCCGGCTGACTTTCTTGGATAGTCAAGGCTTTCAGATAAAGGGACTCGGCTTCCGGATAGCGATACAAAGATAAATAGATCCCGGCCAAGGTTGCTATTCCCTCAGCTACTTCTTTAGGTTTTGCTTCCGGATTGGCTTCCAGGATATCTAAAGCCCGCCTGGCAGATGTTTCCGCCTCGGGATATCGGCCGAGATTATCATAGGTGGCGGCTAGATTAGACAGAGTAATAGCAACTTCGGAATGATTCTCCCCCAAGCTTTTTTCCCGGATGGTCAAGGTACGCCGGAAAAGGGATTCCGCTTCAGAATAACGGCTTAAATTATAATAAAACAACGCCAGATTCTCCATAGCCTCAGCCACCTCCGGATGATCCAGCCCCAGATTCTTTTCCCGGATGGCAATCACCCGCTGAAAACATGATTCCGCCTCCTGATAACGATTCAGATTCTGATAAATGATCCCCAGATTTTTTATGCTGGATACCGTTATAGCATCCGAATCCCCTACGGTCTCTTCCGCTATTTTAAAAACTTCTTCAGCCAGAGGCAGAGCCTGTTCATATTTTCTCTCCTGAACCAGCTGAAGCACCTGTTTATTCAATTCCATCCAATCGGATGAATCCCCGTAAAGTAAGGCAAAAGAATACAATACAATAAAAATTCCCACTATGATGCGTTTCATTTAGTCCTCCCAGTATTGCAGCCTGCCCATTCCTCGGTATGGACCCACGGATCCCTATCCGACTATATCACAACACTCCATCATGAGAAAATAAAAACTCTAAACCACGATGAGACAAACCCAATGTATTTAATTATAACTCAAAATCTTTGAAAGTCAAGGTGAAAGTAGATTTATACCTCTTTGATACTAAAACGGTAAAATTCTGATCGTTAATAATGTTTACTACGAACATCTCTTAAAGCCCTATTAAAAACCTATATACAAAATTGAAATTTTCACTTGACATTTCTATAGATCATGTATTAATTGGATTGACAATCGCCTTTGATCCGAATAACGTATAATAAAGGAGGGGGATTTATGCTAAAGCGTAATTGGACCATCGTGATGATACTATTCTTGTTTTATGGAGTAATCCATGGAGAAACGAACGATTTCCACGTAGCGCCCATTCCGATTCAGTACTTTCCGGATGGAAGCACTATCCATGCCTTGGCATATTCTCCGGACGGAACCAGACTGGCCACAGGGAATGACGACAATACCATTAAAGTCTGGAATACGAGTACCGGAGATCTGATCCAGACCATCTCCGGACACTCGGCGGATGTTTATACCCTATCCTTTTCTCCGGATGGTAAAACGCTGGCCTCCGGCAGTAAGGATAACACGATCAAAATCTGGGATATGAATACCGGCCAACTGATTCAAACTCTCGCCCGGCAGAGTGATGATATTTTTTCAGTTACCTTCTCTCCGGATGGTAATCGGCTGGCCTCCGGCGGGGCTGATAGCACCGTTAAAATCTGGAATGTAACAACCGGAGCGCTGGTTCAGACTCTAACCGGACATACCGATCGGGTCAATTCGGTGGCCTTTTCCCCGGATGGGTCCCTTTTAGCATCAGGGAGCGGAGATAAAACCATCAGAATCTGGAACGCGAATACCGGCGCATTGATTCTAGTTTTCGCGGGACATACCAATGATGTTAATTCGGTAGCCTTTTCTCCGGATAGTAAAAAATTAGCCTCCGGAAGCAAGGATAATAGAATTAAAATCTGGAATGTAAGCAACGGCGCCGTATTTCAGACACTCTCCCGACATACGGATGATGTTTATTCAGTAGCTTTTTCTTCGGATGGCAGCCGGCTGGTCTCCGGAGGAGCCAATGCCGAAGTCAAAATCTGGAATACGGATACCGGCGCACTGCTTGGAACTCTCTATGAGCAAATCAACGATGTTTATTCGCTGGCCTTTTCTCCGGATGGGAGTCAATTGGCATGCGGAGGAGTGAATGCCGATCTAACGATCTGGAATACGAAAACCTATTCACTGAATCATTCTCTCTCAGGAAATAAGAGAGGGATTAATTCGGTTTCTTTTTCTCCGGATGGTAAAAAGCTAGCTGCCGGAGGAAGGAATATCTCCATTACGATCTGGAATACAACCACCGGTTCACTAATGCAAACTCTAAAAGGACACACCGGTGAGGTCAGTTCCATAGCTTTTTCACCGGATGGAAATGAACTGGTTTCCGGGAGTTTGGATAACACTATCCGAATCTGGAACGTGAATACCGGTGAAGGATTTAAGACCCTCACCGCATGGGATGGATTTATTAATTCGGTGGCCTTTTCTCCGGATGGAATCCATGTAGTTTCTGGAAATATCAGTCGAATCAGAATATGGAATACCACCAACAGTAAATCGACGTGGTCCCAGGACTGTGGAGGAACGGTCTATTCTTTATCCTATTCATCGGATGGCAGCCGATTGGTCTCCGGAGGATGGGATAAAACCATCAGGATCTGGGATGCCGGTACCGGGGGCTTGATTCAGACTCTCTCCGGTCACAGCCATTGGGTCAGGTCGGTTGCATTTTCACCCGACGGCAGCCGATTAGCTTCCGGGAGTATGGATAACACCATCCGAATCTGGGATATCAAGAGCGGAAATCTGATTCAAAGTCTTTCCACAGCAACCTCTATTCAAGCTATCTCCTTTTCTCCGGACGGCAATCGGTTGGTTTCCGGTGGAGGTGACAGCACCTTGACGATCTGGGACCTGATGACAGGGGATAAAATCTTAGATCTCACCTTAAGCGGTTGTCATTGGATTAATTCAGTCGCATTCCATCCGAGCGGAAAAAAGATTGCGGTAGGTTTATATGGAAAATACTGTCTTCGAGTCATCGATATTACCAGTACGATAACGGAAATCAATGAAAATGAAAATAAAAAGCCGCTTGGGCCGGTATTATATCCCAACACCCCGAATCCATTCACTATGACTACCGTCATTGAATATGATATTCCACGGACAGCCGCTGTCAAATTAAGCATCTATGATATTGAAGGAAGATTGGTACGGAATCTGGTGGATCAATTAGAGACGCCGGGGCTCTATCATTGGGTATGGGATGGAAAAGACGCTCATAACAAGAATCTATCCACCGGACTCTACTTCTATCGATTGACCGTCGATAATCAATCCATAACCCGAAAAATGATGCGAGTAAAATAAAATAGCGATCCGATCATCAATCCTTTGATGATCCCTTCATGGTTCACCCTGATTCGGATATGAGTATGATCAGGAGCTGGAATGATCATTCATTCCGGCTCTTTGATCCATCAAGCTGTTTTACAGGGCGGTTGATTTATTTAATACGATGTAACCATCGATATCCAAAAGCCTCCAAGCGTTACAAGCCAGTCTAAAATCGTGATTTCAAGCTAAGAATCTGTTTTCAGGTAGGATGATTTAGGGGGTGCCTCATCCCCTCAATGATCAGACTAATTATTCATCATATAATTCTAAGAAAGTTTTACAATCAGTAATAAAAAATGGCAACGTATTGTTATTTGACTATAAGAAAGTAAAGATAGAATCAGGTTCTATTGATGAATGGTCAGAACGGCAGATTACTATGTTCAACTGGAAACCGAGGCTACACTCCGATTATTACCGCTCATCAATAAAATAACAAGACTTTTCCAATAAAGAAGACGATTAAAGAATCGCAAAAATCAAACTCAGATTCTTTCACTGATCCGTTGATAGACAGATTCCCAGGTAAACGAATTTTCATCGATCCGGGTTTTGAACCAGTAATAGAGAAGAGTGGCAAATACTCCAATAATCAAGCCGATAATGGTGGTGTAAAGAGCTTCATTGATGCCGCTGGCCAGAGAATTCATGACCGAATCCTGAAGACCGGAAGGAGCCTTGCTGATGGCATCAAAGGATTGTTCGATCCCAGTGACCGTTCCCAACAACCCCAGCATGGGAGCAAATCCGCTGATGGTCCAAACCCAGTCCAATCCCAGATTCATTTTGTCCATCTCAGCTTGAGCTTTTTTATTAACGGCACGGGTAATCTCCTGGAAAGAATACCAGTAATACTTGTTTTTAAGGTGTTTCCGTATACCGGATTCAAGAATCCTCGCCATCGGTGATCGTTCACACAGCTTAGAAATTCTCAAAGCCGCCATTAAATGAGGTTTTGTATACACATGCCAAATCGTTGCGTAAGCTTTTTCAAACAGATCATCGACTATTTTCTGATTCTTGATAACCTCTCGATGATCATTTGGATCAATCTTTTCTAGGATATTCATTTGATGTTCGATTTGACCAATAAGCACGCCCAGGTCCTTATTCAACTTTACCAGTTGTTCCTTTGCTAAATTTTTGGGTTTATACTCCTCCGATTTAATATCGTCAAGATGGTTCAAAACATTATCCGGATCGCTAAGACACTCAGAAATTCCATTGAGTGCATCCAGCTTCTCTTGGTTGTTTTTGGAATAGATATCGAAGGTTAGGTTCAGGATAATTTCAGATTGACCATCATCTTTTTGAATTGATGTCTGATAGTGAAAAACAGAATTTTCCCAAAGTAGAGCCATGATAGGAACCAGTTTTTTATTCTCGGATTTATCCGTTCGGTGTCGGTAAAAAATAAATACAAAAAGTCCTATCAACGAAAAAATAATGATAATAAAAATAACAGAATACGAAACCTGGAGCTTATTAAATATCAAATCTTTCCACCAGGAAAAACTAAAAGTGGCAAGATCTTTTTTCAAGGAAGGTAAAATCAGGTTACGCGATTTGAAGTTCGTAGCCTTGATCAAACCTGAATAACCATCTCCAAAAGCAATAGCCGAACCGGTCAAAATCAGGTTAGGAATCGTCATATTCTGATTGTCGATAAAACTGATCTTGATAAAGCCGTCATTTTTATCGGCATGGATGGAATAACGGATTTTGCACCCTTCCAAATGCGGATTATCAGGAAATGTCCATTGCTGAAGAATTTTATCAATATAGGTGACAAATGCATCACTCCCGGCATGCGGCAAATCATATCGGAATGAAAAGATATGAGTGTGTCCATTCCATGACAGATCGAAGTCGGCGAAGTATTCCATCAGATATTTATTGACCAATGGTGGTTTTCCATCTCTGGAAATCGGTTCATCAATCATTTTTTTCAATTCATTCAGATCAATGGCAGGAACCTGATCATAGTTTTTGATCATAAATCCGGTTCTATTCTGTGAATAAACACTATGCTGAAAAGATACAATCCAAATCAGGACAACTCCAAACCAAATAAATTTTGACATAGGATTCTCCTTATCTATCGGCTGATCGTATATGACACGGTTCTGCCTTCACAGGTAATGATATCAAGATTACCGTTAGTAAGATTGAGGGTATACCCTCCGGGATCTTTCGACAAATCGATTTGATCGGCCAGATAACCTGCCGGGCTGAAAATAAAGACTTTACCTGCACAGGGATCGGCGACATAAACATATCCATTATCATCGGTAATCAGATTGGAAGGGCAAATCATTCCGGACTGTTCGGCTTGGTTATAACCGGCAAACCGGTGGCAGGTTTTCTGAAAATCAAACGTCCAAAGCAAATCTCCATCCGCCGTCAGCATATAGGAAAATACATGTCGGCCTGGAGTTACATGAAAAGCTATCCTTTTAATTGACGGAACACACAATGGATAGGAACCTCCCTCACAGGGTATATCGGCAGGATTACAATAAAGATGAAGATTACATGAATCATCCAAAAGCGCCAGATAGTCAGAATTCCCCCGCATATCGCATAATCCGTGAATGGCTTTTTGATTGACCATCTTGACGATCCGGTTTTCGGGCTCATTCCCTTTATCATCAAAAGCCAAAAGCCCCGGCTTGAATCCATCCAGAATAAAACACTTCTGGCCGGACCGAACCAGGCTCAGGGGCAATCCCATATCATTACAACTGATAACCTGTTTTTTTCCATTGATATCCAACGTAAACGAATTGGCTTTGCGGGCAGGATTGAATATCAACTTGGAATCCGAATCAGCCCAGAATGGTATCTGGCCCTGGTTGCCGGATGACTTTTGGGTAAAGGTATATTTAGGCATCAGGCTCAATTTCAAAGCTCCAGTCCGGGTTTCATACAGCGGGATGCTGAGTGGATAATAATTCCCATCGGGAATAACAGTAATGATATACCATTGCCCGGCGGCCAATCCTTCCAACCTGAACTGGCTGTTGGTGAACGAAACAGTATCCAGCGGAACCTGATCGATCATTTTCATAATTATCACCCGGCCATTGACCGGGGATTGTGCAAGTTCTCCCGTCATAGTTATTTTATCGGTCGGAGGTATCAGAGGCAGCTTACGTAGATACATGTCGGGCATCAAGGGGTGGCGGGTCAGCAGATATCGGCCGAAATTCGCCAGATAGTATTTCCGCATGATATGGAGCTGGCCGATAATATCCAGATTATACTCTGTATCACATGACTGATTGCCGAAGTTCAGATTACAGCGCGCCGTATTTGAAGTAATATAACACAAAGGCACTGGCGAAATTGAATTACAACCGCTTAATGTCTGACAAATAACATCATTAGGTGGAGCACAGGGTAATCCCAATGCTTGGGCTTTAAAATATCCATAGGGGTTACGGAGATTGACCAATTCACAAACCAGAGCATCTCGAAGTGGAATCGAATCGTCAGGATTTTGGCACCCTGGATCGCTTAACATGCATTCCAACAGCTTGGTTTTACAGATTCTCCATTGAATTGAATCATGCCGATCCTTTAGCGTAGATAAAATTGTATTTAGACGATTCAGTTTTTGGTTTTTCTCATTGTAATTATCAAAATCGTCTTCTTCGCTCATTGCGCTACAGATCAACATCTCGGCCCGGTTCCTCATTGCATCATCTTGGAAAAAGTTCACGGATCGGCTATCGATTGAGCGAAGAATAGTCTTTCTTTTTGCCTTATCAATACTTTTGGAAAAAACCAGCTCAAGGCATAGATAAAATCGCTTCCATTTATCCGTTTCAGTCGTCAAACCATGATAAAGACTGTTTGGTGTCCAATTGTCTGAGCTTAAAAAACGGATCGCATAGTAATAATCCTTCTGGCGGGGACTGAGATACTGAACCTCATTCGGATTCATACCGGTATTGATTACCGGGCTGGCTAATCCTTGTCTGAAAAAACCATAGATCAACCCAAGAAATCGGTTTTGGGAAAATAAAAACGGTTTGGTGTTAAAACTAATGGGAGCATCAGGAAAATTCAGCGTCAAATTAGCCTGCATACTAATACATAATGATCTGAAGCATTGTAATATCGCACTGTTTAATCCGGAAGCTCCGGGATCAGGTGCGGTAGGATAAGGGGCGCGATACATAGCATTGATACTATTTAGTACCGATATCAGATACTTGATTTCCTGCCGGATAGAATCGTTTTGTATTTCAGCGATCGAACTAAAAGTCAAAGGATTATTCAATTCCCTGACATCCAGCATATGGTGGATCATATCATTCATCAATTTCATCCGTAAATAATTATCGTAAAAATCATTCTGTCCCGGAAAATCCGCCTCGGCTAAATTCTTGAAAGCATTGAGAAGAGCAAGATCTGTAATGGTACCACAGCAGCTGAACTGAATCCTGCTATGGGCATTCATCAAATTCTTCAGGTTCTGCAGTACCAGGCGGTAGTATCGGTGGGGAACATCATTATTCCTGGAGAGGTTGTTCTCATAAACCGACAATCCATCGACAATCTGTTTAAGAAGTTCAAGGCTGTCATGTTCAACGCCATAATCAATAAAACAAGCACATCCTTCCATGGCATGAACGGCAATATCATTTTTAAATCTTATCAACTCGGGATCTGAAGGGGTCAATCGACTGATCTGGGTCAGTACATTGAAATAATCCGCAGGATTAGGAGAATCCGTGCAACCGGACTGGTAAATGCAAGTATAGAATCGAAGCAGGCGCAGGAAGAATCGGCGATCAGCCGTATGATGGTGCGATAGAGTTTGATTATTCTCAAGTTGATTAATCCGTTGGTCCACCAAGTCAAAAGCGTTACAATCGGCTTCGAATACTCCCTTGAAAAAGGGAATATAACATCGTATCAAACGAATGCTGTAGGCCTGATAGGAAGTATCGGCATCATCGGCAGGTGTCAATATAGCTTCCAATTGGTTTATTTTATTGCGCATAACCGGATCAGGATCACGAGGACAACAGATAAAAGAATGAGGAGCGGGTGCTTGATGTCGGGTCCTTAAACTATCCCATATTTCATCAAAAAGTGAAAACAATGAACCGGACTGACCTCCTGAAACAGATCCGACCCAAAAACATCCCGGGGGGCATGGTTCAAGGGGTTGAGCCTTCGCCGGGCTGGGGCCGATAGAGAGAATTCCAGCCAAAATAAAGGCAAATAATGAATAAAAAACGGAGTATTTCATGGCAAGCCGCTCCTCTGATTAGTCGTTAAAAACAAAAACTCTTGATTGTATACTGATCCCAGTTCGCAGATACTTCCAGATTCAGAGTACCCGTTGACACATAGGGAATTATCTTTCTGAGGTTCTCCCTTAAGGGAAGGCATTGAGCCTTGTAGAATGTTTTAGGTCCCGCCGGTGTATTAATAACAACACTCATCTTTGGAGACAAGGGAGTAAAACTTAACAAATTGATCCTGAGAAGGCGCTGGACATAATTAATAGTAAGAGTGGCAGTAAACTCCGCGTTATCATTGAATCCAACTCTGGACATTCTATTTAAAACATGGGCATTATGCTCGGCAACATTTGAGGATATCCCCAGCACAATCGGTTTCCAACTGAACTCAAACCGCCCGGCCGAGTTTCTTTTCCAACTGATCCAATAGCTCCAATTCGCCGAGATTGTATTCGTAAACTGATTAAAATTAAACGCATCATTCTGGCCGGTTACTTTGTCCCAATCCTTATAGTAACAGATATAACCGATCGACTGCATCGCAATAGCCGGTTTATCGCTAACCAGACGAGGCGGTGGCGGTGGAGAATCAATGATAGCCCGATAACTCTCCTGAGTTGATCCAAGCCTGTACCAGAAAATTAAACCGATCAACAACAGTCCAATCAATCCCCATCCCATCCACTTGACCTTTTTGGCCTGATTGAGTAGGCCAGGCATTTGAGGCCAGATTTGTATAAATCTTCCGATTTTGATAGAATTCATGCTTTTCCTCTTTTCATGGCCGTTCGGTACACCCTTTTTCAATGATTACCATCGAATCTGTATCTCGGTTTAAAACCGGAAAGGCTTTCCGCTGATTCTTGACCAGGTCCCACACTTCAATCACACTTTTCAGGGAAACGGAATCGGAAGCCCGGATTGATATGGCATCGCCCGGCTCAATCGATTCATAGACCTGAGCCAGCGAAACACTGGGAATCTTGGTTCCATAGTTTTGCGAAGTGACCACGCAGTATCGGATATTGTTAACACCAAGACGGTCATCGATCTGGACGACTTTATCAACCTCGTTCATCTCGCCTTCCTCAATCGTCACCGGCCGGGGCACCCCCTTCATACTGTCAATCCCTCCTCCTTTTTGGGAGACACTGAGAGTTACCAGAAAAAAAATCAACAACAGAAAAATCATATCAATCATGGACGTCATTTCAGTCTTACGCGGCGCTTCCTTATTTTTAAACGGCATATAATCCTCCAATTATCGGCTATTGATAGACTTAGCGCTAATCATGATTTTGCCCGGAATCGGTGAAGTCATTAAGGTGTTATCAGGATTGATCTCATAATAGATCCGGTTGAGATCAAATAAAAACCGATAATAAAGATCCTCATCCGCGTCAAGAACGAGCGTCAGCCGGTTGGCATCCATATCCACGCCACCGACAGGATTCTGATTCTTCATGTAATTAAAGAATGCTTTAGTGTTTTCAATGGCAGCCCCATAATACTTGCCGGCTTTATCAGAATTAGCCGTAAACCAGTTGTTGGGAGGAAGAATCAGAGGCCGATAACGCTCAAATCTCGCCAAATTATCCGCCGCGGCAGAATTGCCTTGAGCAGCCAGCGCATCCCATTTGGCGAAAGAATCATTAACACTGATGGGGGTTTTAAAAAGAGTATCGAGCCAGTATATCGCAAAAACAGGGTAATCCTTGTTATCCTTCAACCCACTTAGCAGGTTTGGAGCGACCACAGCCGGAATATCCTCAAACTTAGCTACTGAAAAGATGGAAATCTTAAATATTCGCCCGGAAACCGAATCTGCCGTCGCAACCAGAGGATGGGTCTCCCGGGCAATATTGACCTCAGACGGATTCTCGATGGTTCCTTCCACATCTCCCTCTTCCCCGGTATTCTGGCCAACAGCCAAAGTCACCAGAAAGAAAATCAGTAATAAAAAGATCATATCGATCATGGAAGTCATTTCCGCCTTGCGGGGCTCTTCTTTTTTGGTAAATGCCATGCGATGACTCCTTGCTTATTTATGGTTCCGGATAAAAAACATCATACAACGAATTGGAAACCGATTCGATTTTTTTATCCAGCAGATATTTTAGACCAAAATAGATCAACATCAATGGAATTCCAAAAAACAAACCGAAAATAGTCGTATAAAGGGCTTCATTAATCCCTCCCGAAAGGCTTTGGATGAGCACCTGGCTTTCAATGCTTGAGTTTTGAGCGATATTATTGAAAGCTCCGGCAATCCCGGTCACGGTTCCCAATAATCCCAGCGAGGGAGTCAGCGCGCTCATGTTCCAGAAATATTCCAGATTAAAATACCGGGTGAAAGATGCCAGGTATTTTGTTCTCAACGAATTCATCATGGACAACTCTGCGGTGGCCCGGCCTGACACCTCATTTTCCAGATAGAAACTTTTACTCCAATGGTACTTGTACTGCCAGTGTCGTCCCAGGCAAAACAAGAAGAGTCTCTGATAGAAAGAACCTTTAGAAAAATCAATGGCAGGATTCAGCAAGATCAGCCTATAATTTTCAAGAGTCGGTTGCTTGAAAAATACAATCCATGACTGTTTAAGCGATTGATCTCCGATAATTCTGGAAGGGTAACGACAGATCATGGCCAGGAAAATAATACTTAAAACCAAGCCAATGACGCCGATTAATGTTATGATACCCGCGATCCAGCCGCCTTTGCCGAACCATTCATTCAGATTATCCTTAACGGTCCCATTGATATACACATTCAAAGCACTCGGTATCTCATTGTCATCTCTAATAAATCTGACCGTATTGACCGCCTTGGTGTCAAAAATCGTATAAACCGGAATCGTATTCTCTTCGGGATTGGAGGATGTTTCAATACTCACCTTGGGACCAAAACCCACACTATAGGATTTCTGAGTCCTACCCTCCGAAGGCCAGCGCAGACTAATATCGGTTAAATTGATCGGATCAACCGTAATTCTGTATCCCTGATAGGTGGAAAAATCGCCGAAATCGGCCCGGAGCATTTCAAAATCCAAACTATCACCGCTTAGCGAATAATCATGAGATTTGACAACCTGCGTAAGATCATCTTTACTCGAATTCACTTCGCCGGCTTCAACCCGCACTGTATAAGTGATGGTGCTGGCGGTATCCAGAAACTTCATCACCGTCCATTCCAGTGACTGAGAAGGAAACAAACAATTATCAGGAGTATTTAAACGATTATTATTCAGGTTGTAAATCCAGTATCCCCATTCAATATGGAATCCGGAAGGCTTTTGACTGATTGAGTCATACCGGATTTCGGTTGATTGGGAGAGAATATGGAAAAGAACCGGCTGGCAACCCTGTTCCTGAGCCAGAACACCGGACAGAGCAATCAGCATAAACAATAATGTGTATAAATATTTTATCATATTGCTCGTCCTTTAAAAACGGTTGGTGATTTCAATGAATAATTCTTCCCAATGAGCGCTGATGTTATCGATGATGGTTTTAGCGAAATAGTAGGTAAAAGTCGCCAACATTCCGATAATCAAGCCGGCGATGGTAGTATAAAGCGCTTCATTGATACCCCCGGCCAAGCGGGTGATCAGCTCGGATTGTTCCAATCCCCCGGCACTGATCTGAGCAAATGACTTACTGATCCCGGTCACCGTTCCGAATAAACCGATCATCGGAGCAACCGACGCGATAAACCATATCCCGTCCATCATTCCCTTCATCTGCTCCAGTTCACTCCCGGCGGTCTTTTCGATGGCACGGTCAATTTCTGAGGAAGTATAAAATGCGGTTTTGTTGT
Organism: Candidatus Delongbacteria bacterium; assembly: GCA_017997825.1. Lineage (GTDB taxonomy): Bacteria > JAGOEH01 > JAGOEH01 > JAGOEH01 > JAGOEH01 > JAGOEH01. Next base: position 13,494 of record JAGOEH010000025.1, on the reverse strand, counting down.
TCAAATGGTTTTCCAATCCGGCTAAAAAAATCTTATTCAACCGGATTCCAGGCCGTATTTCTTCAGCCGTCGCCGAATTATCCGACGTCTCGTTACTATCTTTTTTAGATTTTAGGTTTTCTATCTCAGCCTTCTTACAGAGTTCTTTAGCTTTCTGAATAAATGGCTCGGTGTAATATCGCCAGATTACTGATTGAGCTTTTTTCAAAGCTAAATCGGATTTGATGCATTCCGACAATTTCAGTTTTAGTTCATCATAATTAATATTCGGAGCATTATCGCCGTATTTTTTTGCATTATCAGCTTTTTTTTCATACAGTTTAATACTAACAAGTTCATTAATGAAATCTATCTCTTCAGTTTGGTCCGGATTGTTGATATCCAAACTGTGCATTTCATTATGAAAATAAACTGATAACTGACTATCTATCCAAAGCTCTTTGATACGGTTCTGATAATCGTTTTTCGATTTTTTCGGATAGTTGCGGTTATGGCGGATAGTATGGATAGTATAACCGGTGAAGAATATGAACAGTAACAAGAGGATTACGAAGACGACAACATAAGTATAGGTCAGTTTTTCCAGCCAGCTCTTTTCCAGCGAACCCGGCATCTGGGCTTTTTTCATGATCATTTTTACGTTTTTGGACTGGAATCCCTTTGGATTGGTAACCACCAAATCTCCGGCTGATTCGGCCGAAGGAAAGGCGTATTTTTCATAATTGGGCAGTGAGAAAGACTTTAAGTCGATGGTAACAAGCCCCTCCAATCCGCGGCTGATATTGCGGATAATCGACACAGTATAATAAATCTCACCGTTGCCCTTAATCGTTTCATCATAGGTCCATGAATTGATTACCTGTTCCACTTCCTTATAGAAATCATGGCTGTCATTGTTACTGGCATGAGGATGAAACGGCATCCAGGAACAATTAATTTTTTTACCTTCTTCCAGTTTAACCATCACCGTTACAAAGGCCGGCTGGTTATCGGTAATCTTAACAAGAGCATCCAGATCCAGGGTCTGAGTGTTTTGATCAGGAACAATCCGGAAAACACCAACACCATTTTGCTGTGCGAAATTCAAGGACAGCAGTACCGACCACAGTATTATACTCATCACCAATCGTTTAATCATGGTTTCCTCCTCACTGTTTTCCTGATATTGTCATGATAGACTAAAAGTTATTGGATAGATCGACAAATATTCTTTCCCATTTGACAGCGGTAGAATCCTGGTACCATTTGAACAGGTAGTAAATCAGCATAGTCAGAATTCCGATCGAAAGCCCCCAGATTGTCGTGTAAAGGGCTTCATTAATCCCTTTTGCCAGCGTTGCTATTAAATCCGCCTGCGCTTTATCACTACTGAACTTGCTGATTTCGGCGAATGATCGGCTGATACCGGTCACTGTTCCAAACAGCCCGATCATGGGCGCGATAGATGCGATATTCCAGATAGCGTCCAAAAATCCTTTCATATTACCGATTTCTCGATCGATCGTATAATCAAAGGCCCGGTCAATTTCCGAAGAGGTATAGTAATGGTTTTCATTGTTAAGATGGTTTTCCAGCCCCCCAATCCATATTTTGCTCTCTCTCACCGAAATCCGTTTATCGGCCAGAATCAATTTAACCGAATCGATTATCTTTCGGGAATAGTCATCCCATATAACCTGTCTGATTTTATCGATCAGTCCCCGGTCCACATACTCATCCTTATTGACATTGATTTGAGAATTCAGCGTCTTAATCCTCTTACCCAGTTCATGATAATCAATCGTGGGTTTATATTTTTCAAACTCTTTATATTTGTCAAAGAAACCACCTATCCTCACTTGGTCGGCTACTTCGATCGCTCCTTTCTCAAGCTCAACAATCACATTATCAATAAATTCCTTTTTCTCATTGCCTAAATCGGGATTGCTGACATCGAGACAACGAACAGTACCAACCAAGCACAACAAGTTGTTGAGCCACAGCTTTTCCAATTCATCCCGGAATTCGACCGAATTTCCGGATGATGAACCACTGGTTTCCGATTTATTATTCTTAAAATTTAAAAAAACACGTTTTACGCTATCCCGCCATGTTATTACCGTAGCAAAAAGCGCCGCCATGATCAATAACACAAAAACGATAAAATAACTGATCCCCAGCTTGTCAATCTGGTGCGCCAACCAACCCATCGATTCGGATTCTTTTTGGGCCTGGCTCAGAGTCAAAGAAATTTTATCCCTTTTAAATCCTTTCTGATGTACCATGGCCAGGGTGTCTTCAATTTTGGTCATTCCAAGATTTTCCACATTAATCTCGATGTGTCCCTCAGTTGATACATTATACAACAGGCTGCCTGAATCAACCGGTATCACTGTATAATTCCAGCCCCGGATAATCCGCAGGACTTCACTGAAAAACTCCCCTTTCCCGGCATGTGGTTTATCATACCGGATCCGGACCTGATTCGGATCAAAAGAACCCTTGATAAAAGGAACCTCAATCCAGACTATTCCCGGCAGGTTCCGGTTATCGGTCGACTGGTTGATCTTTCGTAAGCTGTCCAAAACAAGATAATAGCCATCAGTCTGGTTCTCATTCAAATCTTGAAGCCGGAACTTGACTGACTCTTTAGGAGAACTTTGGGCGGCGGAATCCTGAGCCATAATCAACGACCATGTCCCAAGCCACAAAACGAGCAAAAATCCCATGCGCATTATTCTCATTTATTCCTCCTGACCGGATTATTCCGTAAATAATCCACCGCACGCTTGCATTTATCAGAAAAAGGATAGGAAAAGATAATTTCCCGCATCAGCAAGTCCGCCTTGTCTTTGCCATTAGCGTCTTTAGAATATGCAATGGCCTGCCAGTATATGACATCATCCTGGATAAAATTATCCGTTATTATTGAACCATCAAAAGAATCATAAAGCGGCATATCTTCCAGGAATCCGTTAAAACGGGACTGGGCCGGACGGACCGAATCCAGTACCGCGATAGCATCATTGTATTTACCGACTTCCATCAGGCAGCGACCTTTCTGGAGCATGGCTAAATAATGGATGTCCCCCGGCTGCCCCTGGCGTTCAATACCAAGCACCTGATCAAAAAGAGCGACGGCATCGGAATAATTCTTATTTCCAATCGCAATCAACCCAAGATCATAAACATACCGCGCGTCGTCCATTCCTGAGGCAATTGCGCCGGTAGTTGTCAGTTGGTCATGGAAGAGTTTTCCTTCCGAATACTGACGGCATCGCAGGAAGGATTCCATCGCGTTGCACAGCCCGTCATTCTGAGCGTTTTTAGCCTTGGACGGCCAGTTGGTTCGGATTAAACCGTAACCCTGCTGAAAGCCTGAAATAGCACTTAAATTACCGGCCTGATCCTCATTTTTGAAAAACTTATAGGCCGCATCCATGATCAGACAAAATCCATGCTCATTGGCACAAGGCGCCGTTTTATCATTGATCAGCTCATCCTGTTTCTTCTTGATCTCTTTATTCACCGGATTTTCATAGAGTTCTAAAACAAAAGCTTCCCAGGAATCCTTATATAGACTCAGGATACTGCTCAATTTGCTGCCGCAGTTTTCCTCGCTGCCGTAAAGGGTCAGGGCGAACTTATTGGACAGCTCGCTGATCTCGGACTGGTTGGTATAGGCATAATCCAGTCTGGCATGCAGCTTGTCCATATTGAACGGGGTAAACGAGATACCGATCCCGATCTCATCCTTGGAATACCCGGCCCGGATCGCCATCGGAATCCCGATTCTGGCATTGTATTCCACTCCCAGCCGCAGATCCTTATCCCCTTCCTTGGGCGAGTAATAATCGGCCGCGATCACCACATACTGCTTATCCTTGACCGGGATCTTGAAACCGATTCCCCCCGTCATAGCCGATACGTTTTTATCGTTACCGATCTCGCTTTCCATCAGGTTCTTCATGCTCAAGCCGAACAGAACCTTGTTGGCGTGAGACAAGAGTTTGTGATCGGGAGAGAAATTGAAATTGAATTTCAATCCCAAATCAAGATCGAAAGCCGAGTTGGAGGTTGATCCGATCTTGTTGGTATAATTATTGAAGGATAATCCCAGCGCGAACAGGTCGAACGGGATCCGGTTGATGCCCGGCCAGCTGTAGATATTTTTGGATACCGAAAAGGCGAGCACCGATTGGGATAGCGAAAAATTGGAGGTGGGCAGATCATGGATATCCCGGCCGGGGAAATCGCCGTAACCGAGATAGGCCATCGATACGCCGAATGATAAGAAACTCAGCGGTTTGATGTTTTCCGGCTTGAAACCGGCGGCATAGCCCAACTGAGAGCCATTGAAGAACAGCTTGTCATATCCCAGGGCTACCTGCCAGGTTACCGGTGATGGGCGGGCCATCCCGGCCGGGTTCCAGAACACACCGATCGCGTCGTCGGAGAGGGCGGTATAGGCCTTGCCCAATCCCTGGGCCCGGGCCCCGATCCCGTAGCGCAGGAATGGAAACACCTGGCCGCTTTTGCCCTCCTCGGCCTGGACCACCTGGCTCAACAGCAGCGTGAATAAAAGCAGATAAAGGCTCTTTCTTATCATAGGGCGTCCTTTTTTATTTTTGTTGAGTGAATTCAACCTTATTCTAAAGTATTGACTTATTTCTTAAGTACGGCGACCTTGACTTTCTCGGTTTTACCGGCCGACTTGATGAAGGCCATATATCCCCCGTCGGCGATAACATCCCCCTGGCCGTTGCGTCCGTTCCAGGTCACCTCATTGATTCCGGCTACCCCGCCGGCCTGCAGACTGTTGACCTTGCCGCCAAAGAAGTCATATATATCGATGGTGACACTCCCGGCCTGCTCCAGCGAAAACCGAAAGGTCGTCACAACCGTCCGGGGATCGAACGGATTGGGAAAATTGTGGGCATAATCGAGACGATCCTTAGGCAGATTCAATATAATCACGGCATAGCGATCGGTCAGATCGGTAATCCAGGTCTTGACATAGGGTTTCCCCTCCTCGACCCCGATCATCAGCGTATCGATCCGTTCCCATACCTCGTTGCCCTCGAAATTGAGCGTTTTGCTGCGCTTGTAGATATAGACCATCTGGGATGTTCCCACACTTCCATCCACAAACAGTTTGAATTCCGCCGGCTGGGTCAGCTGAGTGACGGCTGCCCCATCCTTATTGCGGGCGCTGAAATAAAAGACGTTTTTGCCTTCCAGAAAGGCGATCGGCTCGATTTCGTCCGGCACCAGCTTATAACTGCCGGCCACCGGAGGATTCTCGAGATGAATATGCAGGCGCATATCCTGATCGAAACTGCCGGCCTTGACATCGATCGTGGTCAGCGGCTCGTCGATCAGGTGCTTGCGGACCACTCCACCCTTGTCGTACTCCAGATAGGTTTCATATAAATAGGTATACTGATGATCATTGATATTTCCGGCGCAATCCTTCAGATCGCCGATTCCCAGCTGCAGCAGGCTATGCTGGGGAATACCGGCGGCCGGGGCCAGGCTGATCTGATTCTTCATCCCTGCCGCCGGGCTTTTGATCATGGAATAGCGCAAGTCATCGGCCGTATTGAAGGCATCGATCAGTTCAACGCTGACCGCACCCACATCGACCGAATCATCAAAATTGACGGTAAATACCGGAAACTCGGAGGCCCGGAAGAAAACGGTATCAGTGGGGGATCCGGCCGGCAGAAGGCTGATGATCGACGGTGCCGTATTGTCATACAACAGATATCGAACCGTGGAATAATCGCTGATTCCGGCCAAATTCTTGGACCTGACCCGATAATAATAGACCCGGTTGTCCACCGGAGGCGTAAAACCGGCTTCCACCACACTCACTCTCTGGCTGACCGTATCGGACGCGAACTGGGAATTGGAGGACTGCTGAATCTCATAATAATCGACATTAGCCTGCAGGTTCCAGCGGATGATCACCGGATCATTCTTGCAGATCCCATCCCCATCCGGGTGAGTGATAACCGGGGCCGCCGGCCGGGTATTGATCATTTTGTACGGACCGCATGAATATCCGCCGAACTCCTCAATATCCCCGTCCTTATCGATCGAGTAAGCACCATACCAGACCCGGCACGAATCATAACCGGAACGGGTCCAGACATCCAGGGTCCCTTCGGAAACAAAGGGATCCAGACTGTCTTCAATGATAGATGCCGAAGAAAACAGATCCTGAATTTTATACTTTAAAACCGTGTGATCGACCGCAATCTTATCCGGCTGCGATCCCAGCACGTCCTGAGCGGCAAACGTGATGGACAGGGTTTTGCTGTAGAGGGTATCCTTCAGACAGGTCACCTCGGTTACCGGCGGCCGCTTGTTGATCACCTTATATGGTCCGCAGCTGAAGCCGTTCAGCAATTCGACATCCCCATCCTTGTCGATTGAATATACTCCATACCAAACCAGACATGAATCGAATTCAGAAATACTCCAGACCGGCAGGATTCCGCCCGATACAAACGGATCCAGTTCACCTTCCTTGACGGAAGCCGGATTGAACAGATTCTGTATTTTATACTTCAGAATACTGTGATCGACGGCGATCTTGGAGGGCTCCGATCCCAGCGAATCCTTGGCGGTAAAGGTAATTTTCAGGCTCTGGGTATAGACGGTATCCTTCAGACAGATTACCGAGGTACGGGGAGCCTGGCGGTTGATAAACTTATAAGGTCCACAGGTGTATCCGCTCAGGGCTTCCACATTGCCGACCTTATCCACGGCATAGATCCCGTACTGGAATCGGCAGGAATCGGCCTGATTCGATAACTGGTAGACATTGACCTGGGTTCCGGATATAAAACTGTCCAGACTGTCTTCGATTACCTGCCCGGTACCCGGATTTTCGATTTTATATTTGAGTATCGATTTGGCAACCCCGCTCCCGTTTTCACTCAGATTGGAGGCCAGTTTGTCCTCGACGGTAAAGGTAACAGGAAACTGGATGGTATAGCCGCTGTCGGTGGAATGGCAGGCAACGGTGGTTTTGGGAGCCAGAATATCGTTGATGATCACGCTCTTGGTGGTATCACAGCTGTTGCCCAGTGAATCGAGGGATACCAGGGCAAAATAGATCCGACCGGCCCGGGTCTCGAAAATTTTGAGGGTATCGTGAATGGTATCCTGGGCTTGATAGCTTCCCCCGTCCGGATACCAGGCAATGGAATAGCGGTTGGAATCGGAAACCGGTTTGACCAGGTTCCAGCTCACGGTATCGGTGATGCCTTTATGGTATCCCCAGTCATCCTTCAAAAACCCGGGAGTGGGAGGACACAGGCGGTCGGAACGCAGCCGGACCTCTTTATTGCCCAGCGTGATCAGATCGCCGTAAATGCTGATCGGCATAATCGTATAATAGTATAAAGTATCGGGAATGGAAGCGTTGGTGGAATTATCGGTATAGCTTCGGGCATTGGAATCCAGGGTGGCGATAACAGCGCCGGTGGAAAAGACCCGGGGCTGGATGGATCGCCAGACCTGAAACCGACGGATATCCTCGGTTTGAGACGCCGGGTAGCTCCAGTTCAGCTCGACCACTCCGTTTTTCAGGCTGCGGCCGCTAAGGATCTCGACCGGATTGACATAGAACTGGGTTTTGGCCGATTTGATCTCGGATCGTGCCTGATACCCCACCGGATCATGGATCACCAGTTGAAAATAGTAGGTCCGATTGATCTCCAGTCCGGAAACCACCCGCTCGGTCACATCCGCCGGTAGATTCCCGGCGGCCCGGATAGGATCGGCCAGGGTAGAGTCATTGATGGTCGCCGTCGCATAATACAGCTCGGCATAATCGATATCCGAGATCCGCCCGGTATAGGACCAGCTCAGGGTGACCTGGGTTTCCTGGATATCCTTGACGGTCAGGCCCGCAATTCCGGCATCCAGCCGGCAATCCCCGGTATGGGACTCGACGGCGGTGTTGTATTCCACTGTCAGTTTGCCGTTTTTATAGCCCACCACCTTGTAGTAATAGGTACTGTCATGCTGGATGGTATTATCGATAAAAAAGGTATCGGAGGCGGAAGAAAAAACCGCATTGGCGGGGATCGATAAAAAGGCGGTATTGTTCAGGTCGGCCGGATTGAGGCTGCGGAACAGGACATACTCGAATCCCGCTCCGGCATATTCATAGGGGGCCCACTCAAGGGTTACCCCGCATTGCCCGGGTTTGATTTCCAACACGTAAACCTTCAAGGCGCTGCTCACCGATGCCCATATCAGCAACGTCAAAAGGACAATAATCCGTTTGTTCATAGTCCATCTCCCTGCGCTTTATTTAATCAAGAGCATTTTCTTGGAATCACGGTAAGTCTGGCCGGCCTGAATACGATAGAAGTAGAGTCCGGAGGGTGACGGACGATTGGCCGAATCGGTGCCGTCCCATACAATCCGGTAAGATCCGGGCTGCATGGATTGATGGATCAGGGTTCTTACCTTCTGCCCGATCAGATTAAATATCGAGAGCTCGACGGTTCCTGAAAATCCGGCCGGCAGATCGAAGCTGATGGTGGCACACGGATTGAAAGGGTTGGGATAGGCTTCCTTCAAGGCGAAGCGTTCCGGCAGGACTTTGGTGGTCTCGCGGGCCAACAGTCCGGCCGGCTGGGCCGAAATCACCACCGACTGCTCGAATCCGATCAGTCCCACCCCGTCAAAAGCGGCAATCTTATAATAATAGATGACGGTCGGATCGGGAATAGTATCGGTAAAATTCCAAATATCAGCCGGGTTTTCCCGCAGTTCACTCAGCCGCTTGGTTACCAGGAGATCGCTTTCCAGAATGGTCTGGCTGGTGGAACGGTAAATATTATAGCCCGCAATCCCGCTGCCGTTTTCGCCCCCATCGGTCACATCGTTCCAGCTCAGTTCGACCTGGGAGCCGCGTTGGACGGCCTGAGCCACCAGCACCGCCAGGGGCGGAGTATTATCGACGACCGTCCGGGCCGTGCCGGGAACACCGCCGCACTGCGTATAATAGGTACCTTCATTGCCATGGGCATCCCGCAACTGAACCCGGATAAAGTAAGTCAATCCCGATTCCAGCAGATTGACCAACTGATCCCGCCGCTCATCGGTAGTGGGATAGGTGAACTCTGCCGTTCCGGACGGGATTTTCAGCCAGTCCGATTCGCGGGTTCCGTGGATGATGTGGCTGAAATCCTGACTGGTCGAAATCTGGAAACGGATGCGATCGGCATCGGAGACCAGACCGGAAACCCGGATCTCAAAGTCTGACGAACGGACAAAGGCCGGCATCGGAGTCATACAGGGCGACGCCGGAGCTTCAAAATCGGTATAAATACTCAACAACGGGGATCCGGTCTGCGGATTCATGGCATTGTCTTCCGGCACAATCAGGTAATAATAGGTCTGATTGGGCAGCAGATCGGTGCTGTCGCAATAGGTGAATTCGCCCAGGAAGGGGTATTGATAGACACTTCCGGGCTGGGAATACCAGGGCACGGTGGACATACGGTCCGGCTGGATCAGATAGCGTTCTCTCAGATTGATGGGATTCCGGTCCCGAATCCCGGTGCTATCGCTCATCGTGCGGTATATCTTGTAATTGGAAATCATACTGACTGATTCATCGGGGGCTGTCAGGCTATCCGGAATGCCGGTCCAGACCATGGTGATACGGTCGTTCAGGCTGGTTCGGCCGGAGGAGGCCAGATTAATCCGCAGTACGGGCTGATCGGCCACGGCCTGAGGCGGGGTGCGATCCAGCATGATCTGATCGCTCAGGGTATCGATCGGCCGCTGGTTGAGATCCCACGGATAAGCTGTAATAACACGCATTCCGTCAAAGCTGTAAAGCGACAGGGTGTCATCCAGTGCGACGTCGATGGTATCGGTCATCTTGTAGATCTGATTATCTTCCAACTGGATATGATTCAGATCGATCATTTTTTCAGGAATGGGAAATCCGGTCTCATCGGCTTGTCCGGTAATTTGATAGCGAACAGAACCGACCGCCTCGGGTGAATAGAGTTCGATCTGGACCCGGCGGTCATGGGTATAGCTTTCCGGCATCCAGGAATCGGCGGTTCCGCCCAGGGCCGAAACGCTCATCATGGCCTCACCGTTATTGACAATGGTTGGAATGGTATCCGGAATGGATTGATTGCCGACCTGATCCAGCAGGGAAAGCCGGTACCAATAGGGGAATTCCGCTACATCGTTCACCTTGCCCTGATGGGAGATGGTGGTGGCGGTGCAGTCCGGCGGGAATACCATCAGGGTGTCGATCACTGTGAAATCGGCACTCAGACTGCCTTCCAGGATATAGTGTTTGAATCCGCTGCATTCGGAAAAAACCGGATATTGTGACCAGTCCAGATACTGGGCGGCCCGGGGTCGTTTTTTGGCATCCAGAATCGGCCCGGTTCCCCCGTTTTTGACGAACCCGGGAGGGGTATAATCCGGGGTGACCGCGATCAGGTTCGACCAGGCACTGGTGAAATCATAGATCTGATGATGGGTTCTGACCCGGAAATAGAAGGGATGGCACAAATCGTCAGGGGCTCGCAGCGGGTTGGAGATGCCGAATCTGAAACGATAATAGTACATCTCAGCCGGCTCATGGGTCAGGATCAGTTCCGGGATCACCCAACCGTCGGAGTGATCGAATACGGGCTGACTGAAAGATTCATCCAGAGCGGTTTCCAGATAGAATTCCAAGTGGGCGATTTCGACCGGATCCGAATGAGAAGCGAAGTGGACTGTCAGGGTATCGCCGAATGTATAGTAATTGCCCTCATTATCGATATAGTAGCGGGCCGAATCATAATAGACCATAACCGGAGGCAGCGGGGGTTTGGGATAACTCTCGATGGTGACCACCTGGTCGGCCGCCCGGGTATTGTCGGCGCTGTCGATAGCGAAAACGTAAATATTGAATTCAAGATTCTGCTGCCGCTGATGCAGGCTGTCCAGCACCGGAAACCAGCGGCACAGGGTATCGTTGATGATGGTGATGGATGAAGCGGGTTCGATCAGAATTTTGGATCCCCGGAGCAGGCTGTCTTCGGTCCCGCGCAGTTCGATACGGTAATAGGAGAGCCGACTGCAGGAATCGACCGCCGCCAGCCAATGGAGATTGGCCCGGCCGACGGTATAGGTACAATGAGTCTGATGAGGCGGAATTTCAGGCGGGACCTGATCGATCAGCATGGCATAAGGATTACAGTAAGGACTGCTCCAGGTTTGCTCGCCATAGCGGAAGAAGGAACGGACCCGGATAAAGAGTGAATCGCAATCCAATTCAATCTCGGAAGGCAGCTCCACAAAATGGTTGCAGGTCATCATCTCGACCGCTCCGTCCGAATCGCTGTAGAGGCTGGTGAATTCGCGATCAAAGCCGATCTGATAGTAAAAACAGAAGAGAGAATCCTCGCAGTAAAGCTGATCGAAGTAGACCGTATCCCGGATCAGATTGAGGCGGTTAGGCAAGTTTTTTTTGGTGCGGGTAGTCCAGTCGGGAGCCGGAATGGACTGGGCCCAGGCCCAGGGTGCATCGGCCAGGGAACCCTCGTTGCCGGAATTATCGACTGCCGTCACCTTAAAAAACATCATCCGGTCGCAATCGACCCGGTTGACCGGAATCAGATACGCCCGGTCGGTAGTCAGGATCGGATCCCGGGGAACCCGGCTGTTCAGATCCATGGCACTGTATTCATAGAGTTTGTAGGCATTGATCATAGCACATTCCGAGCCGGATTCTACGGCCGGGGCCTGCCAATTCAACTGGATGGATCCGTCACGCTGGGAAACCGCGGTAAAGGGGGTATCGATAGGATTCGGAATGACGGTATGGCGTTCCAGCCAGACCGGAGTCGAAAATTCGGTCAGCAGGATCGTTTCGCGCCCGACCGGCAGAATCCTTTCCAACTTGGCCCGGACCCGAGCATACAACCGTTGGCTTGATCCGGTAATCGGGGTGATAACATAGTCACGATTCAGCTGCCAACCCGATTCGGAAAACTTATCGGTCAACTCGGCGTCCCGGTACACCTCAAAAAAGTAGGAGACTTCAGTGCCCATTAATCGATTGTTGATATCGAGCGCCCGAACCACCCGGGTTTCCTCCCGGAAACACTCGGTACCATCCACAATCTGGGGCGGTTTATTGCAGTAAGCCGTGGTAAAGCTTACATGCAGACCCGGATTGCCGGCTGAATCCACCGGCTGAATGGTATAGATATAGCCTCCCAGGCTCAGCCGGCGATCCCGGTCGATATAGTCCAAATCGCTGACGGTCGCGATCAGCTCTCCCCACTCGTTCCGCCGCTCGGACCAGTTGGGGGTCGGATCCTCTTCCGGATAACGGTCGGTGCGATAGAGGCGATAGGTGATACTGTCGGGATGGCATTTGTCATAGGCCGCATTCCAGCGCAGCCGAATACTGCCTTCGATCTGGCTGGCCGAGATAAAATTCTTGACTTGACTGGGACCGATCTTGTCGGTCACCACGGTGTGAAACGGCCCGTAAGGCGATACATTGCCCGCCACATCCTTGGATTTTATGGTCGCATAATAGACCAGGCAGGTTTCGGCCCGGATCAGGGTATCCACATACAGCCCGGTAGCGGCATGGAAAAGCGCATCATCAGCGGTGAATCCGCTTTCATACAGAAACGGCTGAAGAGTGTCGGGCGTCAGAGTCAGAAATACCTTAAAGGAATCGGTTTCGGCCGGACACTGGTCCTGCCAGTAAACCACAATCCGCCGCCAGGCCTCCAACTGCAGCAGATAGGATGAATCGATCCGAGGGGTGCAGGGGGCGGCAGCGTCGCAAAGAGCTTGTGCCGTTAGGGTAGCCATCAGCTCCCGGTTGTTCGGAACAAACGGCGATGATTCCGCCATGGCATCGTCAATCCCGACCAATTGATAGTAATAAGTTAGACCATCTAGAAGGCCATTGGCCGGAGTATCCAGATCATTGAGCTGGGTCAGGGGAATGTTGGTCCTGATCAGATTGGAGGGAGTAATAATCCCGGCCGGACTGGATGATCGGTACAAGCGGTACCCGGTCAGACCGGCAATGGTAAACCAGTTGCGGAATTCCGGGGTATCCCAGCTCAGCAGAATCCCTCCCTGGGGACGGGATTGGGCCAGCAGCAGGGCGGCCGGTTTGGCCTGTTGCAGCGATGAGATGGGACCGGTCCAGCGGCTGGTATTACCGGATGAATCGACCGCTTTCAGGAAATAGTAATAGGTGTGCCCGGCCAGCAGATTATCCACCCGATAGCGGGTAGCGGTACCCGGAATACTTGTATCATCCACCAAACCTGCCGCAACGGTGGTATCGTTAGCTTCCGCCCACATCAGCCGGTAGTGGCTGACATCCCCAGAGGGTGAAGGAGTCCAGCCGATCCAGTTGAAACTGCCGTCGCTTCGGGGCGGCTCGGCCATCAGGACCGGCCCTTCGGGCGGGGTACCATCCAGACGGGCCTGTAA
>JAGOEH010000208.1 GCA_017997825.1 Candidatus Delongbacteria bacterium | reverse complement strand
CCGCCCATACCCCCAACGCCCTCGAAAAGGCTATCCAGTCGTTGTATAAAATCGGCTGGAAAAATGTGATCACCATTTTCGGCTGCGGAGGGGATCGTGACCGGACCAAACGGCTGATCATGGGAAAAATTGCGGCCGAGCTGTCATCCAAATGCATCGTGACCAGCGATAATCCCCGCACCGAAGATCCCAATGCCATCATTGCCGATATTATGAAGGGAATCACCACCAGCCGGGCCATCACCATTCCCAATCGTCAAGAGGCTATCGAAATGGGCATCCGCCTGCTGATCGACGACCAGACCTGTCTGCTGATTGCCGGTAAAGGACATGAAAATTATCAAATTATCGGCCGTATAATGCTTCACTCTGATGATTGCGAAACGGCCGAGCGGGCACTCCGTCAGTTTCGACACCATATCCTGATACTCGGTTACGGGATTACCGGTAAAGCCCTGCTGGACTTCTGCCGGCACCATGGTTTTACCGCCACTCTGTATGATGCCAAACCGGTTACCCTTTTACCGGAACACCTACCGGTCGTTACCCGGATCATCAATGACGATACCCTCGATTCACTTGATTATACCCAATTCGATTTTATCGTCTTTTCTCCCGGAGTGAAACTGCCTTCCTCCCTGCAGGAAGAATGGATCCATAACGATCGGATGATCAATGAAATCGATTTTGGATATCTCTTTTCCAGCGGGACCATTCATGCCGTGACCGGGACCAACGGTAAGACCACCACCACCAGCCTGCTGGCTCACGGTCTGCAACAGGCCGGGATCCGTGCCGTAGCTGCCGGCAATATCGGCTACCCTTTTATCAGCGCGGTGGATTCCGATGCCGAAGCTTACTCCCTGGAGCTATCCAGCTATCAGATCGAAACCCTGAAATATCTGCTCTATGATAGCCTGATCTTTATCAATCTGGCCCCGGATCATCTCGATCACTATCCAAGCCTGGAGGATTATTATCAGGCCAAGAGAAAAATACTCCACCATGCCCATGCCGGCTCCATCACTATTGACGGCGTCACCCTGGATCTGTGTCGGGAAGCCAAAGCGGTCTCCGGGGCCTATGATGACATCTTTACCGAGCAAAAAGAGCGCTTCATCAATCCCGAGAATACCAGCGCCGTGGTGCTGTTATGGGAAAAATTCCATTATCTGCCCCAGGCTCTTGCCGGATTCTTTCCCCCGCCTCATCGGATGGAATTGATTCGCGAACTCCACGGTATTAAAATTTACAATGACTCCAAAAGCACCAATCTGCACTCGCTGACCAATGCGCTTTCTTTGTTTCCCGATCATGGTGACCTGCTGCTGCTGATTTCCGGCAAGGACAAGAATGAGGATTATGCCCCGATCCTCCCCCTGATCAGACAAAAGGTACGCCGGATTTATACCTCGGGCGGAGCCAACCATCGATTTGCTCCGGCGCTGGAAAATGAAAACCTGGAGGTGGTGCGCAGTGACCGCTTGTTCGAGAGCCTGGACAAAGCCTATCACCAGGCCGAACCCGGATCGGTCATTCTGCTCTCGCCTGGTCTGCCCAGTTTCGATGAATTCAAAAACTTCGAGGATCGGGGTGACCAGTTCCGGCAGAAAGTCAGTCAACTGATATGACGCCCCTCAATCACGATCCAATCGGAATCTTCGATTCCGGTGTGGGAGGGCTCGGTATCCTGAAAAAACTCATCGAGCGTCTCCCCCATGAGAATATCATCTACTATGCCGATAATCGGAATGCCCCTTACGGCACCAAATCCCTGAGCGAAATTCGTCAGATCGTGGATAACGTTGTCCGTAAGCTGGTGGGAATGAACTGTAAACTGATTATCGTGGCCTGCAATACAGCTACCATCTCCGCCATTTCCCATTTGCGGGCCGGATTTGATGTCCCCTTGGTGGGGGTGGTCCCGGCGGTTAAAGTCGCCAACGGCATCACCCGCAATGGCCGGATCGGAATCATGGGAACCCGGCGCACCCTGGAAGACAGCTATGTGGATTGGCTCTCCCGTTCCTTCGCTCCCGACAAGCAGATTGTTCGACTGGTCTGTCAGGAAATGGTTGGTGCCATCGAACGCTCCGAATCCGAGTCCCTCAACCAATCGATTGTCCAGCTTCAGCACCGGGTTAAACAGGCTGATGTGGATACGGTGGTTTTGGGCTGCACCCACTATACCCTGATCACCTCCGAATTGATCAAGGCCTTGCCGGGAATCACGATTGTCGATTCCAACGACGCCATTGTCCGTCAGGCCGAACGCTTGCTGCGCGAGTCCGGCCGATTGAATGATTCCGGGGCCTCACCCATCCGCCGATTGGTCTTTTCCGACTGTCCCGATGCTCTCCATGATTGGGTCGACCGCTTGGAGATCCGTTCCCATATATCTGAAATTTTGCATGAGGCGATGATTCCTTTGGGCGAATCATTTTTGAAAGACAAACGAATCCATATCCTGGGCATCCTGGGAGCCGGCATGAGCGCCATTGCCCAGTATCTGGCCGATCGGGGCGCCGTGGTCTCCGGTTCCGATCTGTCGGATTCTTCCCTCATAGAGCCGCTGCTTCACCAGCAGGGAATCCGGGTGTTTCACGGGCATCAGCCTCACCCCATCGACCAGCCCGACTGGCTGATCGTCTCGAGCGCGATCCGGGAGATGAATCCGGAATTGATCGATGCCCGGCAACAGGGCATTCCGGTGCTGAGCCGTCCCGATATCCTGTCCCTGATGACCCGCTGGCATGATACCTGGGCCGTATGCGGCAGCCACGGCAAAACCACCATCACCAGCTACCTGGCCTCTCTGGCTCTGGCCGATCGGCAATGGATAACCGCCCTGATCGGCGCCCTGGTATCATCCTCCTCCGGTGACGGCAACTATTTCCGCAGCGGTGAACATCGCTTGATCATCGAAGCCGATGAGTATGATCGTACCTTTCTCTCCATTCGGGCTTCCACCATCGTCGTATCCTCGATCGATGACGATCATAAGGAAATCTATCCCTCCCCGGAAGATTCATTCAAGGCCTTTTTAACCTTCATCCTGTCGCAGAATCCCTATCCCCGCGTCGTCGTTAACCTCGATGATCCGGGAGCGCGTTACATTCTGCCGACCCTACGAACCCTGGGGATTTCCCTGTGTACGGTCAGCCTGACCGATCCGGCTGCCGATTGCCGCGTCGATGGCCTAACCTTCCATCCTGCCATGATGGAATTCGATCTGGTTTATCGTGATCGGATGATTCCGCGGCTGCAGCACCATCATTGGGGAGACCATAATCTGATGAATCTGCTGCTGGCCCTGGCCGCTCTTTTCACCAACGATCCATCGGCAATCGATCGTCTCAACGATACCCATGAGCTGCCCAAACTCTTCATCCCTCACCGTCGTCTGGAAATCCTGCAAACAAAACCTTTTATTTTGATCGATGATTTCGGCCATCATCCGGCTGAGGTTCAATGTACGCTAAAAACCGCCCTCAATCATCTGCCGCCATCGGGACGCCTGTTGGTCTTTTTTCAGCCTCACCTCTTCAGCCGGACCCGCTTTTTTAAGCAGGAGTTCGCTCGGATTCTGTCCATGGCCCATCAGACCTATGTCCTGGATATCTATCCATCCCGCGAAACCAATCCCGAAGGGATCTCATCCCAAATCATCATCGATGAAGCCCATCACGCCGGATACAGCAACCTTCATTATCTTCCGTCTCCCATAAATCCCAGCCATATCAGCCGGATTCTGCACGAGTTCGGAACGGGTCCCGACGATATTGTTATGACCGTTGGAGCCGGCGACCTGTTGGGAATCACCGCCATGCTCTCCTCCATCAATCTTCAGCCGGTCTGATTTACCAATAACTGCCGGTGACCCGATCGGGTCAACCCATCATTCCAAAAAATCCGAAGTTTCGGCAGGTGCTTGACAAACCTCGCGGTTTTTTTATATTAAGATCAATTATCGATCATTTCGCGCTATAAAGAAGAAATATCCGTTCCCGATCGATTATATGGCCTCATCTTTCGGTCAAAGGATCAATCCAGGCAAAGGAGTTATCATGATGCGGGTTAAGGAGTGTCAACCGGTTCGATTCTCATATCGGGCCATGGTGATGGTGTCGCTTTTCGGTTGGTTCAGCCTGGTGATGTGCCAGAATCAAAACCAATCGGAATCTGCATCCGATTCGGGATATGCCCCGCAGAATAAGGCGGATGAGATGGTGGCGGCTGAAAGTCCGGTGGCTTCCGATCAGGGATCATCCCGATTCGACGGTACGCCCGGTTTCGATGTCTCGAGTCTTAAGTTGGTCAAAACCGGAGAGGCCCGGATTGAGGTCGATGATTACCCGAGTTCCAAAGCCCTGCTGGATTCCATTATCCATCATCATCAGGCCCTGGTTTCCTCCGAAAACGAAATCAAGTCCGGCGCCCGGATCGAGAACCAACTGGTGATCCGTACCCCATCCCATCGTTTCGATGACCTGTTTGCCGGTCTGGTCGCTATTCCCGGCCGGGTGGAGATCAAAACCATTCATGTGAAGGATGTCACTGAGGAATTCATCGATATCGAAGCCCGGCTCAAATCCAAAAAAGAATTGGAACAGCGCTATCTATCTATATTGACTAAGGCTGTTACCGTTAAGGATATCCTGGAGGTTGAATCCAATTTGAATGTCGTCCGGGAAGAGGTTGAGTCCGCTCAGGGGAAACTGAATTTTTTAAAGGATCAGGTGGCGATGAGTACCATCACCCTGACATTTTATAAAAATCTGCCGGTACCGATGACCCGCCGCTCCCATTTCATGTCTCGTCTGAAAACCGGATGGATTGAGGGATGGTACCTGTTTCTGAGTATTTTGGTGGGTTTGAGCTATCTGTGGGTCTATATTGTTGGGGGACTTCTAATCTTTATTTATATCCGAAAGCGGATCAAGCGCCGGATGAAACCTCCGATCGATGCGGCATCGGTCTGATCCGTGAGACTGATGCCGGCATTATCCCGAGTCGGTGATGACCGTGGAAGGGTGCCGCTTGAAAGTATCAGGCCAATGGAACCAGATGGTCGACCATCCAGGCCAGGTCTTTTCTCCGTAAAGGGGAGCATGGTATCTGATGCTGAGCCTCAGGCGGCATGGCGCCGCGCTGGATGATCCAGTCCCAATCCTCCTGGATGGATGATGCGGTGCCGCTGTCAGTCTGACGGATATCGCATCCGGGATCGATCAGGATGGCCCGCAGGAGTGAGCATGCCCGGCCGAGTGATGCCGGAGGGGCGGATTGATCGCTGACCGGATCGGCCTGAATCTTCTGATTCCGTATCACCATGACGGCTTGCAGCAATTCTTCGGGGGTGACCGCTTGGTCAGGATAAAACCAGGTCCGGTTGGCCCATTGATGGGGTTCTCCACGACCGCGCAAAATTCCCCGGAGTCCGCAGGTCTGAATGGCATGGAAATAGGGATCGTCGGGTTGCGTATCGATAAACGGCATCAGCCGGCAGCCGGTATCCAACAGGTGCTGCTGGAGTATCCGGATCGAAATC
>JAGOEH010000207.1 GCA_017997825.1 Candidatus Delongbacteria bacterium | reverse complement strand
TTGTTTGTGGGGGTTGGGGGGGGGGGGGGGCTTGATTGATAAGATTAATGATTCATCAAATCTTAACCGGGGGTTGATCAAGAATTAACATAGCTATGCTATATTGTTTCCAAAACCGGAAAGGATGTAGCCATAGTGGATAAGACCCTGTCGGAAGATGACTCGGATGGATTCGGGAGAATGGGGAAGGAAACCATTCGTTGCATCACCATCAATACCCATCGGGGTCGGGGCCCCAAGATTCCCTATTTGTTGGCACAGTCATCGCTGGATGAGGCGGAACGGATCGAACTGCTTCATTCTACCCGGGCCTATACCTATTTTATTGCCGAGTGGCTGAATCAGCGGAAAGGCGATTACGATGTTGTGGGTTTACAGGAGGTTTTCAATGGTGTGTTGGGGTTTGGCGATCGTATATTTCGCAGATTCAGGCAGAGGGATCACTATCGGGTTATCAGCGGATTTCGATCGGCGGTTGCCCATGGGGTTGGATTTGCAGGATTTCGCTATGAAAATCTGTTGTTGAGTCATCTGCAAATCCTGACCCGGACCCAGATCAACCATTTTTTACCCGGAAAAATCGCTTTTCTGGCTACCGGTGGTTTCACTCTGGCTCCTTTTGTATTCAACCATCGAATTATCTGGATCGGTAATACCCACCTGCATCCTTATCAACCCAAAATCAGGGCAACTCAGGCCAGAAGCCTGATCAGCCACCTGAAAAAACAGGGGGATGTACCGGTAATCTTTATGGGAGACTATAATACAGTCCCTCCCGGTTGTAAGAATACCGATTTCCCGGCGGGAGAACGGGATGTCAATAGCTACAAGAATGATGATACCTTTAAAATTCTACAAGACGGGGGATTGATCCTTCCTCCTCATCAGGACCATGAATTATATTATACCTATCCCACGGGGCTGCCCAACCGGACTCTGGATTACATTCTTTATTCCTCTCATTGGGAAATATTGAATTACCGGGTAGTCAATGAATTTAAGTTTTCCGATCACTATCCCGTGAGTGCGGAATTCCGTTTAAAACCGATGCCCTCATCCTGTTCCGATTTGGAGAGGAGGTAGGAATGGTTGTTTCGATGATTGTA
The DNA here is from genome assembly GCA_017997825.1 of Candidatus Delongbacteria bacterium. Classification (GTDB taxonomy): domain Bacteria; phylum JAGOEH01; class JAGOEH01; order JAGOEH01; family JAGOEH01; genus JAGOEH01. The sequence goes on along the minus strand of JAGOEH010000207.1, from coordinate 4,454 downwards.
ATCGGTATCTCGTTGGGATTATGGATGGTTTGCATTGTATTGATTATGAGCTATCCGGTCAATCGAGCGGTCGAGGTATGCGTAGAGTCTGAATTGCCGATGGTGAGCATTCTCAAGCCGGTCAAGAATTGGGAAGCCGGATTGGTTGAGAATCTGAAAAGCTTTTTTGAATTGGACTATCCACGATACGAGCTGATTTTTGGACTGGATGAACCCGATCCGGCCATTGAGAATCCGATCCGCGACTTGGTGAGTCATTTTCCGCAGGTTGAGGTCAAGATTGTCATGACCGGACGGGAAAAAATCCAGAATCCCAAGATCGATACGATGATTAAACTGGAGCCTTACTGTCGAGGGGATCTGTATTGGATTTCCGATTCCAATACCCGGGTTGATCCGGGGTTTCTGAGCATGGCGGTAAGGACTCAGACCCAGACTGGGTCCGGTCTGGTTTTTTTTCTGATTCGCGGATCAGGTACGGGGCGGCTGGGGAGTTTAGTGGAAAATCTTTATCTGAATAGTTTCGTTTCCGGTACGATTGTGGCCGCTTGGCATTTGGCCGGTATCCCGATTGTGGTCGGCAAATCGATCCTGATCGACCGGAAAGCGCTTGATCGCTGCGGAGGATGGCCGGCATTCCGTCCCTATCTGGCGGAAGATTATATGATGGGGGCCATTTTCAGAAAAAACAGGATCAAGGTGACCACCAACTACCACTGGGTTGTCAATACCAATCATCATTCTACCCTGAAAGGCTTTTTTTCACGGATCAGTCGTTGGAGTACGATGCGGTTTGCCATCAATCCCTGGTCGTTCGGACTGGAAATCCTGCTGAATCCGATCTGGCTTGCCGTCATTCTAATCCCATGGTTAGGGTGGTGGAGCGGGGCAGTCATCATGATCAAGATTGTATTGGATGGAGTGGTTTACCTGGGATTGAGCCGGGAGAATCGGACATTCAGTCGTATTGTGTTGTTACCGTTGGTGACATGCATCAAGGATGGATTGATTTTTATCGCTTATTTGAAAGCGATGGTGGATCGTCGGGTGGATTGGCGGGGACGGAAGCTTCGGGTCGGCCGGTACTCCGTAATCATATCATGAAAGGGAGCCCCATGAACGAGTTGAAGATCCTGAAAACCATTGGAACCAAAACCGTGGCTCTGATTCTGGGGGGAGGTCGCGGTACACGTCTTTACCCTCTGACTCAATCCCGATGTAAGCCGGCGGTTTCCGTTGGGGGACAGTATCGGCTGATCGATATCCCCATCAGTAACTGCATCAATTCCGGCATTAATATGATCTACGTGTTGACCCAGTTTTTGAGCGCCGGTCTGCATCGCCATATCACCAAGACCTACCGCTTCGATTCCTTTGGAAACCGATTTGTGGAAATTCTGGCTGCCGAACAATCCCCCACCAACTATGATTATGCCCAGGGAACGGCGGATGCTGTCAGGCAAAGCCTTCGGTATCTGGATCAACTCGATGCTTCATATGTGTTTATTCTTTCGGGTGATCAGTTGTATCGACAGGATTTGAAGGAAATGCTGGAACACCATCTGCGGACGAAATCGGAGGTCACCGTCGCCGCTATTCCGGTAGCTCCGTCGGAGATCCATAAGTATGGTGTCATGAGAATTGATGGGTCTGCCCGGATCATCGATTTTTATGAGAAACCGGATCAATCCGATATTGTGGAACGATACAGGCTTAAGAATTCAATGCCCCCCGATAAGCCGTTTTTAGCTTCCATGGGACTCTATTTGTTCAATAAGTCGGTTCTGTTCGATCTGTTGAACCGGATCCCGGAAACCGATTTCGGAAAAGGGATTCTACCTCAGGCCATCCAATCCCATTTTATCACAGCTTATCGTTTCAATGGATATTGGGAGGATATCGGTACCATTCAGTCTTATTATGAAGCCAGTTTGAAACTGGTGGATGATCCCCCACCGTTTTCTTTCTATGATTTTAAAATGCCGATTTATACTCACCAGCGATTTCTTCCTCCCTGCCGGTTGATTCGATCTCAAATTGATCATTCATTGGTTTCGGATGGATCCATTGTCAAGAATTCGGTCATTATCCACAGCAGTCTGGGAATCCGGAGTTTTATCAAGCCGGATTGCTCTGTGATTGACAGTATTATTTTGGGCAATGATTTATATCCCCGGGATTTTATCCGGATCGCCCCGGAGGAAGTCGATCGGATGCCATTTGGTATCGGTGGTGGAACTCAGATCCGGCGGGCCATCATCGATAAAAATGTAGTGATCGGGAAGAACTCACGGATTATCGGCAGTAAAAATGAATCGATCAATCTTCAGCCCCATGACCGATCCGGATTCCATATCGCCAATGGAATCATTGTCATTCCCCGAGGCATGGTTTTACCGGAGAACACTGTGATTGAAGCTGATCGGTTTGATGAATACAGCCTCCAAACAACAGTACAAAATCATCCTGCCATGGTGGAACGATGAGCAGGAAACAGGGATCGGAGCCTCGTAATGAATCCGGATTGTTGGTCGGGAGTAAAATCGGAACGGCGATTCGGATGGAGAATGAATATCGAGATAAGAAGGTAACGGATTGTTCCATCGATAAAAAAAACGATTGTAAAGCCTGGGTGATTGCGGCCATGATGGGGTTGGGGCATTGGCGGGCGGCATACGCACTCCGATCTATGGCGCAGTTTTCCGTCATTATTGATGCATCTACCGAATTTGCCTCGGCCGATGAGATCCGGTTTTGGAGATTTCTCCGCCGGGTCTATTATTCACTGTCCCATAAGATGGAATCGGCGATGACGCGATTCCTTTTTTCAGGAGTTTTCAATCGTATTATGGAAATCCGACCTCCGGGAGAATGCATCGAAAAGGGGTGTCCCACTTGGGGTCAGCGGCTGCTTTTTTTATTGATTGTTGATGGAGGTTTTGGGAAAAAATTGGTCCAGCATTTATCGTATCTTCACCGTCCCATGGTGCATACATTCTATGCGACCGCGATGGCTCAGGATTATCTGAGATTGAATCAATCCGCCAATTTTTTGATGGTATGCGATTCCGATATCAATCGAATATGGGTGCCTCTTGATCCCTCCGCCAGTCGTATCCGGTACTGGGTACCGTGTCCAAAAGCCGCTGATCGGCTGATCGCTTATGGGATTCAGCCCGAGCAGATTGTCTATACCGGGTTTCCGCTGCCGATGGAGGTAATCGGCAGTCCGGATCGGATGGAAATTCTGAAGCATGATTTGTCGAAACGGTTAATGCGATTGAATCGTAAATCTGAGCTGATTCATCGTCCGGGAGTCAAAATACTCCTTAAACCCTATCATTTATCCAGCCAAGAGGGATCGAGGGTGACTCTGATGGTGTCGATCGGTGGAGCCGGTGCCCAATCCCGGTTGGTAGTCGGAATTCTTGAGGCTCTGAGGTGTGACATCATCAAGCGGAGCATCCGTGTTATTCTTTCGGTTGGAATCAATCCGGGAGTTTATCGTTATTTTATCCGGTATCTGTCCCGATCCGGGCTGAGCAGGTATTTGGGACAGGAATTGGTGTTGTGTTATCATCCCCAGCCGGAGGAATATTTCAGGGAATTCAATCAATGGTTACGAGAAACGGATTTACTCTGGACCAAACCGAGTGAATTGAGCTTTTATTGTGGATTGGGGATTCCTATTCTCATTGCGCCCTGGATTGGGCCGCATGAGCAATCCAACCGAGATTGGTTGATCGATCGCCGATCAGGAGTGGATGCCCCGACCGATCCGAAACGATTCCGGAATTGGCTGGTTGAGATGCTTGAAGAGGGGAGGATGGCGGACTATGCCTGGAATGGATTCGTTCGATGCCGTAAACTGGGGAGTTATCGGATTGCCAAGATTGTGGAAGAAGAGGGGTGGGGTGGGATAGAAGGATGAAGTGGGAGATGGAGGAAAAAAAAGGGAATGAATGGATTTTTTTAAAAAAAGGACTTGACAAGCGGAGTAAAAGGGATTATTATATTGAAACGTTTCAATCAACCATCCAGTGATGAGGAGTTCATGGCCAAAACCAAGATCACGCTCAAGGAGATCGCCCAGAGCTGCGGCGTTTCTCTGGGAACCGTCTCCGCCGTCATCAACAACAAATCCTGGGTCTCGGCGACCATCCGACAGCAGGTCCTACGCAAGATCGAAGAATTGGACTATCGTCCCAATGCCACGGCCCGCAGTCTGAAAGTCAAAAAGACCTGGACCATTGGGGTGATCGCTCCCGATATCACCAATCCTTTTTTTCCGGTCATCATCCGGAGTATCGATCTGACGGCTCGCGACTATGGATACCATATCATTTTGTGCGATTCCAACGAGGATGTGGAACTGGGAATCGAAAGCTTCGAACTCTTGCTGAGCCGCCAGGTCGATGGAATTATCCTGCTGGGTGAGATTCTGCCTCCCAAAA
>JAGOEH010000024.1 GCA_017997825.1 Candidatus Delongbacteria bacterium | reverse complement strand
CGGCTGCAGCGCTCAACTTCACCCTGATGAACTCCGTCAATTGAAAGGGGTGGATCTGATCCTGTTCTTTCTGGAAAAAGAGGATTTTGAAATCTTTTTCAAGCGCTTTTATTATAAGGGTAAAAATCCCCAGCCCTTTGTATTTGTCAATCATCACTTACAGGAACATATCTATTCCTGGGACCGCCGGCTGATCCATAATTTTGAAGACCGAACCCGGGCCTTTATCAAGATTCAGGACGGATGTGAGAACTTCTGCTCCTATTGCGTCATTCCTTATCTCCGGGGTAAATACCGGAGCCGCCCACCGGATAATGTACTGGATCAGATTAACCTCTTGGAGGCCAAAGATATTAAAGAAATTGTACTGACCGGGATCCATATCGGTAAATATGGAATGGAAAACCAGAATCCTCAACTGGTATCATTACTAAAAACCATCCTTTCGTTCAGCCGAATTCCCCGTGTTCGCCTTTCTTCGATCGAGCCCCAGGAAATCAGTGATGAACTGATTGAGCTGATCGCCACCGAACCCCGAATTTGCCGGCATCTTCATATCCCCCTCCAGAGCGGAAGCGATAGAATTCTCAACCTGATGAACCGCCATTACAGCGTCCACTTCTATCAAACTCTGATCCGGAAACTTCGGGACCGGATGCCGGAAATCGGAATCGGCATGGATGTAATCGTCGGACATCCGAGCGAAAGTGAGCAGGATTTCATGGATACCTATCACTTCATCAAACATCTGCCGCCGGTAATGCTCCATGTTTTCAGCTACTCCGACCGTCCCCTGACTCAGGCCGGTCAGATGGAACCCAAAGTCCCGCCTGATGAGATTCAAGCCCGGGCCAATCAGTTGATCACCCTCAGCCGATATAAAAAACAGGAATTTTGCCGGGGTTTCATCGGACAGAAAATGGAGGTTCTGATTGAATCATCCCCTCAGGATGGGAAATGGTATAACGGACTAACCGGGAATTACATCCGGGTCAATTTCGATCATGATCGCCCTCAGCCCAATTGCTTAGTGCAGGCGGGAATCGATTATATCGACCAGAGCGGTAATGTTTTCGGTTCGATCAGTTCCGAGATTTAATCCGCTTTTTTAAGATAAATACTCCGGGTCGGGTAGGCAAATTCAATCCCCGTTTGATCAAAAATCTCGAAAACTTTCAGGTTGATGGCCTGTTGGACATCCATAAAAAATCGATAATCACTTCCGACAATATAATAGACGGTTTCGAAGATCAAGGAGGAATCCCCGTACTCCTTGAAATGGGAACGATCAAACTCAGCTCCCTCGATTGATTCCACAATCTCCCGGATGATATCGGGAATCTGATGCAGTCGGTCGGACGAGGTCTGGTAACTGACTCCCAGTTTCAGCATCACCCGACGCTTATCCATCGAGTTGAAATTATGGATTCTGGAATTGGTCAGATCGTGATTGGAAAAAACCAGCTCCTCACCGTTGATGCTCTTGATTCGGGTAGTTTTTATTCCGATTCGTTCAATGGTGCCGGTTTTATCCTCGATGGTAATCAAATCCCCGACTTTAAAGGGATGATCCAGAAAAATGGCAAAATAGCTGAACAGATCGCCCAAAATAGTCTGAGCCGCCAGCGCAATGGCTATCCCGCCGATTCCAAAACCGGTTATCACCGTCGATATCTCAACCCCCATATTGTCCAGCAGAAAGACCAGTCCCAGACTTCCAATCAGGATATTGACCAGAGTCGACATCCCGGTAGCTTTGATTTCTCCCTGCCCCAATGATTCATGAAACACAAAGGAATGAATCAGATAATTGATCAGTGCCGCTAAAAACCGAATCACATAAAAAGTGATCAAAACCAGAGTCAGGGTAGAAATAACCCAATTCACTTTCTCAGTAAACGTCAGATAGCGTTCGCTCAAATTGAATACCAGGATGTACAGGATAGGCAGCAGGGTTTTCTCAAGCTGGAGAATAATAAAATCATCCAGCTTGGACTGGGTCTGGGACGCCATTTTCTTTAATCGCCGGATACCGAATCGTTTCAGCAGACGCAGCACCAGAAAGGCCAGCAGAAATATCAGCAGACTATACAAGTAATCATGCAGGGGATTATTGAAAAAGGTTTGATTTAAAATCGTCGTCATTTTTCATTCCTTTTGTCTGAACGATCCCGATCAGCCACGATCAGGTCCTTATTTTTTAAGTTTCAAGGGCAGGGTAATCTCGATCCAGGTTCCTTGATCAAGACGGCTTTCCAGATAAAGACTGCCCCCCATCAGTTCCACCAGATTCTTGGTCAGGATCAGACCAATTCCAATCCCTCCGTATTTCTTGGAATAAGAATCATCCAATTGAGTCAGGACTTGAAACAGATCCGGGATCCGATCTTCCGGAATCCCGATTCCCGTGTCGGAAACAGAAATTTTAAGAGTCGTGGTCTGATTACTGTGATTAAGCGGGATGACCTCGACCCGGATTTTCCCCTGATGGGTAAATTTAACGGCATTATCGATCAGGTTGAACAGGATCTGTTTGATTTTTTTGCGATCGCTCACAAAGATCCATTCCGGATCGATCTGATACGAAAGCTGAAACTCGAGTTGTTTTTTATGGAGTTCGGGCATAAACATGGAATGGATCTGGTCAATCAATTCCTGTAAATTCAGGGTCTGTTCCTGAAGCTTCATGGAATGGGATTCAATGGCTGTAAGATCCAGCAATCCGTTGATCAGAGTCAGCAGGTGTTCGGAAGAGGATTTAAGGTATTCCAGATACTCCACTTGGGTCGAATCCAAGGCCGTATGGCTCATCAGATGAATCATACCGACGATGGCATTGAGTGGAGTTCTCAGTTCATGGCTCATATTGGCCAGGAATTGACTTTTAATTTTATTGGCCTTTTCGGCCGTCTGTTTGGCTGTAATCAGATCGTGTTCGGTACGAATACGCTGGCTGATCTCGTTTTTCAACTGCTCATTCGAAAGACGGAGTTCTTTGGTTTGTTCATCCACCATGGTTTGCAGTTCTGAGCGATGCTTGGTCAGTTCGGCTTCCGAGAGTTTGAGCTTCATGATACTGTTTTCCAAGGCCTGATTAATCTGCTTATTACGCCGATAGAGTTCAAAACTTTCCAGCATATTGGCCCCGGAATGCATAATAATGGAAAAAATCATCAGGGTGGTATCCGGAATCTGGTCCCAGGAGCCGGACAACAACCCGATAAATACCCCACGGGCCCGAGATGGGGTATCCAAAGCATGCAGCAGGAGTTTATCGGAATGATTGCTCCCCGTCACCAAAATGGGGCGGTTTCGCTTGATGCACCAGGCAAAAGTGTCATCTTCAATCAGAATCTCATGTTCCCGAATGAAAAAGCTCTGGTACTCGACCGGATTGGCATACGATAGAACAAAATTTGAATCTTCCTCGCGGACTAAAAAGAAGGCTACGGCTTGAAAATGAATCAGGGAAAGAATCCGCTTTTCAATTTCCCGCAGAATAATATCAGGATGATCCACCTTATTGAGACTTGACTCAAAACTGCTCAGATTGGCGGCCAGTTCGAGCACGGACAAAAAATCCTGCTTTTCCTTCAGCAGATGATTGGTCTTTTGCTCGAAAAATTCCAGTCGATCATTTTTTTTCATGTCATATCGCTATCGGGAAGAAACGTGAGGATGATTTCGCTAACCTGACGATCGATTTGTCGAATCAAGGGATCGAGTGTCCCCTCCGATAAGCCCAGGATGATCCAGGCCTCTTTCTCGATCGGAGGAATATAAAGTTCCCCACTGACCCCCATCCCCATGGCAATCGTAACAATATCGGCCATATGAATGATCGAGGCTTCCAATCCATATTTAGCCAAAGAAGGAGCATGATGATACTCCACCATATTCTCCAATGCAAAGGGGAAACGCCATTTTTGCAGAATCCGGCTGGATAACTCCGCATGATCAAATCCCATAATCTCCCGTTCAATCTCATAGGTCGGCTGGGTGGAGGAAATGGTTCGGATCAGGATCTTTTTCATAATTTCCGGGGCCGTTTTCAACAGAATCAAGCGGCCGATATCATGGATCAATCCCCCGATGAAAAAACGCTCCTCGGAAAGACCAACCTTGTATTGTGAAATCAGACCGGCTGTAACCGCACATGTAATGGAATGCTTCCAGAAAAGCTTCATATTAATCAGACGCGAGGGAATATTCTTGAAACAATTCAGGATCGAGATCCCCAGGGCCAGGGTGGTCAACTCATTGGAACCAATCAGGGTAATGGCTCGTTTAATGGAATCAACCCGGGTAGGAAGTCCATAGAATGGACTATTGACCAATTTCAAAAGCTTGGCCGAGAGACTGATATCCTTGCTGACAACTTCCGCAATCTGACTGGTTGAACTGCCGGGATTGTTCAATACTTCGGTGATCCGGAAATAGATGTCCGGAAATGAAGCCAACTTAATATAGCCATTGACCAGCTTATCCAGAGAGGGAATCTCGATACCTTCCACCCCCATTTTATGACTGTTTTTCAATGGATTACGAACCGTTTCGTCATTCATGATCGGCATAACCTTCCCCCGTGTCAACTGATCGGTGAGACGGTCACAACAGATTCGCATCAATTCGGATACCATGGGATGATTCGGATCATTCTGTGAAAACAAGGTTTCGATATGTTCCCGGCTCTTCCGAAATATATCCGGATCAACCTCGACCCGCTCTCCATTCCGACTGTCCAGGCTTGATTTGCCGTCTGCCACCTCGATCTCGGTCACTCCCCATATTTTAAAAATCCTAAAATGTTTTTCCTCTAAAATCACCCCCTGCCCCAACAACAAACGTCCCTGACGGCTGATCACCGGCATCTCTGTAATCATTCCGGATTTCAAATCCCTGATGCTTAAGCGCATTCCCAATCCGTTCTGTCTGAGTCGGTTCAATAATGAATGACCATGAATACAACCAGTTCGATATAAATATACAGAATCAGAATGCTATTTGTCAATGTTTTTTTTGAATTCAATTAAAAAAACACCTCAACTGCAATTGCTGGACTATTCTGAAATCCTCAGGGATTCAATTGACCGTCATAATATTTCATGGGATTTACCCGGAAAAACGGTCATCGATGGGCCTTCTACCCCATTAACAAGAACCGATCCATGATTCAGTGGCTTTCAATCGATGACATGGGTATAATCCGAACTCGGCGAAGGGTAGAATCACAAACCGGATTTTAGCTTGACATTTGATTACTCCTGTCATATATTGTTGAATGAAATTATGATTGATTAAGTCCGGAAATTGGAGCACTGAGATGAATAGTTTTATGGGATGGATGATACGACATTATTCCTATCGAGAAATGGGGGTATGCATCATGCTGATCCTGCTGGGACTATGCGGATCAATCATCAACCGGCGCTTTTACACCCCCGTCGTCACTGCCGAATCATCCATTCAGCCGATCGCGATCAATCAGGCCTCGATTGAAACCTTGGAAAAGCTTCCCTTTATCAGCCGAAAACGAGCCGGATTGATTATCGAATGGCGTCATCATCACGGTCCGATTCAGAATGCCCAGGTCCTTCAAAGCCAACTCCATTTATCGGGCAAACAGATTCAGATTTTGGAAAGACTGATTCAGTATTAGAAAGGATATGCAATGAATAAATCACTTTTTTGTATTGGGCTGGCGGTATTTCTGTCATGCGGGATGCCGTCGCGGATAGCCAGACAGGAAATCGACCGGATACTGGATGGTGCAGTCCAGGCTTTGTATGAGGAAGAGAATCTTTTGATCGCCGATCATGCCATGGCGGCCGACATCAAGCTGTTGGAGGGGCTGATCCGGGCTTATCCGGGAATGCCGCACTACAAGGTTTTGGCGTCCCAAGCTCTCTGTAGTTATGCGCTGGGTTTTGTAGAGGATCAGGACACCCTGGCCGCCATCCGGTTGTATCAAAAGGGACGATCCTATGCCGGTCAGGCCTTGGGAATCGATTGGGATCAGATCGGACTCGATTCACTTGAGTCGATCCTGAAAAAAAAAGGCAAAGAATCAACTCCCGCCCTATTCTGGGGTGCCTTTAACTGGTCGGCCGAACTCTATCTTCGGATTACCGATCCGGAAGCCACCATCAACCTGCCTAAAATCAAGCTGATGATGGAAAAAGTGACGGCTGACGATGAAACTTATTTTTATGGAGCGGCTCACATTTTTTGGGGTTCCTACTATTCCATGCTCCCTGAAATGGCCGGTGGAAATATCAAAAAAAGCCTGCACCACTTCAACCGGGCATTGGAAATCTCCAACCGCCGTTTCCTGCTGATCCATTATTTCTTCCTTAAACAATACTGCCTCACTACTCTGGAAGAGGAGCTGTTCGATCAGATGGCGGCTGAAGCCTTGAATTTCAATCCGGCCGATATGCCGGAACAAACACTGGCCAATGGGATTGCCATTCGCAAGATTCAGCGGCTGGTCAGACTCAAATCCGAGTTCTTCTGAGGATTCCGGCTTTGATCCACCCGATGGACCGGGCTTTTTAAGCTTGACTTTTAAACCGGAAGATGTATATTATAAACCATGATCCATAAGCAGGAGTTGAAATGAAAAAGCTAATTATGTGGTTGGTAATCGTCATGCCTTTGATAATGAATGCCAATGAAACCAAGATCAAGTTCGCTTCACTGGCTCCCAGGGGCTCTACCTGGCTGAATGTGATGGATGAGTACAATCAGGAAATCAAACGGGTCACTCAGGGAACGCTTTCATTCAGAATCTATCCCGGAGGGGTCAGCGGGAATGAAGTGGATGTCTTGAGGAAAATGCGCAGCGGCCAACTCCATTCCGGAGGGTTTACCGGCGTAGCCTTAGGCGAAATACTGCCGGAAGTCAGGATTCTGGATTCCCCGTTTCTTTTTAAGAACAGTCAGGAAGTAGATTTTATCAATCAAACCCTACGCGAGGAATTCTCGGCTAAATTCAAAGAAAAGGGATTCATACTGTTAGGATGGGCCGAAGTTGGATTTGTTTATATTTTTACCAAAAAGCCTATCACCAGCCTTAAGGATATGGATGGAGTCAAAATGTGGATGTGGGAAGGCGATCCGGTAGCCCATGCCACCTTTTCATCCCTCAGCTTCAAGCCCATCCCGTTGAGTGTGACCGATGTATTGACAGCTCTGCAAACCGGCATGGTCGACGGATTCTATATTTCACCGCTGGGAGCCGTCTCCATGCAGTGGTATACCAAAGCCAAGTATATGCTCAAGCTGCCTCTGGCCAATTCTGCCGGGGCGGTTCTGATCTCCAAAAAGGAATTCGATAAGCTTTCTCCGGAACACCAGTCCATTTTGATGGAACTGGGGCGGAAATACATGGATAAACTGGTGGAGTTGAGCCGTAAAGACAATGATAAATCGATTCTGGAAATGCAGAAAAAGGGATTGAAACTGACCGAAATCACCTCTCCCGACGAATTGAAAAAAATTGAACTGGCTGGAATTGCAGCCCGAAAAAAAATGGCTCAGCAGTTGTTCACACCGGAACTACTCAAAAAAGTGGAAACCAGTCTGAATCAATACCGAAATGAAACTCATTAAAAGCCTCGATAAAATTCTTTATTACACTGAAACCTCTATTCTGAGTCTCACTCTGGGTATCAGTATTCTCTTGTTGCTGATCCAGATTTTACTGCGGTACTTTTTTCATACCGGCATCATGTGGATCGATCCCCTGTGCCGGTTCAGCCTGATTATTTTCTGCCTGTTCGGAGCCAGCCTTGGTTTCCGATATCATGAATTTATCGGGATGGAGATCCTGACGAAATTTCTAAATCCCAAGCATCAGGCGAAGGTCCAAACCATCGCTTACATAGCCACCGGCCTGATCGTCATCTGGCTGATCCGCTCTGCCTGGGGCTTCCTGATCCAGGAAAAACTGGCTGAGAGCACCGCGGTGCTGGGAATTCCAAATTGGATCTTGGTCATGGTTGTCCCGATCGGATTCTGTTTCATCCTGATCCGTCTGATTCTGGCGGTGATCATCCAGATCGTTGAAAAAAGCAATTATCAGGGATCGACGGCTCAATCGGGGAGTTCGGAATGACTCTGGCTGTCATCCTGCTGATCGTTGTGCTGGCGCTTTTCAGAACGCCTCTGTTTGCCATTCTGGGAGGACTGGGGTTGTTTCTGCTTCACCAGTCCGGGATCGATACATCGGCCCTGATCATCGAGATGTATCGGATGACCGGCACCCCGGTCCTGTTGGCTATTCCATTTTTTACCTTTGCCGGATATCTGTTGTCGGAAAGCCAGGCACCCAAGCGAATATTCCGTCTGGCACAGCTCACCTTCAGCGGATTTTCCAGCGGCCTCGGGATTGCCACCTTAGCCATCTGCGCCGTCTTTACCGCCCTGACCGGCGCTTCCGGGGTTACCATTATCGCAATCGGCGGATTGGTCTATCCAATGCTGATCCGTCAACAATACTCTGAAAAATTCACCCTGGGCCTGGTCACCACCTCCGGTAGCCTGGGGCTGCTCTTCCCACCCAGCCTGCCCATCATTCTGTATGGCGTTTTCGGCAATACCAATATCAATCAGTTATATACGGCAGGCCTGATTCCCGGGATTATGCTGGTTCTGATTCTATCCGGCTATACCTACTTCCAGACCCGCCACCTCAAACCGGTCACCTCCGAACCTTTTCAATGGCGATCCCTGCTCAGCGCTTTGAAGGATGTCGGATGGGAAATTCCGGTTCCTTTTATGATTATCCTGTTTATCCTGAAGGGAATCATCATTGTCAATGAAGCGGCCGTCATCACCGCCGCCTATTTGTTTATCGTCGAGTTTTTCATCAAAAAAGATCTGAAACTGAAGCAGGATCTGATCCCTACCATCCGCAAATCGATGATCATGGTGGGCGGCATCCTGATCATTATGAGTATGGCTCTCGGATTGACCAACTATCTGATTGACGAAGAGATACCGATGAAAATGTTCGAACTGGTCGAAACCTATATCTCCAGCAAACTGGTATTCCTGCTGCTGCTGAATCTGTTCCTGATCATCGTCGGCTGTATGATGGATATCTTCTCCGCCATCATGGTGGTGGTACCAATCATCCTCCCGGTCGCCCAAAGCTTCAATATCGATCCGCTACACCTGGGCGTGATATTCCTGACCAATCTTGAAATCGGATACTTGACCCCTCCCGTCGGTTTGAATCTCTTTTTATCTTCATTCCGTTTCAATAAATCGATCATCAGTGTTTATCGGGCTGCATTACCATTCATCCTCGTTCTGTTGGCAGCCCTGGTATTGATCACCTACATCCCGGAAATCAGTTTATTTCTAATAAATCCATAACCTCCATGCACAATCACCGATCATTCATGATCATCATTCTTGATCTGGTCACCTGGCTTTTTATTACCGATTGGATTATTTTGGCGATAGGATTGATCATCCGCATCCGCGGATTTTCAGCTTCCTGGGAAACCCTATACCATCCGGTAGAATTTTTTTTCCAGGGTCTGGAATGGATACTGTTTTTTGATTTGATGATCATCCTTGTCTATCTGATTCTGGTCGGCGTCGACTCTCGAATCCCAATCCGAAGGAAGCTGATCGAAGCATTGGGAATCCTCATACTGGCGCCAATCTGTATTCCATGGTTTTGGTACCGTCATTTTGTCAGATTACACTCTGTGATAGATTCACACCCGTTTCAAACCCAAGATCCTTAAAAGGAGGAAAAGCAATGAAAAAAGGGTTGATCGCTTCAATTCTGGCTTTACTTGTAGTCGTGATTTTCCTGATTGTGATGATTGTCAAGAATAACAACCTCAAGAATGAAAATGTTCAAGTCAATCAGGTTTTCAGCGAGGCCACCCAAACCATCAACGACATTGAGTCCTCATTGGATCGGATAACATCCAATGAACTGATGATTGAACAGATTTCCGGAAGCAAAGAGATTAGTGATTCCGGTGCGGAATCCAAGAAAAGTAAAATCCTGGGCACCATTCAAACGATCGACGATCATATTAAATTCAGCAAGCAGAAGATCCAGGAGTTGGAAGACAAACTGAGCAAATCGGATGTCAGGATTGAAGGGTTGGAAAAAATCATTCTCAAGCTGAACAAATCCCTGAATGAAAAAGAGAGCTTCATTACCCGGCTGAAATCCACCGTGGACACCCTGAACTTCAAAATTTCCAATCTGGAAGAGATAGTCAAAACCGAAAAGGAAAAGGTTCAGGCTCGGGACCAGGAAATTGAGCAGAACAAGGAAGAGATTTCCAAACAGGAAGCCGATATGTACACCATATTCTATGCCATCGGCACCAAGAAACAATTGAAGGAACAAGGCATTATCGAAGAAAAGGGCGGAATCCTGGGAATCCGGAAGACAACCCAGATGTCGTCGGAAATGAATATGAAAAGCTTCAAGTCGTTGAACCTGATTGAAAACACCACCTTCAAGATCGAAAAAGAACTGAATAAAATCAAAGTGGTATCGCCCCACAATCCCAACTCCTTTACTCTGACGGCTGAAAGTGAAACCAGCAGTATTTTTCAGGTCATCGACAAGGAAGAATTCAGAAAAATCAAATACCTGGTGATCGTAGTCGATTAAACAGACGGATTCACCCGGATTCGATCCTGTTCTAATGACAACCAATCTTATCAAAGCATTCTGTCATAGTCCAAACGACAGAATGCTTTGATTGATATCCAAATGACAATGATAAAAATCATTCTTAAAATAAAACTATTCTTTTTGTTCAGCCTAATCTTCGTAGTGGGTTCCAGCTCGGCTTATCCGATCCATTATATTCCGGTCGATGATGAGTATTATCAATGGTATCGCTGGCTGCAATTCGACACGGAATTTCATGCCCAGCACCCGTTTTCCACCCATTACCGGTTATTCCAGAATCAGAAGCTCCTCAGCGATTCGAGCGGTCAGGTCTCGCCTGAGCTTTTATGGGCCTCCCGATTGCTGACAGAGACCCGGTCGGATTGCTCATCGGATATGATGGGCGTATTGAGTTTAAGAAATCAGACGGTAACAGTCCAACACACTGGTTTATCGGATAGCCTGACGGATCGTCTGAAAGCTGCCTTCAGTTTGGAATACCGGTTGACGACCCGGTTATCATTTTTCAGCCGCTTTTATGCGGATACCCGGGGATTGCACGACAGCCGCTATCCCGGTCATCGTTGGGGGGCATCCAATTCCGATCTGGCCGGTATGAACGATATTACTGTTTTGATTTACCGTCATCCGCGATGGGGAGATCTGACCTTGGGAAAACAGCCGCTCTATTGGGGACATCCGACCAGTGGAGCTCTGATGCTGTCCGACAACGCCCCTCCCATGACCATGATTCATTATCAGAAACAAAGCCGGCGCTTTATATTCACCTATTTCACCGCCCAGCTCAATGACATCTTCACCCAACCCAACAATGATTACTATAAGGAACGGATCAACCGCTATCTTTCAGCGCACCGCCTCGATTTTCAACTGACTCCCGCCGTCCAGATTGCTTTGAGTGAGATGGTACTCTATGGAGGTCAATCCCGAAAACTCGAGTGGTATTATCTGAATCCGTTTTCCATCTATTTCTTGGAACAGTTTACCGCCGCCCTGCCGTTCACCTCAGAAAGTTCCGAAGATGATAATCTGTTTCTGGATCTGGAATTTTTTTGGAAGGTCCATCCCCGATGGAATCTTTATCTGGATTGGTTTATCGATGATTTTCAATATGATATGGTATCGGAACCCAATGAGATCAGCTTTACCGTCGGCAGCGAATACATGATGAATCATGGTTGGCTGCACGGGTATTGGAGTATGGAGTACACCCGAATCAACAACTGGGTCTATGGACAGAACAAAGTCTGGAACCGGTACCTGCACTATCATTCCATCATCGGTCATTATATGGGGCCCGATGGGCATCAGCTTCAAACCCGATTTCAATCGGTTTTAGGACGGCATTGGATGGCCGCTCTGGCTGGAGCCTGGCAAGCCAAGGGAGAGGGATCGGTCTATGACGACCGGGGCAGCGTGGTCCCTGATACCCAATTCCCTTCCGGAATCGTGACCTCACGATATCGAATGGAATTGAGTCTGACCTGGCGGCCTTCCCTTTCAAAGCAGGTTCGGACATCATTCGGATGGGAGCACGCTAAAAACCTGAACCATCAGGCTGGAGACCGGGATACCGGACTATCCTTCCAGCTTGAATTGATCTGGCAGCAGCCGGTAACACCGTTACTGCATTCGCTGATCGATCAATTACGATGAAAAAACCACTACTCCTGATTATTATCGTCTGTTTCTATTCTCTCGGAAACGGCCAAGACCGATCAGACTGCCTACATCCTGATCGATCAGGTCTGATGGATACAATCGGCAGCCTGCCGATCCTCCGGCCGGATTCCAACTCAATCCCATGCCTGTCCGATTCCAGTTTATCGGAAAAACCCGGAACAGATTCCATCGGCAATCCCCGGGACAGCATTACAGAGAGTCGGCCCGAATCGCCCGAACCCTTTCGTCTGATCATTCGAGCGGTCGGGGATGTCATGCCGGGCAGTGATTTTATGGATGATCTTCCCCGGGCTGATTTCAGCCACCTGAGACCGTTTCTGACTCACAACAATCCCGATATGGTAATGGGCAATCTGGAGGGAGCGATGACCACTCACCCGGAATGCCGGAAAAAACCCTACAAAGGTCGAATCTATGCATTCCGCATCCCACCCGGCTATGCCGCCGAACTGAAAACCGCCGGGTTTACCCTGTTCAGCCTGGCCAATAATCATGCCCTGGATTTCGGCAATCCCGGATTGATCGAAACCCATGACCGATTGAACCGGCAGGGAATTCTTACCATAGGAGAAAAGAATCAGATCGAATCGGTCACCATCCGAGGAAAACGGATCGCCTTAATCGGGATCAGTTGGCTGAGCTATCACACCAGTTTTTATTATCAGCCGGAAAAAGCCCTGGATCTGATCCGGCAGGCGGATTCCACCGCCGATATCGTGATCCTCAGCATTCATGGAGGAGCCGAAGGAGAATCGGTCATGGAGATCCCCGATAGTAATGAAATGATGCTGACGGAACCCCGGGGAAACCTTTACCGCTTCTGCCATTCTGCGGTCGAAGCCGGAGCGGATTTGATCCTGGGACACGGCCCTCATGTGGTGCGGGGAATGAAACGGATTCAGGATCGCTTGGTCGCCTTTTCCCTGGGTAATTTTTTAACCCACGGTACCTTCAACACCACCGGTCAGAATCGGAACACCTTGATCCTGGAAGCCGAACTCGATTCAGTGGGCCGTTTTATGCGGGGACAGATTATCCCGATGCAGCAGGGCACCTATGGCACCATCAAAGGGGTTCCCTATCCCGATTCCAGCGGCACAACCATCGGCTTGATCCGCGAGTTGACTGCCGGGATTCCATCCTCCGGGCTTCAGATTAATGACGAGGGAAGCGTTCTCCCCGATCCCCGGCCGCAGGATTCCATCATTCTCCGATAATCTTGACCAGTACGCGTTTTCGGCGGCAACCATCAAACTCCCCATAGAAAATCTGTTCCCATGGGCCGAAATCCAAACGGCCTTCCGTAACGGCCACCACTACCTCACGTCCCATGACCTGACGTTTGAGATGCGCGTCCCCATTATCCTCGCCGGTCCGATTGTGCCGATAATGTGATATCGGTTCATGCGGGGCCAATTCTTCCAGCCAGTCCCGATAATCGGCATGCAATCCCGATTCATCATCATTGATAAACACCGAGGCCGTGATATGCATGGCGTTCACCAGACACAATCCTTCCCGGATACCGGAGCGCTGTAACACCTCCGCCACCTGTGAGGTGATATTGATCAGTTCGAAACGATGGGGGATATTGAACCATAGTTCCTGACGATAGCTTTTCATTGCGGTTTCCTTTCGCTTTTATCCCGATCCGACATCAATCCATACATTTAATCGACTTGGATGTTTTTCATCCTTTATTATTCAAAAGTCACTGCTCATTCGATTTTTTCTGATCATCAAACCTTACAACGACAAACCCAATCAACCGGGTCATACCGGAGAGCCGACCCGTAAGGGAAATTGGTTACCGGCCGGACTCTCCGCGCCGACAGTTTTCGGTAATGGTTTATTCCTAAAGCGGAAAAACAGAATCATGCTTGACAAACCGGAACGCTTGGATTATCTTGACTTCCGATCAGAGGGCTCTGATCGGAAAGGGAAATGATGAACGATGACCGGCTATGAGTGCGTCATTATTGGAGGCGGAGCGGCCGGATTGGCGGCGGCGGCCCATCTTCCGGAGGGATGGAAATCATTACTACTTGAAAAGAACAGCCATTGCGGCCGCAAGCTGCTCATGACCGGAAACGGTCAATGCAATCTGACGCATGACGGATCGATCCGGGATTTTCTCATTCACTACAATCCGGAAGCGATTAATTTTCTGAAAAATGCCCTCTTTCAATTCACCAATCATGATCTGTTGAACCTGTTCCGGCAGCAAGGGATCGACTTTATTTGCACTGACCGGGGCAAATATTTTCCATCCAGTTTAAGGGCATCCGACATTCTGGAGTGCCTGCTCCGGATATGTTCAAAAAAACCGGGCCTAAAGATTGTCGGTTCTCAAGCGGTCATCCGAATCGAAAGGGCGGATGCCGGGTTTCTAATCCATACGGCCGGAACCGTTTATCCGGCATCCAGAATCCTGCTGACCGGCGGAGGGTTGTCCTATCCGGTTACCGGTTCCAACGGTGACGGCTGCCGATTGGCAGCCGGCCTGGGGCATACCATCACCCCGCTGCATCCGGGGTTGTCGCCCTTCAGAATCAAGAAGTACCCCTTCGCTGCCTGCGCCGGGATCTCATTTCCCATGATCGGCATCCGGTTATACCGCCATCAGCACCTGGTTCATCGTCAGTGCGGAACCGTCCTGCTGACCCATAACGGCTTGTCGGGACCAGGTATCCTCCATCTCTCCCGAATGGCACGCGCCCATGACACACTCAGTCTGGATTTTTTGAACGACAATTCACCGGAATCATTCCATCAAAAGCTCAATGAGCAGATCAGACGGCGCGGGAAAATAATACTCAAAACCTATTTCCATGAAATTCTCGGATTTCCGATACGCTGGCTTGAAACCCTGGAACACAACCCGGCTGTCGGTATCGGATCGATTTTATCGTTTCCGATCAATCAATTGAGCCGCTCTCACCGTACCTATCTGATTGATATGCTTACGGGATTTCCGATGGAGATTCAGTCGGTCGGGGGATTTGAACAAGCCATGGTAACAGCCGGCGGAATCAATTTGAGCGAGGTTAACGCCAAAACCATGGAATCCAGGATCATCCGAAATCTTTACCTGGCCGGAGAAATACTGGATATTGACGGCGATACCGGCGGCTACAATCTCCAAGCCGCTTTCTCCACCGGCGTTCTGGCCGTCCGTTCCATGATCCGGCCGGTTGTAGGTTGTAGGGTCAATCAACTCCCTCATTGAACAGCCACATCATTGATTCACTTCTTGCCGTCTTTTCAATTCCGATTCCGTTACCATTCCCCACAGGATATCCCGCTGATCGATCCCCAATGCTTTAAGTTTCTCCAGCACCACCTGATAATCTTTTATTCCCTTACCGGATACCAAGGAATCGATTTTCCCGCTAATCGAATCGCACCGGAAGATTGTCCATGGAACATCGATTGTCGGAGAACGCCATTGAAGAACATAATAGAGCGGGATTAATCTTGATAGGCTACTATCATAATTGAACATAAAAAGAGGTTGATTCAGAGTCAATCCCGTCGCGGCATACCTTTGTTCGCATCCTCTAAGCGATGGATCAAAATGATCAACAAAACGAGTATAATCATCCATTTTTTTCGATACCAACAATCCTGTTATATCCTTTCGTTTTGTCATATACTGAAGCTGACCGCTTGACCTGTACCATCCGATCGGAAAGCCGGGGTCGATAGTAGTAATCACAATCTGAGAATTTCCGGGAAACTCTTTCTGACGTAAATCCCGGGATATAATATTAAAAGCTCTATTCTTCTCGATATGATAGTGGTTGATATAACTAAAACGACTGATTCCAGAAACCAGAATTAACGCAGAAAAAAACAAAGGGATTATGATCGAGGAACGTGGCAGCCATCGGTCAATGATGATTTCAATGGAGAGTAATAGCAATGGAATGGCGCCATAAGCAGCGATGAATCCGTAGCGGAGCGTAAAAACATAACTTAAAAGAATAGCGGGCAGAATAGAAGAAATCACCCATAAAGCAAAAAAAATGAATCGAAACTGCTCCTGATTCCAGGAAGAATAACCTGAAAAAAAAAGGACCGATACGGGATTGACCGCTGATCTCTGTCTACGAATTACACAAGCCGCCATGATGATTCCAATCCCCACCGCCAGAGCAGCATATCCGAAAATATTCGGAAGAGGCATAATCCATGTAGCAAATACAGCTATCCGGTCAATTATGATTTCCAGCGGATTTAACTGAAAGGACTTCCGTGGAAAAATAATCATCTGAACCAACTTGATTAATCCGATTCCAATGAATCCCAGACCAAGATATAGATTTCCAGATCCGACTTTCCGCTTGGATAACCATAGCATAACCAGCGGGGGGGACATAAAAACAGCTATCTCCATAATTTGAGTAGCCATCAGATAGGCTGCCCATGAAGCGCAGCACCATCGGATTCGGTTGCTATTTTGAGACTCCAAATATGCGACACCCGTAACCATCGAGATGACGATAAAAAAGAATCCCCAAACGACATAGGACATATTGATTCCGGAAGGAATCTCGGTCTGCATCGGAAGAATTGCCGGTAACAAGGCTGCCGTCATCGCCGTTATTCGTGAAAAACCGAAAGCATGGCAATATAACCGATACAGCATGATCGAAATCGGTATCAGAAAAAGGATAATATACAATTCACGTTCCAGGTAAGGAGAGATGACCATCACATGCCAACTGATCCATTCGGTAAAGGGCAGAATCAGATTGTATTTGATCCATGAATAGGGGAAATAACCCCAATTCACCGCACCATACCGTGCCGGATCATCATGCAGCAGGTAGTTGGGTTTCCATACCGCAACCTGATTGAAAAGGAACACCAACCCGGCGATCCCCCCTGTTATCAAAGATTTTTTTTTAAATTGACGCATCATCGGATTAAGCATTTAATTATCGATTCTATGAGTTATAATACAAAACCCGGTATGACAGGGGTAACTTATTTAAAAATTAGAATTAAAAACAACTCTATAAATCAAGCATGAAAAAGAATTTGACCGGATTTTTATTCGGTTGGAGGATCCTCCAGGTCCACTTCAATTCCTCCGATCAGGCCGGCCAAGAGATTGTATATCCAGGCAATAACAGCACCGACGATGAATCCGATCAAGCCGTAGATAATCGGCATAACAATTACGGCGGCCATACCGAAATCACTGATCATCCCCAACGATGGAGACAGATTTTTCATGACCGATCCCACGATTGCCAGCATCACACCGGCCAATAATCCAATCAATCCGGTCAAAATGCCATACAGTTTTGCCACCGACAGGACACCCAATCGTCTAATCTTTTTGATTGCCATACAGGACTCCTCTTTTGGATGGATGATTAATATGATCTGCATCAGCCGATGCTCCCGGCTGTTCGGGTAAATCCAAGCCGTATCCAAGACGATCCGCCCACGCTTCCGGGTAACCATGATAATACCCCGTCCAGACCTGCTTTTTGGCCTGGAAATATCTCAGGGCATAGAGATAGCGGCATGCAGAGGGGATGCCGACGATCAGAAGGTACAACGGGCCCAGAATTTTCGATTGAACGGAATGCCCCAGTTCATGGCGAAGGATATCGGTTCGATTCCGGCAGGTCGCCGGACCCGGATCATACCAGAAAATAAAAGATCCAAGACTGACTCCAAATCCTGAAATCCGGATCAGGATACGTTGCCTCCATCGATGGATCTGCCGGATTTTTGGAATCAAAATCATCATCACCAGAATCCCAACCAGGTTTTGAGGCAATTCCCAAATTCCCTGTATCACGGTATAAAATCCTTTTACCAGGTAA
Organism: Candidatus Delongbacteria bacterium; assembly: GCA_017997825.1. GTDB lineage: Bacteria > JAGOEH01 > JAGOEH01 > JAGOEH01 > JAGOEH01 > JAGOEH01. The sequence goes on along the minus strand of JAGOEH010000024.1, from coordinate 8,824 downwards.
GACAATGGGTTATCCCCTTTCCCTAGCCTGTTCCATAACCGAGCTCTCGAATTGAAGTCCCAAGAACCTCCATTAAGACCTTTTGTTGCTCAGCTGAAAGCGCATCCTTATAGCGTCCGATCCTGGCTTGGTTTAGATTCAGTTTTCCCCCGGGAACCTCAGGATTGTCAGCGCTAAATTGATAGAGTATTTTTGGGGCAACCAGTGGAGACACCCTGAGTCTTAAAAAAGCGGCAATCCTTTGCAGGCAAACCTCAGGATGATCGTGTAATTCTTCATAGCGGACAATAAGGGCTTTATTCAGCTTTAGATAGGCTTGTCCATTTTGAATCCATCGCTTTACTTCCAATAATGCCGCATCAAAATCCACACATCGGGTAAAATAACCTTCACGATTCCCCGCAATTTCCTTTTTTCCTCTATCCATGGCAGAAACCAGCACATCCCGAGGATCGCGATAGATATAAATGATTTTGATCAAACCCAGCCTTATCATCCATTTTGGAATCCGGTCCGGATGGAGATGGGTTTTAACGGCAAAACTCTTATACATCAAACTGATCAACCATAACCGGACCATATCAATCTTTCGGCAATTAATATCAATCCGGTTATTAGTGCCTTTGAGGAGCATCTCCAGATGAAATCGTTCTTTAATGTCCCCCCCATCGGACATGCCGGACTGAATCATCAACTGGTTGATAATATTATAGATATAAGCACTTCCGGATTTGGGCATACCGGCTGAAATAACCAGCAACTCCATCCTCTCTTTCAGCTATAATGGTAACTATCATAAACCCACCATCATCAATCGTCCTTTTTAAAGTAACATAAATCAGTTGTTAAAACAACAATAGAGAGAAAGGTCAGCGTTCCACCAATTCAAGAAACTCAACAATCACCTTTATAAAAAGTTCGGGTTGTTCCAGATGATGTTCATGGGAAGCATCGGGGAAAACATAAACGGAGGCTTTAGGAAAAAGTGAAGCATAGTATTCGGTTGTTTTGGGAGTAACCTCATCAAACTGACCGCAGGTCAGCATGACCGGGATAGCGATGCTGCCCAAGCGGGGGGTCAGATCGGCATTCAAAAGGCTTCCGGTGACGGTGAATTCACTGGGTCCCCACATCAGATGATAAACGGATTCTCCTGTTTTTTCGAATGTTCGAAGCAGACAATCAGGCCAGGGATCCAATCTGCAGACATGCCGGCGATAAAATTCCATCATGGCCTGCTGGTAAGCCGGTGATTTAAAATCGCGATTTTCTTCACATTTCAGGATGGTCCGGCGAATCTCGTCGGGCAGGGCATCCACATGACGGCGCTGATCGACCATAAAACGGGGCGTACTGAGGTAGGGACCGGAGAGAATCAGGCTTTTGACTTGTCCGGAACCATACTGAATCAGATACTCGACCGCCAGCATAGACCCCCAGGATTGGCCCAGAAGATGAACCTCATTGAATTCTAATTCCTGGATGACCCTATTCAATTCACGGACAAAACGGGGAGTATTCCACAACTCGGGATTATTCGGTCGCTCGGAGTTGCCGCAACCCAACTGGTCATAGAACACCACCGGTCTCTGATCCGCGAGTACCTCCAATCCTTCCAGGTAATCGTGGGGTGCTCCGGGCCCCCCATGCAGGATCATCAGGGGAATTCCGGGGCGGTCACCCCCGACTATTCGGCACCATACCTTTCCTCCCTCCACCGCGATCATTCGTTCTTCCGATTTAACCGAATCAGCTATAGACATCGTTAATCCCCCCCTCAATGATCATCCACAGGATTAATCCCATCATCGACCATAAACCGCCGCTGCGTCGTTTCATTTAACACATTCTTCCTCATCCGCCGGCCGGCCGGCAGGGCAGTGAGTCCCGGTTTCACCCTATTCTGTATCTTTAGAAATAGCCATAATCGAACGGACCCGATGGAAAGTGTTATTTCTCGTCAGAAACCGCAAAAGGATCATACAGGCAGACCCGGTTGCGGCCGCTGTTTTTGGCCTGATATAATCCCCGATCGCTCCAATCCAGCAATTCCTCCAAATCCCGGCACTCCGGGTTCAGCATGGCGACTCCAAGGCTGATGGTTACATTTAAAACCTGGTGTTGATTATGGATTTCCAGATTGGAAACCGAAGATCGCAGCCGTTCGGCGGCAATCATTGCATGATCCAGAGAGGTTTCCGGCATCAGGATCACAAATTCTTCACCTCCGTATCGGCCAAAAATATCACAATCTCTGAGCTGCTGACGGCAGCAGCGGGTCACTTCGATCAGAACCTGGTCTCCGACGGCATGACCATAGCGATCATTAACTTTTTTAAAGTGGTCAATATCCAGCATCATAGCGGCCAGAGAACGATCATAGCGGCGAGTCCGACCGAATTCATTGCCGCTTAGTTCGAAGAAATGACGGCGATTGAACAATCCGGTCAGAGGATCGGTAATCGCCAGTTGCTGGACTCTCTGAAACAAACGGGAATTGGCGATAGCCAGGCTACACAGCTTAGCCAGAGAAATTGCAACATCCCGATAGTCCCGGATATATTCCGGAAAAGCCACCGATTGAACACGTAAGAGACCGACCCGTTGATCCTGATAAACCATAGATACCATAAAGCTGTTATCATTCTCGATCCGTTCGTCGTCGTCCGGAAGATTTTTCAGCCAGGCCTGAGCGCGGATTGTTTCCGGCGGCATGACAGGATTGGAATAAACGTTGATGATTTGACCGTCCAGGATCGAAGCATAGATTACCTGTTGAGGAGCGAACATGATGAACAGATTCAGAATTTGATCGATCACCTCTTCTTCGGTTCGAATATGGGTCAATCCGACCAGCATTTCCAGAGCGGCAGCCTGCTCGGTCAATCGGCGATTGATTTTATCGGTGGAAATCCGGTTTTCCCGAATCGAGTTATCCAGCCGCCGCCGCATCACCATCCGATTCAGTACCAGGGTGAAATGATCCAATCCGATCGGCACAATCTGAGACGGCAGATTGAGATAATCGGCCAAAACGGCCATGTCCCGGTTACTCTCCGGATCGACGCCGGTATCCAGCAGAACCAGCTTTGAAAAATGTTCGGAGAAAAAGGATGGTATGGAATCGGATGTAAGATTCCATGCCCGGAGTTCATGTTTCCAGTTGGCCAGCCAACCCGGGCTGATTACCAGGGCTCTCTGACGATAAAGATCATGGAGATAGGTTTGGCCGGCCAGCCTATCAAGACATCGGCCGGCCGAATAATGGATATCAGGCAGGAGTGGATCGGGTTTGGACAAACACCCGTCGCAGATCACCATCTCCGAGGAATGGATAGTTTTTGAGAAACAGGAGCCGGCGGGTTGGATATCATTCCGGATTATTTTACCGAGATTCGAATCGATGCGCATCGAAACATCCGAAAAATCATCAAGCTGTAATACCCGCTCGGTTTCCCGTTTAAATCGTTCACAAACCAGCAGACACAGTTCATTTGAATTTTCAGGCATTGGTGTTATCGTTTCGTTAGACGTGTTAGTATCCTTGCCGATCAGCGATCCACAGAGGAATCATGGATTGGAATCCAGTTTCCGCATTCGTCGGACCGTGACATCCAAGGATGATGGATTCAGAATTCGACATTTATTTTCGGCCTCCCAGAATTCCCCCCAACAGACCCCGGAGAATTTGGCGGCCGATCTGACCGCCCATGGTTCTGACCGCCTGTTTAGCCATAGTTTCCACCATGCCCTGACGTCGGCCGGTACCCCATAGCAATTCACCCAGTATTCCCCCGCCTTTCGTCTGGGTTTCATTCTTGGCGGATTTGCCTCCCGATGACGGCTCATTGGACACTACCGGAGAAGCTGCCCCTTCCTCTTCGGGCATGGCACGCCGAGATAGGATCTCATAAGCCGATTCCCGGTTGACAGGCGTATCATATTTGGTCCCGATCGGACTGCGTGACCGGATCAATTGACGCTCCTGGGGGGTAATGGCACCGATCCGGCTGCGGGGAGGACAGATTAAAGTCCGTTCCACCGGCATCGGAATCCCCTTTTCCATCAGGGTCGAAACCAGGGCCTCTCCAACGCCCAGTTGGGAAATGGCCTGTTCGACATTCAGACGGGGATTGGGGACGAATGTTTCGGCTGCCGTACGAACGGCTTTCTGATCACGTGGGGTATAAGCCCTCAAAGCATGCTGGATGCGATTGCCTAATTGACCTAGAATCTCATTCGGCATATCATCCGGGAATTGAGAGCAGAAATAGACTCCCACCCCTTTGGAACGGATAATCCGAACAACCTGCTCAATGCGCCGGCGAAGAACGGCAGGGGCATCATCAAACAGAAGATGGGCTTCATCAAAAAAGAAAACCAGTTTGGGTTTATCCAAATCACCCACTTCCGGCAGGTTTTCAAACAATTCGGATAACAGCCACAATAGAAAGCTGGAATAAAGGCGGGGTTTTAGAATCAATTGATCGGCGGCTAAAATATTGATCACTCCCCGACCGCTGAAATCAGTCCGCATCAGATCACCCAGCTCCAGGGCCGGTTCACCGAATAGGGATTCACCCCCTTCCCGTTCCAGGGTCAGCAGAGCACGCTGAATAGCTGACACGGACTGGGTACTGACCAATCCATACTCAGAAGAGATGGTTTTGCGATTCTCCGCTACAAAATTGAGCAAGGCCCGCAAGTCATCCAGATCAAGCAATAACAACCCCTGATCATCAGCCAGTTTGAATGCGATTTCCATGGTTCCGGACTGGACATCATTCAGTTCCAGAATCCGTCCCAACAGATTCGGCCCCATTTCGGTAATGGTCGTCCTGACCGGATGACCGTTTTGCCCGTACAAATCCCAGAAAACAACCGGATTGGCTTCATTGGAGTAATCCGGAATCCCGATTTGGCCGATTCGTTGCTGAATCTTATCATTCATGGTACCCGCCTGAGACAATCCCGCTATATCGCCTTTGACATCCGCCATGAATACCGGAACTCCCATGCGTGAAAATCCTTCAGCCAGCACCAGTAATGAAACACTCTTTCCGGTTCCGGTCGCGCCGGCTACCAAGCCATGCCGGTTGGCATACTTGGCGGAAAGGTAAACCGGCTGTTCTCCTTTCCCAATCAGTATTTGCGGCATTTATTTTCTCCTCCCGGATTCATGAAATGATCCGTTTCATCGTTGTATGCTCGTTTAGAACAGCTCTCAACTCTACACTACCAGCTTCACCGGCCGACCGGGTATTCAGCCGGCCGCCGGCATCACCAATCAATTCAGTGTATAATCAAGCATCTGAAATTTGTCAAGCCCAAATTGCTAAACCGGCAAGCTAATTATGATCGAAAGAAGACGGAGGATTCAGAGCCTGATGGACAGTCTGGGACAGCATTCCCATTGAGTAAGGTTTTTGGATGAATCCGTCACATCCCTTATCAATCAATCGTTGGACCTCTCCCTGAGGCCCGTAGCCGCTGGTAAGAATAATTTTACAACCTGGATCGATTTGTTTCAATTCACTCAGCATTCGGTCGGCATCCATTCCGGGAATAATCATATCCAGGATAATCAAACGAATCGAATGATGGTTGGCTTGAAACAATGAAAGAGCCTTGCGGTCGTCAATCGCAGGATATACAGTATATCCCAGTGAAGAAAGCATCAAGGAAGCCGTATCCAGAATCATGGATTCATCGTCCACCAACAAAATCCCCCCGTAACCCGCTATCAGGGAAGGGGATTTAGATGGTTGACCGGATTGAGTATGGTGTTCGGAAAGCGGAAGATAGATGGAAAAGACAGAACCATGGCCAGGCTCACTATCGGCTTGGATTATTCCCCCGTGCTTTTGAATGATGCCGTAAGCCAGGGCTAATCCCAATCCGGTCCCCCCCTGATCCGCTCGTGTTGTATAAAAAGGTTCAAAAATCCTGGACAGCGTTTCTTTATCCATTCCGATCCCGGTATCGGCAATCGTCAGTTTGATATAGGATCCGGGTTTAATCTTGAAAACAGCCAGTCGTTCTTCATGGAAGGTGACAGGCAGGGTTTTGACCATCAACCGCCCTCCATGAGGCATGGCATGTCCGGCATTGATAAAAAGATTGAGCAACACGTGTTCAATCTGACCGGAATCAACCTCAACCCGATCATCCCCCTCCGCCGGATCGAACTGGGTTTGAATATCCTTTCGGGTTTCACTGAAAAATTGAAGACTCTTTTTGATCAGATCATGGATGGAAACCGTTTTAATTTCATAGACGCCCCCTTTGGCGAATCCCAGCAATTGGTGAGTTAGTTTAGAACCACGCTGGATACGATCCTCAATCATTCCCAGACGCAGGAAATGAGGATGATCGGAGGGAGTATCCAAACGGATCAGCGAGATAGCGCCTTGAATTCCCATCAGAATATTATTGAAATCATGAGCCAGTCCTCCGGCCAAATGGCCGATGGCATCCATCTTCTGGGACTGAAACAATTGCTGTTCCATTTTACGGCGTTCATCTTCAAGCCGAATGCGGTCAGTGACATCAGAAACCACGAAGATGATATACCAGGTATCGGCAATCTGAATCGATCGGGCGGAATAGATTCCGGACCGAACAGCTCCGTCTTTTCGCTTAAAACGGGTTGCCTGATAAAGCACTTGACCGTATTGTTTTAGGGCATCAACCATCCAGGACCGCTCTCGCGGATCATTCCAAAAACCGATCCTTACGGATGTGATACCGACCAGTTCCTGGGCATTCCATCCGGTAATCTCCTCGAATCCCCGGTTAACATCAATCAACAAACCGTCATTCATCCGGGTGATTGCAATTCCATCGGGAACGGTCATGAAAATTTTTCGGAATTTTTCCTCGGAAAGATTCGACATTTCCTCGGCCCTTTTCCGACTGGTAATATCCAGAAGAATCCCGTTAAAAACCAGGTGATCCTCATATCGGCTTGGTAGAGACAGACCATGAAACCATCTGATCTGATCCGAGGCATCGAAGAATCGCCCTTCAAAATCCCAAGGTTTACACTCCGTGATAGCGGTATGAATTTCGGCTTCAAAACGAGCGCGATCGTCCGGGACGATCCGGTTAACCAAAGCGGAATAGAGATCCTGCTCCTGATTAGAAATACCGACAATCTCCTGCAGCCGTTCACTGGTATAGGGCATACTGAAGTGGCCGCCGGAGTCGATTCGAAACTGAAATACCACTCCCGGCAGATTGGTGGTGATGACCTTCAGCCGCTCTTCGTTCTCACGAAGGATCATCTCATTACGTTTACGAAGGGTTATATCAGAGGCAATCCCCAGATATCCGGTGATTTCCCCTTGTTCGGAATGGACGGAATTAACTACCAGCAATACGGGAAACGAAGAACCATCTTTGCGAGTATAGGTCCATTCCCTGGTTTCGAAACCTTCCAGATCGGGTTTGAGGGTCAAAACCCTGAATCCATCGATCGGGGATCGGTACTCATGAGCCAATTCCCGGCTTCGCGCTGCAACCTCGGATTCGGTATGAAACAGCAGCGGGGTCGTTTTTCCAATCATCTCTTCAGCTGTATACCCCAACATCTGTTCGGCTCCCCGATTAAACAGGGTAATAGTCCCATCCGGATCTGTGGCCATGATCGAGAACTCTGAAGCCGCCTGCAGAATATCATTGAGCTGCTTTCGTGAAACAATCAGTTCCTCTTCCGCTTTGCGCTGTTCGGTGATATCCTCCAGCGTTCCTTCATAATACAGCGTCTTGCCCGTTTCATCACGGACCACCCAGGCGCTGATCATGGCCCAGCCGAAACTCCCGTCACGCCGTTTCAGTTTCAATTCATAATCCTTGATGAATCCCTTTTCTTCGACAATTTTTAAAAAAATCTCCCGATCAATTTTTTTAAGATAGTATTGCTGATCGATACGAACATGACTGTCAATCATCTCTTGTGGAGAATCATATCCGGCAATACGGGCCAAAGCAGGATTGACCTTAATAAAATAACCGTCAAGACTGGTCTGAAAGATCCCCTCCATCACATTATTAAAAATCGATCGATACTGGGTTTCACTTTTAATCAACTCCGATTCTATCTGTTTCCGATTGATGATCTCAGCGGATAAACGCTTATTCCAACCCAAAACAAAAACGATTGAAATCAGAACAGGAATGAAAACCAATCCAAACAAACCGATCGAGGCATATTGTATTGTTCTAATCATAACCTGATGTTCAGCAATGGCTTTCTGCATATACATACCGGTACCGATATAGCATTCGAGCTCTTTCAATCCAATGACGTAAACTAGTTTTTCCTGATGTTCATGAACTTTGGGCAAATAGTAGTAATACCGGACAAAGGAACCATTGGGCTGGGTTTGCGCCGCCTTCACCAGTTCCCGTATGATATACAACCCGTTCACATCCTGCAGATCCCATTGATCCGTCATCTCTTTTTCCGATTCATAAGGCTGAACCAGCATAATTCCCTGATAAGAACTCATAAAGACATAATTATTTCCATACTGATCCTGATAGGTCATAGATCGGACTGTAGTCCGGATTTGATCCAGCGCGGTCCTGCGATCGATTTCACCGGACCGAAATTTGATAAGAACCGGTTCAACCGCATTGCGGGCAATGGAAACAATCTGGATCAAATTCTGACGATACTGGGATTCGGTCTCACGAACGATCGTTTTCATTCCATAGTGATAAATACACTGGATAGTACCCATGATAACAATAGTGACAATTAAGATAAACCATACAGGCTTAAATAACAAAATTTTCCGGCTCTGAAACGGATTGGCCC